>CAYGUR010000054.1:0-14755 GCA_964353035.1 uncultured Comamonadaceae bacterium | reverse complement strand
TCTTGGATGCCAAGTGAAGGTGAAGGAAGACATGAAAATCCAAATTCCTGAAGAGGTATTTGGGATCAAGAAGTGGGAGTGCGAAGTGATTTCGAACTATAACGTGGCCTCTTTTATCAAGGAGTTCGTTGTGCAATTGCCTGATGGGGAATCATTGGACTTCGAAGCGGGTGGCTACATCCAAATCGATGTGCCTACCATCACAGTAGATTTCAAAGACATCGATATCACTGCTCACCCTGAGCACCACCCAAATCCTGAAGAATTTAGAGCAGAGTGGGATAAGTTCGGATTGTGGGACTTGAAAATGGTGAACAACGAGGAAATCGTTCGTGCATATTCAATGGCCAACCACCCTGCAGAAGGAAACATCGTGATGTTGAACATTCGTGTAGCAACACCACCTTGGGATAGAGCACGTAATGCTTGGATGCAGGTAAATCCTGGAGTTTGTTCGTCTTATGTATTCGGTTGCAAGCCTGGCGATAAAGCTACCATCTCTGGTCCTTACGGTGAATTCTTCATCAAGGAAACAGAAGCTGAAATGGTATACATCGGAGGTGGAGCTGGAATGGCGCCAATGCGTTCACACCTCTTCCACTTGTTTCACACCTTGAAGACTGACCGTAAAGTGACATTCTTCTACGGTGGACGTTCAAAGCGTGAGCTTTTCTACGTAGACGATTTTAGAAAGATTGAAAAGGCATTTCCAAACTTCAAGTTTCACCTCGTTTTGAGCGAGCCGAACCCAGAGGATAACTGGAAAGAAAAGAAATCAGTTGACGATGAAGGGGATGGATTCATCGGATTTGTTCACAACGCAGTGATTGAACATCACTTGAAAGACCACGATGCACCGGAAGACATCGAATTCTATTTCTGTGGTCCGCCGATGATGAACCAAGCGGTAATTAAAATGTGCGATGACTGGGGCGTGCCGCCAGAGAACGTAGCATTTGATGATTTTGGAGGATAATCCTCAAAGAAAGCGGCTTTTGCCGCTTTCTTTTTTTACAGACATTTGCGCTATGAAAACAACCGCTGTTTACTTCGCTGTTTTAAGTTCCTGCTTGACCATATTGTATGCTTGTGGTTCGGGCGAACAATCTTCTGAAGGAGAGACTTCACAAAGAACATCTGAAACTGTTTTCCAAGAATCAGTTATCCAAGGAGAAGCACAAGGTACCACATACACTATTCGTTATCTAGAGAATGATTCCTCCTTCAAAACAGGTGTAGATTCCATTCTTCATCGCATAGATCAAGACCTATCAACGTGGGTTCCAACTTCCCTGATCAATCGAATGAATGCCCACGATCGGATAGATACGGTATTCGCCTTCTACGACTCTACAAAGTACTTTTCTGTGCTCTTTGACGTGTCCCGTGAGATTTGGCAACAAACAGATAGCGCCTTTGATCCAACAGTTTATCCGCTTGTGGAACTCTGGGGTTTCGGCTTGAAGAACAAAGAAGTTGTTACCCCTGAAAAGGTAGCAGAGCGCAAAGCCAAAGTGAGCATGCAGCCTTCAAACATCGATATGCTCGAGATTGAAAACGGATACCTCTATAAAGAGACGCAGATTCGGAAAGGGCAAGCCGGGGTTCGCTTGGATTTTAACGCCATTGCACAAGGGTTTTCGGTGGATGTGATTGCTGAATACCTCGAAGCGCAAGGCATCTCAAACTATATGATTGAACTAGGAGGTGAGGTCCTATGCAAAGGAGTGAATTCCAAAGGCAGCGATTGGCGCATCGCGATTGACAAGCCCGTTGACGACGCCGAACGGGTATTTCAGGCCATTCTTAACGTACGCAACAAGGCCGTGGCCACAAGTGGGAGTTATAGAAAGTTCTTCGAAGAAAACGGCAAGAAGTATTCTCATGCCATTGACCCTCGAACGGGTTATCCTGTGCAACATTCATTACTTTCAGCCACAGTTATGGCCAGCAACTGCATGCTGGCAGATGCCTACGCTACGGCTTTCTTGGTGATGGGAGTTGACGATACAAAACTGTTTTTAGAGAGCCACCCAGACCTTGGTCTGGAGGTGTACTTGATCTATGACGAAGAAGGAGCTTTCGTTTCATGGATGTCTAACGGTATGAAAGAGCAGATTGAAGAATTGAAGAATACGTGACATTCATCCATCGAAAGATGATTATCTTTGTACTATGAAACTCGCACTATTAACAATCGGATTACTAGCCTTGGCATTCGCAGGGATTGCCATTAAAATTCTTCTCAAAAAGAATGGAGAATTCGCTGGAACTTGTGCTTCTAACAACCCTATGCTTCAAGAAGAAGGTGGTGGATGCAGCGTTTGTGGCGCTCGTCCGCAAGACCGCTGCAAGCAAGAGGAAATCGCTTAATCACTGAAATTGCCATGTCACACCAATTTCTGGGTGATGTGCTTTGGCCCAATGCGCAAACAGGTTCAGGGTGACTTCAATATTGGGAACTCGAGCGAGCTGATGCCTCAAGCCTAGTCTGTGGTAAAAAAGACCTACTTTTTTGTTCGGATTCACAGTGTAAATCCCCATCATTAGTTCAGCACGCGTGTTTCCAAAAATTTGTGCATATCCCAATCCAATTCCGTGTTGTATCAACTCTGAGTTCGTTAACCTTCGTCCTTGATTTCTATTTACAATAGGACGAAGCGATGGATTGTAGAACAAATCGGTTCGAATGAAATGCGCACGATTCCAGTTTGGACGTTTCGTATAGCTGGCGCTCAGGGTATGAACGGGATAAAAGGGAGAAAGGGCAGGTGAAATTTGCTTCATGCCCACAGCGTATTGAACCCGCCATTCCCTCATTCGAGGTAAATGTGAAGTAAAGATTTTGGATTCAAGTACCTTTCGGTCTTGGTCAATCTTCACCCCAAGCACAAGAAGAATGTTGTTGGTTCCCAAATTCGGCATTACGAGGGCAGCGTTAGACAGGTGGGTCATGCGTAAACCGGCGTACACATCTGTATTCCCAACGGACTTCGAAACAGAATAGCCAAATGAGATGGCCACGTTCATCGAAGAGCCCAGTGCAATGGCTTTTTGATTTTCAATCAAGTCCCACTTCGTATCTGTATACCCTGCGCCTACGGCAATGAACAACTCATCTCTGAACTTCGCCCTTCCCAAAGGAATACGCGTAAATGCAGAAAGTGCAAGTTGACGTCCCAACTGGAGTCGATTTCCCAAGTCTGAAGCGTAAAACTCAAGTCCGAATTTAGGATTGTGGTAGTGGAAGTGCCAGCGTGCAGAACCATCTACATCCCATTCTTTTCCAATCGCAAATCCCTTTGAATGTCCACGAACAATTCCTTTTAATTCAGGTCTATGAGGAATCACCATTCCTCCTTGCGCTTCCACATACACACCTTCATACCATTGAGAATGGGCCTGCTTCGCGAAGCACATCAATAGGAGAAACGTCCCAAGCAACACACACTGGTTCGAAAAAAATAAAAGATTGTTGACGTAAGCTCTAAAATTCGCCACTGTGAGATGGTATCTTTGAAGTATGAATAGCATGCAAGATAAACTTTTGGCCTTTGAACGTCTCTTAAACATCATGGATGAATTGAGAGAAAAATGTCCGTGGGACATGAAGCAAACAATGGATTCCCTTCGTCACCTGACCATAGAAGAAACCTATGAGTTGACGGATGCCATCATGGACAACGACATTGAGGAAGTCAAGAAGGAGATAGGAGATATTTTACTTCACATGGTCTTTTATGCAAAGATTGGAAGCGAAACCAACCATTTCGATATCGCTGACAGTTTGAATTTTATTTCAGACAAGCTCATCAGTAGACATCCACACATCTATGGAGATGTTGAAGTAGCTGATGAAGAAGAAGTGAAGGCCAATTGGGAGAAGCTCAAGCTGAAAGAAGGGAAGAAGAGCGTGTTAGAGGGCGTTCCACGTTCATTGCCTTCTTTGGTGAAAGCCATTCGAATTCAAGATAAAGCGCGTGGCGTAGGATTCGATTGGGACCACGAAGACCAAGTTTGGGACAAAGTGCATGAAGAACTCAATGAATTCAAAGTAGAAGCAGACACCAATTCAGATCGGATGGAAGAGGAGTTTGGTGATTTGATGTTCTCCCTTATCAACTTTGCCCGTTTTAAAGGGATCAATCCCGATGATGCGCTGGAGCGCACCAACAAGAAGTTCATACAGCGTTTCCAATACCTAGAAACTGAAAGCGCCAAAGACGGCAAAGTAATGGGTGAGATGAGTCTAGAAGAAATGGACGCGTATTGGGAAGCCGCAAAAAAGAAGTAATTTCTTCCTACAATGAGGAGAAGTCTATATAGCGTTCTGGTTGTTTTTACATTCACAGCGAGTCTTTCAGCTTGCAAAAGCGATGATGCGCCTGATTGTTTTAAGCAAGCCGGACCAGATACTTCTGAGCAACGTGCCTTTTCAGGAAGCATTCGTGAACTCTCAATAGACGATGCAATTGATGTTGAAATCAGAACTGATCTTCCGGGTGCCATTGAAGTTGAAGGACCTGAATACGTGCTGAACGGAATCGTTACAGAGCAAGATGGCGGTATTTTGAGCATTCGCAATGAGAACACCTGCAATTGGGTGAGAAACCTCGGGATTCGATTCAAAGTGATTGTTCACGCGTCTCAGCTTGAATCTGTGCACTTCAAAGGACAAGGCGACGTTATCTTCTTGGATACTTTATACAGTGACCATTTCACTTTTGAAAACCGACAAGGATTTGGTGATGTGCTCATTCGCTTTGTGGGAGACTCATTGAACATCACAAATCATACTGGATATGCAAATTTCATTGTTCAGGGGAGTTCAAGAGCGTCTGCCTTATTTCATCAAGGAGTAGGCGTATTCGATGCGTCTGAATTCACTTCCAGCGCGATGTATTCCAACAATAGCAGCATCAATCAGATGTATGTCAATCCCATTGGGTATTTCTTCGCGAAGCTGACCAATAAAGGGAATACCTATTATTCAGGAAACCCTGACCTAATAGATCAAGCCATTTCAGGAAGCGGAAGATTGATTGCTTTGCCTGAGTGAGTCATAGCCCGAAATTCCTCGTCTCAGTTTAGGGAAAAATAAAAAGGTGATTAACGTTTTAATCACCTTTTTCGGACTCTAGTTTCTGGTTACCATGAGAGAGTCGGTAGCCAAGAGTAGGCGCTATGGCCTAATACATTAACAGGACAAATGTACTTGTCTTTTCTACCTTATCTGTCACCCTAAAGGGTAGTTTTCACCTCTGTTTGCTGTCATTCGTCGATTAAATCGGCCGATTTATCACTTCGAAGCCCTGTTTGCGTCTAAGACTTTCGGTATTTCAAAACCTTGAACAGGATCTTCACGTAAAAGTAAGTAGTACGCTTCATCCTTCCTTGAAAACAATCTTCTATCTAGTGCATGAGATCACTAACCTGACTTTAAGCTGATGAAGAACCTTTACCTGCTCATATTGATCTGCTTGGGGAGCACAGCTTCTCTAGCTCAAGATCGTGTATCAAATGACCTTCTGAACCTCTATACATTTCAAGAGGGCAGCGGAGGTTATGTTCATGACGTTTCCAATAGTGGAACGCCGTTGATACTTCGTATTCATCAAGAATCAAACGTGACGTGGCTTCCCGAAGGAGGTCTACAAATCAACGCACCTACACTTATTCGATCGTTGGCTGGAGCTGATGAGCTGAATAACAGTGTAGTAGCTTCAGGTGAAATTACATTGGAAGCATGGATTATCGCTGATAACCTTGCTCAAACTGGTCCGTCTAGGATAATCACTGTTTCAGCAAATTCTTCCAATCGAAATGTGATGTTAGGTCAGGAAGATCAGGACATCATTGGTAGATTAAGAACTAGCCAAACAGGCGGCAATGGTACGCCAAATCTAGTAGCCTCAAACGCCCTTTCTACGAACCTGCAACATATCGTATACATCCGCGAGGCCGATGGCAATGAAGCCATCTACATTGATGGTGTACTTGAAACTTCAGGTACAAGAGCTGGAGATCTCTCGAATTGGAACCTAGGCTACCACTTGGTATTGGCCAATGAAATTGCCAACGCGCGTCCATGGATTGGGACGTTGAAACTCGTGGCCACTTATGATCGCGCTTTAACAGCCCAAGAAATTCAACAAAACTTCGAAGCCGGGGCAAATCAACCTGGTGCTCAACCTACAGAAGAGTTGTGTGCAGATGAAATTTGTCACATCAACGGTTTTGGTGCTGATGAACGTACGTTATGGATCCCAAATATTCCTGGTGTAAACTCTATCTACTATCAATTTGATGAAGAGGGAGGAACGTTTGAAGTTTTCGAAGACGGTACAGCTCACATATACGGACACCACGTGAATATGGAAAATCCTGATCTTGGATTCTACATGGACTTTTGGTTTAAGGACCGCATGGATTGGGACGAATGGTCTGCGCTAGGCAGAAGCTGGAAAGGAGCTCCTGGCATTGTAGGAAACCTATATGAAACATGGGACTATTTCATCATGGATGATTCTCATGAAAACGTATTGATTGGTACCGGCGGATTGGAAGGTAGTCTATTGAACTGCACGCACCGTCCGTCTGATTATGAATTTGGACTCCAAGTTGGAATGGCAGCGAATGACCAAACCTTCGAACCTGGTCTGTCTTGCTGGTTTGACTACACTGGTGTGATCAATGGATCGAATGTGAATGGTAATGGCGACATTAATTTAGAAGGATCTTGTGATGAGCTTCCAGTGATGAACTGTGCCGTTGATATTGCCCTTGATTGCATTGATGCCTCAATTGATCCTGAGTTTACGGGGACTCCAACTATTTACTGTGAAGAGCCTTATACCCTCACGTACTCAGACGAAATGGTGAGCTCAGATTGTCCTGTGGAAATCATTCGTACATGGACTGCTACCAACGAAAATGGAGAGGCAGTTGAATGCACCCAAACAATCATCCTTCAAGACAATGAAGCTCCGGTTATTTCAGGAATTCCTTCAATTTTGGAAGATTGTGATTTGTCAGGATTGAACATTGAAGTAACAGACAATACTGATCACAATCCGCTAGAGGAAATAACCATAGCACAAGCCACAGATGCAAATCAAGGTGGTTGTGATCAGCAATTGCGCACTCAGACACAAGGAGGCTGGGGAAGCAGCCCGAACGGAAACAATCCGGGCATGTACCTTTTAAACAACTTTGATGCGGCATTCCCGAATGGGGTAACCATCGGTTGTGACAACACATTAACGCTCACTTCAGCTGCAGCTGTTCAGGCATTTTTGCCAAGCGGGTCTACGCCAGTTGCGTTGCCTTCTGGCGATATGGTTGATCCTGGTGGGGCGTACAACAATGTGCTGGCCGGACAATTAATGGCGATTTCAATCAGCCTCGGACTAGACGCTGCCATTCCATCTTTTGGAGCGTCAGAACAAAGTCTGGCAGAGATGATTGTACAGTCTGGCGAGTTCGCTGGATGGACAGTTGCTGACGTTGTGGCAGAAGCCAATCAATTTATTGGTGGATGTGCTTCGACCTATTCTGCAAGTCAATTGAACGAGGTGCTAAGCGCCATGAATGAGAACTATGTAGATGGAGATCAAAACAATGGTTTTCTTGATTGCCCGGGAGCATCAGACTGTACTGTAGATTACACGGTAACCATTACAGCAACAGATGCATGTGGCAATGTGGCAACAGTCACAGAAACCATTTCCATCATTGATACGGAAGCACCTGTAATCACAACGTTGCCAGAAGATATGACGGTTGATTGTGGAGACATTCCAGCGCCAGTCATTGAATTTGATGATGGTTGTTTCACAGAGAATGTTGAAGTAATCGTTACCGATGAAGAATTCTCGGGAGCATGCTTCCCAACCATTCAACGTACCTACACCTTGGTAGATGCTTGTGGAAATACAACAAGCCATGTTCAGTACATTACTGTCATTGATTCAGAAGCACCTGTGTTTCAGAATGAACCAACTGATTTGGTGTTGAACTGTGGCGACGAAATTCCTGATTTAATTCCAGAAGTAACAGACAACTGTAGTGAGTTTACACTGACTGATACAGAAGAAACGACTCCTATTAATTGCGGGTTCTTGATTGTAAGATCATGGACAGCCGTGGATGGATGTGGAAATGCGAGCACTATTTCGCAGCAAATCTTTCTAAATGACAATCAAGGTCCTGAAGCCGTTGATTTTCCAACTGATTTGGAAGTAGACTGCGCTTCAATTCCATCTATAAATGAAATTGAATTCGTTGATGCATGTAGTGTTGTTCTGGGCGTGAATGCTTCAGAAGAGCAAGTAGGCGATGGATGTGAGTACCTTTTAGTACGCACATGGGAAGCAATGGACGCGTGTGGAAACACGACCATTGTCACTCAAACATTGACTGTTACAGATACTGAAGCACCGGTGTTCATTTCGGTTCCGGATGATATCGTGTTGGAGTGTGGAGCAACGGAGCCTTTGGGTGAGCCCGTGGTTCAGGATCTGTGCAGTTCTTTTGGAGTTGTCTATGACGAAGAGGCGGTTGAAAACCCAACGTCTTGCGCTCAAATCCTTCGTACTTGGACCGCTACAGACAACTGTGGTAATACAAGCACTGCTCAACAGTTGGTGACCTACATTGATACTGAAGGCCCAACACTCATCGGAATACCCATGAGTGGTGAGGTTTCATGCGCTGAACTTGAAGAAGTTGCAGTTGTAACAGCTTCAGATAACTGTGATGAGTTTGTACCAGTCTTTATGGATGAGACCATCACAACCGAAGCATGTACCATCACAATTTCAAGAGTTTGGACCGCAACTGACCTTTGTGGAAATGAGTCGATTGCTGAACAAACACTCATTTTGGTTGATCAAACGGCGCCATTTATTACAGGTGCGCCGTCTGTCACCATTGAATGCGCTGACCTTCAAACAGCTGAACTGGTAACCATCGAAGATGATTGTCAGTTTGCTGTGGAGTTGTCGTATACAGATGAGCTGCTTTCTGGTGACCCTGATGGGTGCAATCAGGAGTTGCTTCGAACTTGGGTAGGTACTGATGCCTGTGGGAATGAAAGCGTTTTCGCTCAAAATATTACTGTGGTAGATGAGTCGGGACCAGAGTTTACCTTCGTCCCAGAAGACCTCGTCCTTTCGTGTGTAGCCAGTGTTCCAACAGATCAGGCAACGGCAGAAGATGCTTGTTCTTCAGCAGATGTTACCCTTGAGCAAACGTGGTCTGAAGGCGCATGTGGGAATGTGTTGACACGGGTTTGGACTGCCACAGATGCATGTGGAAACACGTCGACAGCCACTCAAACAGTTTCTTTCCTAGATCAAGATGCACCCGTAATTGAAGGTGATTTTGCAAGCATTGAAGTTGACTGTGCTGAAGCCTTGCCTGTTGTTCCTGAAATTGTCGTAACAGATAATTGTGCCAATGTGGTGGATGTGGTTTACACTGAAACAGTGATCGAAGGGGACTGCCCATCGAATTACACACTCATACGCACATGGACTGCGACAGATGCATGTGGAAATCAAGCTGTGGCGAATCAAAACATTATCGTTTCTGATACTACCGCTCCTGTGTTTGATTTCACTCCAGAAGACATCACTGCAGCGTGTGGTTCAATTCCAGATGTACCTGTATTGACGGCATCTGATGATTGCAGCGCTGTTTCAATGTCTTATGAAGAAACATTTGACGCAGGCGGATGTCCGAACATATACAGAACATGGACCGCCACTGATGCGTGCGGTAATGCTACTGAATTCGTTCAAATCGTATTCGTGGAAGATACAGAGCCACCTTTGTTATTGGGAATTCCTGAGAACATCAACGTGGACTGCAATACCATTCCAGAGATGCCAGAGCCTGAGGTAAGCGACAATTGCGACGAAGATGTGGCATTAACTGTGAACGAAAGCATTGTAGGTGCAGGATGTACGTACACGATTATTCGTACTTGGATCGCCTCAGATGATTGTGGAAACACAACCATCGCATCACAGTCAATCACCGTTGAAGATACTGAAGCGCCCGTTTTTGTTGATACTCCTGCTGAAATGACGGTAGAGTGTGGTATGCTTGATGGCTTACCGTATCCGGTTGTTTCTGATGACTGTGCAAATACAGTGAACATCACCTTTGTTGATGTGCCCCTGGGTTCAGGATGTTCGTTTGACGTTGAAAGAACCTACACTGCAACAGATTTGTGTGGACATTCAGCTTCTCAAATGGTACTTCTACATGTGATCGATACAACTCCTCCTGTGATTTCAGGCGTAGGGCCGAATACCTTCGTGAGTTGTGATCAAATTCCGAATCCGAACAATGCCGTGGCATTTGATGCCTGTGGTGGAGAAGTGCCTGTTACTTATGAAGATACACAGATCGGAGAGGGATGTAGCTACATTTTAAGTAGAACGTATTTCGCAGAAGACTTGTGTAACAATGTGATGGCATTGACGCAATTGATCTATGTGCAAGACGGAACTGGTCCTTCATTGTTGGGCGTTCCTGAGGATGTAACCATTGATTGTACAGACGCACTTCCGGAACCTGCATTTGTGGGTGCCATTGACAATTGTGATACAGATGTCACTGTGAATTATGCGCAATTGATTGAAACACTTGGGTGTGCAACCATCTACAGACGTATTTGGAGCGCAACAGATGAGTGTGGGAATCAAACGACGGATATGCAAGTGATTACGCAGACAGACTTGACGGCGCCAGCACTTGTAAATGTTCCGGCAAACGTTCAGACAACGTGTGATGCCATTCCAGAAATCCAAATGCCAACAGCTTTGGATGCCTGTGATCCGAATGTGTCAATCACGGTAGATGAAGAAATCATTGAGGGTGGTTGTCCGTACGAAATCAGACGTACCTACGTTGCTACAGACGCTTGTGGCAATGAGAGCATTGCTGTTCAGCAGATTTTCGTCACAGATGAAATTGCACCAACATTCGCTTCGTTCCCAGATGACATGGCCATTACGTGCGATGAACTAGGGGAACCTGAAATGCCAGTAGCTACTGATGACTGTTCTGAACCATTTGTATTCGTAGAAGAGATCTATACGGACCTTCCTTGTGGACAAGTGTTAGAGCGGGTATGGACAGCTGTTGACTTGTGTGGAAATACCATTTCAAGAACGCAAACAATTGAGCTGATTGACAATGCTGCGCCAATTTTCACAGCTACACCAGCTGACATGACCATCAACTGTTTGGAAGTACCAGCACTTGAAATGCTTCCTTTCTATGATGCCTGCGGCGTAGCGAATGCCGAAATGAATGAAATCATTACGCCTACAGCGTGTGAAACAGAATACAGCATTGTGCGTGTTTGGACTATTTCAGATGCCTGCGGACAAACAACCACCTACACTCAGAACATTGAGGTGGTGGATGACATTGCTCCAATTTTGCTGAATGTTCCTGAAAATGTAACCGTTGATTGTGAAGATATCCCAGAAATTCCTGTGGTTGAAGCGTATGATGGTTGCGGCGAGAATGTGTCGGTAGAATTTACGGAGGAAATCGTCTTTGCTGATGAAACAGACAATGGATGTTACATTGACAATGCGAATGGCCTAAGTGGTTCTATTGCCTTGTGGTTGCCAGGTCTAGACGGTATCAGTAGTGATTACGTCTACGGACCAGAAGGAGGATCACTTGTGGTGGACCCCGTGAATGGCGAGTTGGTATTGACCGGACAGGTATACAACACAGAGAATGCGAATTTCAGCTGGATGATCAATATTCGCTTGGGCGAAGAACGCACTTGGGATGAGTGGTCAGCGCTAGGAAGAGACTACAAAGACGATTTAGGAATCGGCGTTGATTTCTATCAAGATTGGATGTTCTATGTGTTGAATGGCGCTACCAGTGAATTGATCGGATTGGATGCATTGGACGGAAGTTTGTT
The DNA here is from genome assembly GCA_964353035.1 of uncultured Comamonadaceae bacterium. Lineage (GTDB taxonomy): Bacteria > Bacteroidota > Bacteroidia > Flavobacteriales_D > Sanyastnellaceae > JAQWQB01. Next base: position 2,796 of record CAYGUR010000054.1, on the reverse strand, counting down.
GAATTTGACGCATGCTCCAGCAGACACGACCTTCGGTTTCCAGTTGGGTATGAATGCCAACAATCACAGTCAGGGCGAAGGTCTTGGCGGATGGTTCTTCTACGAAGGATTGGTGAATGGCGAAGCTGCAGCAGGACATGGAGACATTTTCACTGAGAACGACTGCTGTCCAGAGCATGAAATCATCCGTACATGGACTGCCACGGATTGCGCTGGAAACAGTACGGTTTATGTGCAAGTCATCACTGTGACGAACGAAGTGAATTCAGAAGACAATTTGATTGTATTCCCTGAAGATCCAGGCTTTGAATTCACCGTAGCAACAGATGGAACAGAGTTTTTCACTGTGGCTTTCGAGCCTGACTTTACAGGAACAGCACGAATAGAACTTTTTGATGTTTCAGGAAACTTAATCGATCTGGTAAAAGAGTGGAACGTATTAGAGGGGGCAGTGTACAAGCTGCAATATCCTAAATCGAATTTGACACCTGGTGTGTATGTCTTTACTGCCGCCGGTGACAATCGAATTAAAGCAGACCAAGGATTGGTTGTACGCTAGGATTTTTCGTTTACCAGTATACGTTTAGTTAGTTTCGAAATGGGGCGCAAGGGCAAAGGCTTTTGCGCCCTTATTTTATTCCGAAATGATCTGCTCCATCACCTGATCCCAAAAGGAATCAACCCACAAAGAATATTGGTATCCAGAGGGGTGCAAATTGTCTGAAGCAACAAGGTTTTCAACCTCAGGCCATTGCTGAGAAATAGGAGTGATGTTGTACCAATTCACATTGGCTGCCTCAGTGATGGTTTGACAGCTTGCATTGAACAGCGCTAGATCAGCTGAGATGCTCTCTTGATTTGACAGGCCGAAGGGTGTATAACCATAATCAGGAATACTCACTACGAATACTTTGTCTGAATTCCCACCCGCTATGGCAATGGCGCGTTCAAGTAACAAGGTATATTCGGTTTCATAATCAGAAAGCGAAAGGCCCTGGTACTGGTTGTTTACGCCAATCAACAGAGACACAAAATCGTATTGCAAATCATCTACTCCCGCATTGTCCATGGCATTGGATAAATTGGTGGTGGTCCAACCTGTTTGAGCAATGATATCAGGATATTCAACAACGAATTGACTTGTGTTTTGATTGAGCACATTGTGCAATTGAACGGGCCAACGAAGCGCGGCATCCACACTTTGACCAATGGTATAACTATCGCCCAAAGCCAAGTACCGAAGCGTATCAACTTCGTTTTCAAAAGGAAGGTTTGTTTCTGAAGCTGAAAGCGCACTTTCAAGGGTGTCTCGCTGAGCAGCTTTTAACTCAAGGTCGGAGTCACTTTCGTTCGGCACACCGTAACATCCAGCTAAGGAAAGTATGAACAGAAGAGGCAAGAATTGGTATTTTGAAATCATGAGGTTGAAAGTACATCAAACTTCGTCAATGTCCGAATTCTAATTCTCTTTGACCAAAGCAAGCCTAAATTAGACCGATGACTCATTTTTAAGTTTGTGTAAAGAATCTTTATCCCAACTTGTTTGAAGATTAATTTAGTACAACCTCTTTCAGAAGAGAACGTTAAGTACTTGGAAGTCTGATGCTAATGTTCTATCTTTAAGAGATAAACTGAAAATTATGAGATACTCTTGATCTCACGACTTTAACCAACAAACCTCACACAATGAAAAAATTAGTCACTTTTCTTGCAGCTGGAGCCATGATGTTCTCTATGCAAGCTTCAGAAGTAGAAGTAGTGGTAGAAGCAGTAGACAATGGCGGAATCGTGCCAGGGAATACCTACCGTGTATATGCTATTATGCCGTCTGCCGATTATTCACTTCACGCCGTTTTTGCGGATTCGCAAGATCAAATTTCAGTTCAATCTACAAGTGCATTCTACCAGCATCCCTATGGAAATTATTCAACCCTAGATATCAATCCGGGTATTGTTGCATCTGTGCCTGAGTTGGCTTTCGATTCATGGATAACGATTGGTGCTGAAAACAGCCAGGATAACAATCTGTGGTCAGTTGGAGCTGAATTCGATGGCTTTTCTGATGGACAAGGGTTCTCAATCCAAGATGGAGCTTGGTTTTTGATTCCTACAGACGTAAGAACAATTCCAGATGCAGGAAACAAAGTGCTTTTGTTGCAACTAACCACTGAAGGCGAAGCAACAGGAGTTTTAAATTTCCAAGGATGGAAGGCAGACGGAGAAACATGGCAGGAGAGAGGGGTTACTTTCTCTACCAATGATGCCAAAGTTTTCGGATGCACAGACATGGACGCTACGAACTACAACATCGCAGCGAATTACAACGATGGTACTTGCCAATACGAAGATGACAATGGAAATACAGTTCACGCAAGTGCTTTAACGGGTGTTAAAGACGATGCACAAATCCAAGTTTTCCCTAATCCAGTTTGGGAAGGACAGTTCAATCTTCAATTTTCTCAAGAGTTAAACTTGAAAGCAGGTAACTTGATTGTTGAGATTTACGATGGAAGCGGAAAGCTTGTTCTTTCTCAAGAGCTTTCTGACGGATCAGTAATTGGAGGTAATCGTGTTGTTGTGAACCACGACCTTGCAGCTGGAAACTACACTGTGAGTGTTCAGGTTGGTGACTTTACAGACGCAGTGCAAGTAGTTGTAAATAAATAATAGAACAAGTTACTCTTCGGAGTTCTAGAATATATGGTATTAAAAGCACCCCCTCGGGGTGCTTTTTTTGTTCCCCCCAGCTGCTGAAGCATCGTCCCCAGCTGCTGAAGCATCGTCCCCAGCTGCTGA
>CAYGUR010000053.1:0-14775 GCA_964353035.1 uncultured Comamonadaceae bacterium | reverse complement strand
TTCAAGCTTTCTGTTGACACACCAGCCGACATGAACACGGTAGCGCGCATTTTTGAAGAATTGAAAGACCAACCAGATTTTGGCATTCATGAAGTCACTGCACTTCTCAAAACGAAGCCAGAAATATTGGAACTGAATAAAGAAAGTAAGATCAATAGCGGCTTTAAGAAGTCGTTGGACGAAGACCGAATTGTAAAATGAACAAACAAATCACCCTTCCGCACATCACTAACTTCACGAAAAGTGACGAGCATAGATCACGCATCCATTCACTCATCCCTGGTGGAGCGCACACCTATTCCAAAGGCGATGACCAATTTCCGGTAAAATCTCCGGCAGCCATTACGCATGCAAAAGGCGTTTACTGCTGGGATTTGGATGGAAACAAGTACTTGGACACCCTTATGGGACTGACTTCTGTTTCACTCGGACATGCCTACGAGCCTGTAATTGAGCGAGTGAAGGAGGAACTGTCAAGAGGATCAAATTTCTCTCGTCCGGGTATCATTGAACGTGAAATGGCTGAACGCTTTCTTTCATTGGTGCCACAGCACGACATGATCAAGTATGCCAAAAATGGCTCTGTAGTGACTACTGCAGCTATAAAGCTGGCGAGAGCAGCCACTGGCAGACAAATCGTGGCCAGAACAGCTGAGCACCCGTTCTACAGCTACGATGATTGGTTCATTGGATCTACAGACTGTGATTTCGGTGTTCCGCGTGAAGTTCAGAACATGACAGTCTCGTTCAAGCACAACGACTTGGAAGACTTGGAGCGCATGTTCAACGAATACCCTGGACAAATTGCCTGCATCATCGGCGAGCCAGAAAAATGGCAAGTCATTGAGCCCGATTTCTATCAAAAAGCCATCGCCATTGCCCATAAACACGGTGCATTGTGGATCATGGACGAAATGATTACCGGTTTTAAAACAGATTATCCTGGAAGTATCAAACGACTCAACGCAGAGCCAGACATGGCCACTTGGGGCAAAGGAATAGCCAATGGTTTTTCGTTTTGCGCACTGACAGGAAAAAAAGAAGTGATGGAACTGGGTGGAATTGACAGAGAAGGTGAGAAAAAACTCTTCTTGGTGAGCACTACCCACGGAGGCGAAACACACGCCATCGCAGCAGGTCTAGCTACTATGGACGTGTTCGAAAACGAACCGGTAATTGCTCATAACCACCGCATTGGAGACCATTTCATTGCGGGAGTGAACGCCATTCTAGATCGAAGAGGTCTTCAAGACTATTTTGACCTCACTGGATTCAACTGGAGTGTAGGACTCATTGTGAAGAACAGAGAAAAACAACCTGATTTGTTCTACCGCACCTTGTTCATGCAAGAAATGATTGAGCGCGGCGTGTTGTACCAAGGAATTCTTTCTCCTTGCTATTCCCACACCACAGAAGACATTGATTTCATGCTAGCGGCCTTTGATGCCAGCTGTGATGTGTTCGAAAAAGCGCTTCAGGATGGATACGAAAAGTACCTCGTGGGCCCTGAAATTAAACCTGTATTTAGAAAGTTCAATTAATGGAACCAAAAAGAACTACAGACCCTACTCAAATCGACTTTCGAGCAAAATTTGAGCTCAAGGGCAAAGTCATTGTTATTACAGGCGCTTGCGGACTCGTTGGACGCGCCTTTTGCGAAGCAGCTGCTCAATTTGGCGCACACGTTGTAGCCGTTGACATCCCTCAAGCTGACCCGGCCAAATTCGCCCAAGAATTGCAATCTAGAAATGGACAAGATATGTTGGGAGTGGCCATTAATGTGGCTGACAAAACAGATGTTATTCGGCTGAAAGAAGAAGTCTTGGCGAAGTTCAACACCATTGATGGCCTTGTGAACGGACACCAGAACAAAAGTCACCTCATCTTTGAACCCTTTGAAGATGTGACAGAAGACAACTGGGACACGGTAGTCAACATCAACCTAAAAGGCACCTTCCTTACATGTCAGGTACTTGGAAGTTGGATGGCAGAAAACACGGGAGGAAGCATTATCAATATTCCTTCGACCTACAGTGTGGTGGCACCCAATCAGAATTTATACAAAGGAACAAGCTTGGGTTGCCCTGCAGCCTACAGCGCCTCTAAAGGTGGAATTGATGCTCTTTCGAGGTATTTGGCTTCGTATTGGGCCACAAAAAAGGTGAGAGTGAACATGATTACTCCACATGGGGTTTGGAACAATCATGAAGCACAATTCGAAGAGAATTTCGCACGCTTCTCACCTATGGAACGCTTGAGCTACAACCATGAAGTAGCCAGCGCTATGATTTACTTACTCTCAGATGCGTCTAGCTACGTAACCGGAGACAACATGCTTGTTGAAGGTGGTTGGACTGTTTGGTGAAAAACGATCTTATGAAATTAACTGATTTCCTAAATAATTACGACCCGCGTGTGCTCACGAGGCCATACATCATTGCTGAAGCCGGCGTAAACCACGAAGGCTCAATGGACTTGGCAAAACGTTTGATTGACGAAGCGGCTGAAGGTGGTGCGCACGCCATTAAATTCCAAACGTACAAGGCTGAGACCATTGCTTCAAAAGATTCCCCATACTACTGGGACATTACCAAAGAGTCTACTCGCAGCCAGTTTGAACTGTTCAAGAAGTACGATAAATTTTGGAAGGGGGAATACGAAGAGCTTGCAAAGTATTGCGAAACAGCTGGTATCGAATTTATGAGCACTCCGTTCGACGTAGAGTCATCGAATTTTTTGAATGAGATGATGCCCGTGTTCAAGATCTCCTCTTCAGATTTGACCAATTTGCCCTTCATTGAACACATGTGCAAGTTTGGCAAACCGATGATTCTATCTACAGGTGCCGCCTACCTTTGGGAGGTTCAGCAAGCGGTTGAAGTCATTGAAAAGCATGGGAATCAGCTGTGTTTGATGCACTGTGTGTTGAACTACCCTACGGAAGACAAGAATGCCAACTTGGGCATGATCAAAGATTTGATTCGTCACTTCCCTGACCACATTCCTGGATACAGTGACCACACGCTTCCGAATGACATGGAAGTCTTAAAAGTGGCAACTCTTCTTGGAGCAGCGGTTATTGAGAAGCATTTCACCCACGACAAAACACTTCCAGGAAATGACCATTACCACGCCATGGACAAGGAAGACATGAAGCACTTCAACAACGTGATGGACAATACTTTTGAAGTGCTAGGATCCTTCAAGTTAACCGCTTTGGAAAGCGAAGAAAAATCGCGTCAAAATGCGCGTAGAAGCTTGGTTGCAGCGCGCGAAATCCCAAAAGGAAAAGCCATTGAGCGTGAAGACCTCACCTGGAAACGCCCGGCAAAAGGAATCAGTCCGAAAGAAATTGAAGTAGTTCTTGGAATGAAAGCAGCAAGAACCATTGCTGAAGACGAAATCTTGATGTGGAATGCCCTCGATTGAGTTGGAACAAGAATTAGAAAACTACTTTGATCGGTTGTGGCCTATTTGTCGCAGCCTCACTGGCGATGGAGTCCGTCAAACGCTGGATATCTTCAGTGAATTGATTCCACTTGAGCGGTATTCAGTTCCTTCTGGAACGAAGGTTTTTGATTGGACGGTTCCGAAAGAGTGGAACATTCGCGAAGCGTACATTATTACTCCTGAAGGAAAGCGAATTGCAGATTTCAAAGTGAACAACCTCCACGTCTTTAGTTACGCTGTTTCTGTAGACGAAGAAATGGAATTTGAAGAGTTGAACAAGCACCTGCGAACATTGCCAGCAATGCCAACCGCCATTCCCTATGTAACCTCCTACTACAAGCAGCAGTGGGGATTTTGTTTGAGTCACGAAGAATGGGAATCACTTCCAAGAGAAGGAACGTACCGCGTATTCATTGACAGCGACTTGAAAGAAGGGCAACTAGATTACGGCGAGTGTATTCTTCCGGGGAGCAGTGAAAAAGAAATTCTCTTTTCTACCTATGTCTGTCATCCAAGCATGGCGAACAATGAGCTCAGTGGACCATTGGTGCAAGCCTTTTTGTACCGTGAAATTGCGAAGATTACAAACCGGAAATACACCTATCGATTCGTTTTCGCCCCAGAGACCATAGGCATTATCGCCTACCTAGAACGGGTTGGAAAGGACCTCATTGAGAAACTCGAAGCAGGCTATGTACTCACCTGTGTTGGTGACCGAGGTGACTTGACCTACAAGCGTTCAAAGCAAATGACCTCATCAGCTGATCGGGTGGCAGAGCACGTTTTGAAACACAGCGGGAAAAACCATTCCATCATCAACTTTGCCGTTGGCGGAAGTGATGAACGACAATACTGTTCTCCTGGATTCAATCTGCCGGTTGGCTCATTGATGCGCACGCCCTATCAGAAGTACAAAGAGTACCACACCTCGCTAGACAACAAAGACTTTATTTCTTTCAAACACATGGCCGACACCATTTCAACTTACCTAGACTTTGTGCGGGTTTTTGAGTTGAACGAAGCCTATTTCAACAAGGTACAATTCTGCGAACCACAATTGGGTAGCAGAGGGTTGTATCCTGACAGTATCAATCCGGATACAGACAGAGAAAAACTGCACAATCTGTTGCACTTCCTCAGTTTTGCCGACGGAAAGACAGACTTGATTGAAATTGCTGAATACCGCGAACGTTCTGCCTTGGTTTTTGAAGAGGCGATTCGCAATTGTCAAGAAAAGGGACTTGTTTAGATGCTCAAGTTCATAGCTAAAAACTCACTCCTGTATACGTTCGCGAACCAAATCCCCATGTTCGCAAACCTACTTCTTTACCCTCTGATTTCAGAGTTTTTAACGGCTTATGACTATTATGTTTTTGGAACAGCCATGGGGTACATGGGATTGTTTGGAATGATTGCAGATTTGGGGATGTCTCCCCTATTCCAAAATTCATTTTTCAAACGTGAAAAACATTACCCTAAGTTTTGGGCACGCTATCTCGGCTTCCTACTATTTTATAAAATGTTCTACGGAGCTGTTACAGCACTGATGATCTGGCTGGTATTTCGAAATGACTTACCAAGTGATCGATTGTGGCTAATCATCTCGCTACTCGTGATTCCACTTGTAACATTTGATCTCACGCGAGGCATCGGGATGCGCTTGATGCAGTTCAAGCACAAGCACAGAGTTGTTCACCTTTCAACAGCCATTGCGGGCGCACTCACCGTTGCAACAACATTCCTTACGGTTTACATTATGAAATTGGGGTATTTGGGATTCTTCATTTCGAACTTTGTGAGTGTGATTTTTCAGGGAGTGTTCTTCGCTTTTATTATTTATGGCAGAGAACGAATTGTGCCAAGCTTCAAACTAAAACGCAGACAGATCAAAGGATGGTTAAAGATCTCTTTGCCTCTCATACCGCACAAATTTTCTGACTACCTATTGACCTCAAGTGATCGAATTGTATTGGATCAATATGTAGGTGTTTCCAATGTGAGTACCACCACGGTTGGTATGTACAACGTGGCCTACAATTTCGCCAGCTACTTTAACAGTTTTAGCGGACAGGTGAATACAGTTGTATCTCCCATCTACTTCAGTTTGTTTCGGGATAAAAATCCTAGGGTTCATCTGATTATCAGACAGTTCACCTTTATTTGGCTGGCCTTCAATTACCTTGCAGCATCCTTCGCTGGGCTTTGGTCGAAGGAAGTGTTTGCGTTCTTTTTCATGAACAACAAAGACGGACTAGAAACTTCCTACAAGTATTCCATTTTCTTGTTCATGGCCTTCTGCTACCGTCCGTTGTACGTCGCCTCTGTTGAGTTCATCATTTTCCAAGAAAAAACCATGTCGCTCTTCAAAATCACCACTGCTGCTGGACTTCTCAACGTAGTCCTCAACTTGGCCTTGGTTCCATTTTTCGGTGTTGAAGCAGCTATTTTTTCGACCTTTATTTGTTACATGTACATGGGGGTTTCAGGGCATCTTTTCAAAGACACGAAACAGTATTTGCCACTCCCATATTATCCGCTTGTGGTGTTCGCCATCGTAACGGCCACCGGGTTCTTGATTTACTACGCCGTAGAATTGAACTGGATGATTAAAGGCGCCATCACGCTGATTTCCTTGCTATTGGCTTTCGTGTTCTACTTGAAAAAAGGCAAGCACGTCATCAAAGAAGTTCAGCAAATACGAGTGAAGTAAGGTTCATTACCTTTGTGCATCATTTTCAGCTCAGAACCGCGCTATGCCCCTACTTACTTTCAGTCAGCTTCGCGAAGGAATTGACCAACGAATTACAGACCCCTCACTCACGATGGGCGAGCATTTCTGTTTTTACAAGCTATTTCAACACGCACTGACCTATTCACTGACTGACACAAACGAAAAGTTACTATCCAACAGGCTGCATTGGCCAATTTTCGCTCAGAAATGGTTGTTTCAACTCAAGTCACTAAGAGCTGGTTCGCCAGCAGCGAGTATGAAAAGCATCCTTTTAATGGATGACGGACGCGTTGGAACAGATGAACAAGGAACGCTGAAATCCTACTATTTCGGCATTGTTTTGGACCAAATAGGTCGAGAAAAGGTTACCATCGCCAGAGACCACAACCATGATTCCGCATTGCCGCGTGAATTTGAGCTGACTGACCTACTTCCTTTTGCGAACAATGCGTTGGATGAAGTTGAAGTGCGCATGTTGAAAGACGTCAAATTCGTCCTAAAAAAAGCGGCAAAATCTGGAAACTTCACTCGACATGAGTTAAGCCACATTGCTTCGTCTCTGCACAGTTTCTTTGAGCAATATCACATGTTTTATCAGTGGTTGAAGAGCGGAGACGTGAAAGTACTATTGATGACCAACCATTACCACAGGGAGGGTATTATTGCTGCAGCAAAAGACTTGTCAATCACTTCCATAGAGTTCCAGCATGGATTGATTTCTGAGCAAGATTTATACTACGTTTTCGACAAAAGTTTAGTGCCGTATGAGCGAAAAGCCTTCTTCTGTGATTACCTCTTCGTCTTCGGCCCCTACTGGAAAAACATTCTTTTGAAAGGGGCTGGCTACGCCGAAGACCAAATTGTTATTGCTGGAGACTATTCAATTCAAAGCAAAGGATGGATGGTTCATCAAAACGCGGAAAAGCGCAACGCCATCTTTATTGGAACGCAGAAAAACATGCCTGAGCACTATATTTCGTACACGAAAAAGCTGCTAGAAACACTGGAAAGCAAACATCCTGATTGGGAGGTATGGGTAAAGCTCCATCCGTATGAAAAAGAGCCCAAACTTTATGACATCTTACTTGCTTCGTCCCAATGTAAACTCTTCGGTAATGGAGATGATTTAATGTCGCTATTGAGTCAGTGCAAAATTCAAATCAGTGTTTACAGCACCACCTTCTTTGATGCTTTGGGACTTGGTGTTCTGAACCTATCTATTCAAAACTTCACATCTGGTAGTGATTATGCTGCATCTATGGTAGAGGAAGGAGTTGCACTTCCCATTGATTTTGAGTCAGATCCCGTAGAACTATTTGACCGCACATCACCTGAAGATCTTCTTCAAAGACAAGATGTTTACGCAGAACTTGATCTAGCGAAATTAACGGAGCTAGTTGCTTGGGAGTAAACACTTATTTGTATATTACCTCTTCGAAGAGGCGGACACGTCTTAACAAGGAGAGAAAACATGCACAAGAAACTAACTATTTTGATAGCGCTTTGCTTCGCTATTGGCGGATTTGCGCAGGAAGACCCTGCTTCAGCTGTTTCGATTTCTTTACAAGATTACTTACAAATCACGTACGATGCTGAGGCCTGCGCTTCAACAGCGGGCAGTTTGGGTGCAAGTGACTCAGGAGAACCTGTGTGCACAGGGATTTCAACAGACGACGTTTGGTATGCGTTCACTGCAACCACACAAGCGGTGAAAATTGAAGGGGAAACTACAAATTTCGACATGGTGTTGCAGGTGATTGATGCTGGCACCATGAATTCAATTGCTTGTCAAAACACCAATGGCGCGAATACAGGAGAGGTGCTTTATATGAATACGCTTCAGGCTGGTTCAAACTACTATGTTCGTGTGCATTCCGCAAATGGCGCCGGAGCTGGCACATTTGATATTTGTGCGCAATACCTTCCCCAAGCAGAGGTGCGCAATGGCTGGTATCCTGCTTTCACTCCTGACATTGGGCTGCCAGGATATCGAATCAACCAATCAGTAAATAGAACCACATACACTCCGTACAATCCGTTGATTGAAGGCACAAGGTGGCTTTTTATAGACATAGACACTGGAGACAACTTCACCACTGAGATTAACGGCAGCAATGGGATGATAAATTTGAATTCTGTTGGAGGCCTCTGTTTCAACAAAACATACGACGTCTATTGCCAAGTAAAGGTGAGTGGCTTTTGGTGCGGGTACAGCCAAGTGCGTCAAATTTTCACAGAAGCAGAACCTACTACTGAATTGGAGCCAGCATATCCTGGGTTGAACTACAATTTGGATGATGAAATTAAAGCAAGATTCGTTGGGACAGGTCAAAACCTGGAATGGCGGTTGACTACTGACAATGGAGAAACGGTGCTCTACCATCAGGCGGCAAACTCAACAAGTTATTGCTATTTGGATCTTGTGGACTGTATTCGCTACAACCGCATCTATTCCATCGAAATTAGAGCTGAATATTGTGGTTTGTGGGGTTCTTGGAGCGATCCAGAATTCATCATTATAAATCCCATTCCGTATGTAAACCTGCGCGAGGAATATTGTGGTACGGTACAATACCCCGGGGTAACACTGCAATGTGAATTTCTAGAAGTAGTAGATCAATATGCATGGCAACTAGCGCCTGTAGATCCAGATGACCCTACTATGACGCCTATTGCACCTGCCATTGTTGCTTACAGTGTGAATACTACAGCACTGTATCTTTTGCCTCTTGGAGTAGAGTTTGGAACCACTTATAGAGTTGGAGTGAAGCCCATGTTGGGAACAACAGATAATTGCAACAGTCCGCAAGAAGGCGACTATGGGTTTTTCTGCCTTGTCACAATCGGTGTTCCTGCTGAATTGTCTGACTGGGACGGAGAAGTCTTAGCTCCCGAAGACCCGACCTATGATGCAGCTAGCTTAAGCGTGTATCCAAATCCGGTTACAAATGGATATGCATCTGTATTTGTAGGCGACAAAAATCTTTCTGGAAATGCACTGATTCAGATTTATGACCTTTCTGGAAAACTCGTTTCTGAGAAGCAGTTCTTTTCGGTTGAGCACGCGAATGTGTTTCAATTCGAGGTTCCAACAGACATCAAAGGAAAATACATTGCCGTGCTGAGCGGAGACCATTTCTCCTACACCATGCCGTTGATTGTAAACTAAGGAAGTAACACTTTCTGAACCAGGTCTTCGTTGTTCCCATGAATGTGAACAACAAATATCCCCTTGCCAATTGCGTTTAAATTTACACTTTGTGTTCCTGAAAGCACTCCGGTAAAAAGCCTTTTACCTTGAAGGTTGTACACCGTAAAATTCAATACCTCTTCTTGACCTATGTTACTCGCTGAATTCAAGCGAATTGTTGTGCCATTGACCAAAATCGGCTGGCGATCTTGCTGGAATGCAACAGCAACAAATCCTTCAGCTACATTCTCATCACTTCCGCAATTGGATTGAATTTCCACACAGTGGGATTCAATTCTCACTTCGCCATACCATTGCGCTTCAGCATTGAGGCAAACAGAATGTGCCCCATCTTCTGTGAACTGATGTAGCGGTTGATTTGAATATGGAATTTCACTGCCATCAACGGTCCAAGAGAACTCAATGTTTTGAATCTCCAGTTCATTGGTGGTGTTGATGAAACGCATTTCGCACCCATCATTTGCCTTTACAGTAAAACTAGGAGATAGGTTGAAAGCAGGTGTTTCCAATTCAACAGTTTTACAGATGGTTGCAGAGCAAGTATTCCCTTGAGAAGCAGCTTGCACAGTTAAGCAGACTTCCGGCTCGTTCAGACTTTCGAAGGTTAACTCTGTGAGCGCACCTTCTACCAATTGGCCTTCAGATCCTTCCCAGAAGAAATTCGTGACTTCAGTGAAAAAATTTGTTTCACTGAATTCTTGGAGGACCACTTCGCCCATTCCTGCATCAATCCATTCAAAAGCAGCAGAAACACTGCACGGAAGCGCCTCTAAAATAGTGATGGTCTCACACACTTCAAGAGCACAAACTTCGCCATTCATTGTAGTGGTAATGGTTAGACACACCTCATAGGCATTTGGGTTGTCATAGGTGTGCACCGGAGATTCAATCGAAGAATAATTCCCATCACCAAGATCCCATGCGAATGAAAGCAACACCTCATTTTCCTCAAGTGTAAATGAAGGCGTAAAATAAACGGTATGTGATGTTTGAGTAGTGTTAAAACTCGCAGATTCAAGACACTGAGAGCTGACCAACGATGCGTTGAGCATCAAGATTGTAAAGAGAGAGAGTTTAAGCAGAAGTCGCATTGGTTACTGTTATTACAACAGTACAAAGATCATACGCTTTTCCCGACTTTCCGTCACCCTTTAGGATGAGGTGGTAAATATTTATCATTTGGTAACATTTGATAATTATTCGGTAATTCTGATCCGAAAACATTTGTTCTCCCAATGTTGGAAACTTGAGAAGATGTCCTACACAAAAACTCCCTTAATTCTGCACTTTTGCAAAGCGATACCTATTGATGAAACCGCTACAACTAAAAACATTTCTTTCAGATGAAGGGTTCGGCCACATCGTGCGTCAACGTGCTATTATTGAAGCATTGAAAATTCATGTGCCTGAACTTTCAGTTTTAGTGCAAACAGAAAAGCACATTGAAGCGGCAGGACGATTGATTAAGGGTGTGGAGACCAACAAGAAATACAACAATATCACTTGGCATAAACAAGCCAATGGTTCTCCAGATGTTGACTTGATCAAGATTGAATACGCTCAATATTTAAAACGTTCAGAAGAGTATATTCATCAAGAACTCGAGGAATGGAATCACTATGACTTCATTGTTTCAGACTTTGTGTACGAAGCATTTCCGCTTGCGAGAAAAAAAGGTGTTCCCTCTTTTGGAATAGCTCACTTCACGTGGGATTGGTTCTTTTCAAAGCTCTACCCCCCGCCTTTGAAGACCGAAGTCGTTTATCGCTTTTTTGAAATGGCGAAGATGGCTAGCGCCTTGTACTTCCCTCCTTTTACCCCAGAAGAAATTCTCAGGTATTACAAAGGAAATGCGAAAGAAGTGCCTTTGATTCTTCGAAGTGAGATTGATCATAAACCTTCGGGTTCACATGACAAATTCAAGGTCATGATCATGGACTCTGGAGCAGGAGTTCTTCGTCCGTCTATTTTGAAAGCACTTGACTCAATTGCTGATTTAGACGATTTTCAATTTTTTATCTCCTCGAACATGGAGCGTGAACAAGCGAATATTTCATTCATTGATAAAAATGAATTGATGGTTGACTACATCAACGAAATGGATCTTGTGATTGGAAGAGCTGGCTTCAACACCATCAGCGAGTGCATCGGACTTCGAACACCGATGCTGTTAATTGGAGAAGCCATGAATCCTGAGATGAACGAAAACATTCTGAACCTGAAGAAAGTTGGATTGGGTACATTTATTAGCTTGGAAACATTTGAAAATGATTTGAGGCATTTCCTCCCACTGTTCATTAAGCACGAGTACAATTTCATTTCTCAGAACATGAAAAACCATGAGTTGGCTGTGAATGGAGCCGAAGTAATTGCCCTAGATATACTTGACCGAATTTCATGAGAACTATAGCCATCATTCCAGCCAGAGGCGGTTCAAAACGACTCATTGGAAAAAACATTTATCCTTTGTTCGGGAAGCCACTCATGGCTTACACCATAGAAGCACTCAAGCAATGTGATTTTGTTGACGCCATCTATGTCAGTTCTGATGACGATGCGATCCTGAAAGTAGCCGAAGACTGGGGAGCAATTGCGTTGAAAAGACCTGCAGCGCTTGCTGATGACACCACACCAAAGATTGTTGCTATAAGACAAGCCGTTGAAGACCCCAAAGTCATTTCAGACGGAGAGGTAGAAAATGTGATTGTAGCTCAAGCAAATTCGCCTCAACTGACTGCTGAACAGTTCCAAAAAGGATACAACTTAATGGAGGAACACAAGCTTTGGGAAATCATGAGTGCTGATGAGAACGGCGTTCAAAATGCCGCGTTTCGAATTGTAAAAAGACACGCCCTGTACAACACCTTTCTTAGTGCGCATTGCGGATTTGTAGTAGCCAACAACCTTGATGTGCATACCTTAGAAGACATTCAAGCCTTAGAAGCTTCCGAAAGCTTCAAAGCGAAACACCAAAAAAGCTCAATGTGAAATGTGTGGAATCGCAGGATACATAGGCCAATCAGCGCCTAATCAACAACAAATAGCTTCCGCTTTGCAGGAGATGTTCCACCGGGGGCCTGACGCCAACGGACACATCGTCATCTCCAAACCAAGTGGCACCGTTTGCCTTTTACACAGCAGATTGAGCATCATTGACTTGGACCCCCGTTCGAACCAACCCTTCGAAAAAGGACCTATCCATTTGGTCTTTAACGGAGAAATCTACAATTATGTAGAGCTTCGTAACAACCTTAAAAGCCTTGGACACACCTTCACCACTGACTCAGATACCGAGGTACTGGTGGCAAGTTACCTTCAGTGGGGCAAAAAGTGTACTGCGCATTTCGAGGGGATGTGGTCTTTCGCCCTCTTTGATCACAGAGACGAAACCTTGATGCTTTCGCGGGACCGCTTCGCTGAAAAACCGTTCTACTTGTTTGAAACCAATGACGGACTCTACTTCGCATCAGAAGTAAAAGCTTTGAAAGCACTTTCTGGGAAACGATTTGAAGTGAATTCAGATCACTTGCTGCGTTTCGTCACCAACGGACATAAATCGCTTTACAAAACGGAAGAAACTTTTTTCCACGGGATTTCTGAACTGCCTTTCGCCACAAGTGCCATTGCAAATTTAACTGGAAAAAGGACGGAAGAACGCTATTGGCAGCCTGCGCATAAAGAGCAGAAAATGTCTATGCAAGAAGCCATTGAAGGCACCCGGGAACGCTTGATTGAGAGCGTCAAACTTCGACTTCGTTCTGACGTCCCTCTTGCCTTCTGCCTCTCAGGAGGAGTAGATAGCGCCAGCTTAGTTTCTATTGCAGCGAAGGAATTCAACGCCACGGCGCATACCTTCTCTATCATTGACAGTGACCACCGCTACGATGAGTACGACAACATCCAAGCGACCATTGAAGACACTGGCTGCGAGAGCACCAAAATCATTTTAGAGCCTGGGGAAGAGAACATTACGCGACTGGAATCTCTGGTAGCTTACCACGATGCCCCTGTTGCAACCATTTCGTACTTCGTGCACTCTTTTCTTTCAGAACAGATAGCGAAGAATGGATTTAAAATCTCCATTTCGGGAACCGCCGCAGACGAGCTCTTCACAGGGTATTATGACCACTTCAATTTGCATTTGTACGAAATGCGAAACCATCCAGACTTTGCACGTTTCAAAGCTGAATGGGAAAAGTATCCGTTGCAATTTGTTCGTCATCCTGATTTCAGAAAGTTTGACCTGTACTTCAAAGACCCTTCGAAACGAGATCACATTTACTTGAACAACGAAGAGTTTAGAAGCATGTTGAAGACTGATTTCAACGAGCCTTTTACTGAGACGAAGTATGCAGATGATTTACTTCGAAACCGTATGATGAATGAGTTGTTTCACGAAGTAGTGCGCGTCATTTTACATGAAGACGATCTGAATTCCATGAAATATTCACTGGAGAATAGAAGTCCGTTCTTAGACAAAAACCTCTTCGAATGGGCCTACAGCATCCCCACTGAGCTGCTCATCAACGAAGGGTACAACAAGTACATCCTTCGTCAATCTATGAAAGGCATTTTGAACGACAAAGTTCGGTTGTCACGAGAAAAGAAAGGATTTAACGCGAG
Source organism: uncultured Comamonadaceae bacterium (assembly GCA_964353035.1). Classification (GTDB taxonomy): domain Bacteria; phylum Bacteroidota; class Bacteroidia; order Flavobacteriales_D; family Sanyastnellaceae; genus JAQWQB01. The sequence continues at coordinate 760 of CAYGUR010000053.1, read as the reverse complement.
CATCAATTCCATCTTCGATTTTAACAATCCGAAACACCGTTCATACTTCCTAGATGATTCACCTATTTTCGATTACTTTGACCGAAGTAAGATGGAAGGCATGCTGAACAAAGGCGAGTATCCGAACTCTTACAAGAAGTTCTTGTTCAGTTTCATCAACGCAAAAATCTTCTTGGAACAACATCAAAAATAAATCTTCACACACCAATAGATAACACTAGAAGCATGTTTATTATATCAGAAATTTCACCTCAATTTAGCGGAGACATCGCTACCGCAGAGCAAATGATTTTGCAATCAAAACTTGGTGGTGCAGAAGCAATCAAAGTTCAGTTGTACGACCCAGAGCAATTCAACAAACCAGAAAGTCACCGCATGGACTTTGAGGAGCTGAAGCACTTGCGCGACTTTGCTGACCATCACGGAATTGCACTTTTCGCTACGCCTTTCGCTTCCAAATTCCTTGATTGGTGCGTGAAATTGGACTTGAAATACATGAAAGTAGCAGCGCGTATGCACGTTGGGTTTCCAGAACTCACCAGAGATATTATGAGCCTAAAGAAGCCCACTTTTGTATCTATTCCTGCAGATATGGCGAAGGAAGATCAAGAAAAAATTGAGCGTGTAGATTATGCCACTTATCTCTATTGCGTGGTGAAATATCCAACCCTGATTGAAGAATTTGAGATGCCTGACTTTAACAACAGTCGCTTTGATGGCATTTCAGACCACACACTCGGAAATGCTGCAGCTTTATTCG
>CAYGUR010000052.1:0-15053 GCA_964353035.1 uncultured Comamonadaceae bacterium | reverse complement strand
ATCCCACGCTGAGTAGTAGTAATTGTCAAAGTAATCCCAGAAAGAGCTGTCTCCCTCTGAGTCAGAGTCCCAGTCTTCGGTATCATCGTTGTTCAGATGTGTGTCTTCTTGATCATCGCCTTCACAAGGAAAGAGGGAATGTGTTTTCCGAAAGCCCATTTCAACGCGATAAATAGCGCCTTGTTCAACTTCAATAAGGTCTGAAAGGTCTAGGTAGAACCGATTCCACGCACCAAGATCAATGTTTCCTTCAGGATTGAGGTGAACAGTTTTCTTTTTGATTAACCGGCCTACACGCTTAATTTCTTGATTCTGATTGAGTTCATTCACCTGAAGAAACTGGTGCACATTTTCTTCGAATATTCGGATAACTCTTACATCAACTGCTGATAATGAGACAGTTTCGAACGCAACGCTGTTTTTATTTCCTTCGGGAAGAATTACTTTGTCAGACTGAACGAAACGAACGGCAGGTTTGAGACTTTCAAAGGTAATGGTAGTGTTGATCGCCTCTTTCAATTGGAAGCCGTATTTGTTTTTCAAGTTCTGACTTATTTCAAGCTGGGCTTCACCTGTTTTTCGGGATGAAGGATAGACCTTGATTTCATTTCCAGACACATCAAATCGAACATCTCCTGCATCGTCAATAAGGATTAGCCCATTTAACGACATTTCTGTGTCTACCGGATCGGAAAAGAGCAGTGATAAGTGTTGATCTGGTTGTTGAACCACGTTGGTGCGAACCAATTCAAAATCGTTCAATCCGCGTACTTTCTCTTCAATCATTCCATCAGACTGAGCGCCCAATATTTCTGCATCCCAGCTGATTTGGATTTGACCTTCATTTTCGGTGCGCGCAATGCTATCAATAGTGAAGGTGTGGGTTCGTGTATCTTCGTGAACCCACGTTACGCCCAAATTTCTTCCAGACTGTTTCGCTGAAAAAGCAGCTTCAACAATTTCACTTTTTGCCGCGTCACTGGTAACCATTCGTCCAGTGAAAAATTGCAGCTCTGGTTGGTCATCGTTGTACATGCCCAAGCCCGTAAGTTGAGCACTAGAGCTTTGCTCATAGGTGCGAAAGCCGAAGCGAAAGGTTTCTATGTCTTTCGGAGTATCCATGATTTCGCTTAAGTCAAGTTCCACTTTGTAAGCCTCTGCAGAAGTGAGCCATTCAGTAGGAGTGAAGACCAGCATGTTGTCATTTTTCCATGAAAGTGCACCTTCGACCTCTGGAGAAATGGAAAACCAAGTGGGGTCAGGCGCTGCTTCAGTGATGTTTGGGATAAGCTTTGAAGCATCAAAGACAACGGTTACGTTTGAAGTTCGACTAATGTTTCCTGCAGTGTAAGCAGAGATGTATTCACTGAAGGCCACATCTGGCGAAGGAAGATCGTTTTGCTGTCCGCAAGTGGCGAATAAAACAGCAAGTAGAGAAAAGGCGAGGATACGTTTCATGGTTTCAACATTTTATGAGCTGAAAGTACTTCAAAGGTACAATTGCAATAGCGGTAATCTTGAATTCGGGGGGATTTCGAAAGTAAGCGTAATAAAGTTGATTATTCTTCCCTCGGACTGATTCTTCCTTTCGCTTTTTTGAATCCGATACTCTGCAAAATCCAACCAATCAAAGGTCGATTTAGAATTCGCTCCTGATCAGCAATGTTGATTGACTCAATCCAATGGTGGGCGTGGTAGGGATGAATGCTGGCGTGCCCGTTTTTCATGTTGTAGATGCTCTCCATGTTCAATTCAAACATGCCCGCTGGATCTGTGCTCTTTTTCGTGCTAGGCACCAATCTTGATCTGCGCGAAATAGGCCTGTAGTAGCGCATAAGTTTCTTCCAAGTAGCAAGATCAAAAACCAGGTGGGTGCATTGCTGGCATGTGCTTCCTTTCAATTTGTTGAACTCAATCTCACGATTGACTACTTTGATTTCGCAATTCGAACAGTAGCTCTGCTTTGTATTTCCATTTTCCTCGAAAAGGTCTTGTGAAAATAGAGGTCTGAAGTGCGAAAAACTCAATGAGGCTTTGAGTACGCGCCATTGGATGTAAACAAACAGAGCAAAACCAATGTAAAACGCAGCAACCTGCTTTTCAAAGAGCAATCCGTCATAAATACCATGGGCTCCAATAGCGTAAATCATGGCGAAAATCAACCCCGTTGTATTTCGTTTTACACGGTAGTGAATGTAAAGCGCTAGCCCAATTGAGCCGCTGAACACCATGTGCCCAATGGTTGAAGTAACAGCGCGCAGTGCCAGTATTGTGAAGGGTGATTCTGAACCAAAAGCGTAAATCACGTTTTCAATGGTGGCGAAACCAAGCGCAATACAAGAAATGTAAATCAGTCCGTCTACGATTTCGTCAACTTGGTTTCGAATGAAATGGAAGAGCATGTAAAATGAAAAGTACTTTGCAAACTCTTCAATCACACCTATTTTGAAGACAGCGTCGAAAAAATTGTAGTGCACATCTACAAACTGATACATGAGAAGCGACAACGAAACCGAGATGATTCCTCCAGCAGCGCCAACCACCAACATCACACCGAGGGGCTCTTTTTCATAGATGTCGTAACTGCGCAGAAGCAACAAATAGCCAATACCTATGAGCAATGCAATTGCAACAACGAGGAAGGAAATCATGTGTAGTGTTGTGAAATGCAAGTATACTAAAGGAAGAACGAAAAAATCTTCAATTCAATCTGCTTTAACAAAGAAGTAATAAAATGCTCAGAAAAGACAAAGGTCATCACTCGTTAGCGATGACCTAAAAATCCCTAAGATCGAATTTCGATTACCTTAACCTAATCGAAATTCAGTTTCAGTTGAGAACCTCCAGACTGAGAAAAGAGAACCTGTATATGTTCTGTCCTTAATCCGAAGCAAAGATGAAGAAGCTCTTTCACATTGGTTTTAACCCAATTTTAAGCCTGTATTATTTCATTTCTTTACATAGAAATCAGTAGCAGCCAATACCGTTCCATTCACGATTACTTCGAGAGTGTGGATTCCTTCACAATGAACACGGGTGGTCATATCTTTAAAACTCTGTTTTTTTGCCAATAACCTTTCTTGTCCTGGCTGCCAATCGTTCAAAGACCAATGAAAGACCTTTCGGTTTTTTACACCTGATTTTTTCAGATACAGGATAGCATATTCAATTCGAAGTGGTTGTGGCTTCTTCGCGTTCTGCAATTTTAGCTCAAACAGCATCTCTTCGCCAATCTTAATTTCTGACTGACAATTGAATGACGTGATAGCAACACCTTTAGCGTCGCCAACTCCAACCATGGAAAGCGCTTCTCTATCGCCTTGTTTCAGCAAGGTGCGCAGCGCGTGCTTGATCAGTCGATCAGTTTCATGTGAAGTGCCTTTCCATTTCATACAGTGTGCTTTCACTAGGTCTGGCTCAGCTTTGGAGATATCATTTAAATTGTTTGCAACACTTCTTCTCACATATTCTGAACTGTCTTCCATCAACAGGTTCAATAGTTTCAATACTTCTTTGGGATGGTCATGCAACGCTTGTACCTTTTTTGCCCATGGCAACCTAGCTCTGCTGCCTTCGCTTGCCAGCCTTCTGTGATGTTCGTTGGAACTAGCTGTCCATTCGTGAAACTGCTGCATTCCTCTTTCGAAATCGGCATCAAGAAATGGACGAATAGCAAACTCTGCAGTGCTATGTTCAGTAAGAATCTCAAATGCGGCCATCGATTCGTCCCAATGATCCAATCCATTGTCAGCAATGAAATCAGGTAAGAAAAAACCTGACAATCCGCCTTTGAGGTGTGCAGCAGCTTGACAAACCTGTTGAGATGAACGTGTGTAATCATCAGTTAGACAGAGAGATAATCCGTTTGTGAGGTGCTTTGTACGTTCTCTTAGCTCACGCTTTTCCCAATTGTCATCAAGAACAAGTTTTAAAAATTGATCTGCGTCAAATTTAGGAGCAACGGCTTTGAATACACGGGCTACTTCTTCAACGAAAGAGGGATTGTAAACGTTTTTAAGTGGTTCCGCCATGACTTAGTTCGATGTAGATGCCTCTTTTTAATCGATTCGGAATCAAGTGTTGAATAAAAGATTGGTCAATTCGTCCTAGCCATCGTCCTAGCTTCCCGCGATTTGTAAGTAGCGTAAAGAAGCCGAAATGTTGGGAACGAAGTGTAAAATTGTGTTGAATGTAGGTGTTGTTCTTCAATGAGATCCATTCAGACCAACATCGGTTAGGGTCAACTACAAGTACCAATTGTGCGTTTTGAAGTTGACGAAGGACTTTTTGCTCTTGCAATTGTTCGTTCAAATAAGCTAGATCATTGAACATGAGTGCATCAGGATTGGAAATTTTCGATGCGCAAATCAAATCTAAAACGTGGTGTTTTTTGAAAAGCGAATCGGTCAATTCAGGCGTTCGTGTATCAACACTTACCGCTAATCCTTCGGCAGCGGCCAGCAGCTCCAATGAAATAGACTTTGTTTTGTAAACATGCACAGATGACACTTCATGTCTCCTCAGCGTAGTCAGCATTTGTTGCAAGCAGGAAGCACCATTTAAGACATCAGAAACAAAGATGTCTTCGACCAATGACGTGGCATCTTTTCCTTTTGAATTAGAGAGAAATAGCATCGAAAGCATTGATGATTAGGTCACACGCTTGTTCAGCCTCTGCTAATGTTATGTTCAATGGTGGTGCAATGCGAAATGACTGCGGACAACTCAAGAACCAAAAACCGATGAAGCCATGTTGAAGTCCGAAAGTGACCACCTGTTGCACGACATCCTGACTTTCCATATCAATGGCGAAAAACAATCCTATTTGTCGAACTTCCAACACCCGAGCATGCGAATTTAATCGGTCAGCAATGTATGCACCTACCTCATTCACGTGCGCCATATTCACTTCTTCGGTCAACACGTCCAATCCAGCCGCTGCCGCTGCACACACCAAGGGATGTCCGCCGAAAGTGGTAATGTGTCCCAACATCGGATCATGCGTAAACAGTTCCATCAGCGAACGATTTGCAATGCAGGCACCAATGGGCATACCGCCTCCTAATGCCTTACCAAGGACAAGAATGTCTGGCACAAGATGAAAATGTTCAAACGCAAAATGTGCTCCAGTTCGACCCATGCCAGCCTGAATTTCATCCAAGATGAGCAAACAGCCAGTTTCGTCACATTTCTTGCGCACAGCCTGAAGCCACTCAGCATCAGGAATACGCACTCCCGCATCACCTTGGACTGTTTCCAGCAGAATGCAAGCTGTCTGATCAGTAATGGCGTCCAAAGCGGAAGCGTCGTTGAAACGTATGAAGTGCACATCCGGCAACAGCGGACGAAACGCTTTCTTTTTAACCTCGTTTCCGCTAACGCTCATAGCGCCATGTGTGCTGCCGTGATAGGCGCCTCTGGCAGCTACCATTCGGGTTCTGCCAGTTACACGTTTGGCCAATTTCAATGCGGCCTCAATTCCTTCAGCACCACTATTAACGAAGTAACAACAGTCAAGTGAATCAGGTAAAATGGCGGTCAGTTTCTGTGCCAAAGCGGTCTGAGGGGCTTGAAGGTATTCGCCATAGACCATGACATGCAAGTACTTATCGGCTTGATCTTTGATAGCTTGAACGACCTTCGGGTGACCGTGTCCTATGGCAGAAACGCCCACGCCTGAAATCAGGTCCATGTACTTTTTTCCGTGCACATCTTCAATCCAAATTCCTTTTGCTGAAGCAATCTCCAAACCAAAGGGGAAGGGGGTGGTTTGGGCTAAATTTCGGTCGAAAAACTCAGTGCTCATGGTTGTTCCTCAATTTGAATTTCGTCCAAGAACATCCACGATTCATTTCCGCGTCCTAAATGCCATTCAGGAATAGTGCCGAATGATTTCGCCACAATTTTGACGTATCGAGCTGTAGTTGGTTTGGTTGATTCGAACGGAAACACCGTCAATTCATAGGAGTCAATCGGATTCGGATTTGCCAACGTTTCCAGTAAGTTAAAGTTCTCGCCATCTGAAGAAACGTAGTATTCCACCGCAGATGGAAACCAAATCCATGGTTTAATGTCCTGTAACGCCCGCAAACGGATGGTTTGAATGTCGGTTGATTTCTTCAAGTCCAACACCGCAACAAAGTCTTTTCCGTAATACCCTTGCCAAATGCCCGTCTTGAAGTTAGCGTTCCCCGTGAGTCCGTCAATCAGCGCATCATCACCTCCAGCGGCATACTGATTGTCGTATTCACATTGTAAGTCTAGACTCCAATCGTGTGTAATTTGGATGGGTTCAGCATAAAATCCAATACTCGTAAGTCCATCTTTAACTGAATGGGTGTTAATTCGTAGTTGTTCATAAATGGAAAAAGGTCCAGTGTATTCTTTCCATTCACCATTGATGCCATAGCGAATGGTAGCTTCAGGATCAGCGCAGTATATGTTGACAACAGCACTATCGCGGAATACCACCGGCGCGTCAATCGCTGGAGGCATTACAAAGCCTTCGTCTTTGGTCTGGCTTATTGGACGATCCTCTGCTGCTTTTCCAAAATCTTTGTTTGGAGTGGAACGCATGGTGAAGGTCAAAGTTCCGCCGTTCATGAGCATGTCGTGACTGATAAATGACTTGCTGTAGGCTAGGTCATTCCACTTCAAGTTGTCGATGTAAACGTCATTTTCAGACTCCCTTACAACATTGATATTAAATACCTTACCGTTCTCAAGATGGATGCTTGCTTTAGCTACTCTTGGAGTACCAATGACATAATTTACATCGCCTGGCGCAACAGGATAGAAGCCTAGGGCAGAGAGTACATACCAGCTCGACATCTGTCCGCAGTCTTCATTTCCTGAGAGTCCGTCTGGTTGCGTAGTGTACAAGTCATCCATGATTTGATCTACCAACTCAGCCGTTTTCCATTGTTCACCAATGAAGGGGTAGAGGTAAGCCATGTGGTGACTTGGCTCATTTCCATGGGCATACTGACCAATCAGTCCGGTAATGTCTGCTTGTTGCCTTCCTGCTACTTCAGCTGTGGTATGGAAAAGTGAGTCTAGCATCTCACCATACGCTGCATCGCCTCCCATGAGCTTGATGTGTCCCGCAATGTCATGTGGGACGAAGAAGTTGTACTGCCAAGCATTCGCCTCAGTGAAATTGAAATTCACTTCTTCTGGGTCGAAGTTGGGAACGAAGGAAGCCCCGTTCCGAGGTTGGAAGAACTTGGTCTTCGGATTGTAGATGTTTCGATAGTTGAGAGAGCGATGGTCGAAACGATTCGCCATAGAGTCATTCCCTAAGGCTTCGGCGAAACGCGCAATGCACCAATCATCGTAACTGTATTCCAACTGTTTGGAAACACTTTCGTGTTCTTCGCTGGAAGGAATATATCCGTAATGAACGAAGTAATCTTTCCCTAACTCGGTATCTACTTCTAAGTCTCCTAGATACGCCGTTGAAAACATAGCCTCCAAGGCCAAATCAGTATCAAAACCGGTAATTCCTTTCGCGTAAGCATCAGCAATTACAGGGACGCTGTGGTAACCAATCATGCATCCAGTATAATTTGCCGCTAGCTCCCACATCGGCAGCTTTCCGCCTTGGCGATACATGTTCAAAAATGAATTAATGAAGTCTTTTGAGCGCTCTCTTTGAGTAATCGTATAAAGCGGATGGGTTGCTCTGAAGGTATCCCACAATGAAAACACCGTGTACTGAAAATGGTCTTCCATCTGGTACAACTGATTGTCCATTCCGCGGTACACTCCGTCTACATCTGACCACATGTTCGGAACCGTGTAACTGTGGTACAAGGCGGTATAGAAGATTTCTTCATCTTCTGGTGAAGCCATTTCCACCTCAATGCCGCTGAGCTCTTCATTCCAAGCAGCTTCGGCGTCAGCTTTGTAGCGTTCAAAATCCCAATGTGTTGCCTCTGCTTCAAGGTTCTTGATGGCGCCGTCAATACTTGAAGAAGAGAGCGCTACTTGAACCATTAAGGTATCCACAATTTCGAAATTCAGTGGGAAAACGGGTACAAGTTCAATCTCTTGTGTCATTTCTCCTGTTTCCGGATTTTCAACGTAGACCACTTCGTAGGTTTGATCCAAGAATTCGAAGGGCTTCGAAAACTTCGCTGCGAAGAACACGAACTGATTCTCAGCCCAAGCCTGGCTCTGTCTGTAACCCACAATCATCGAATCGCCCAGGGGTTCGAACTGGTAGCTTAAGAGTTCGTCGCGGTGCGCCATGTCAATAAAAAGGACACAACTATCTGGCGAATCAAAGGAATAGCGATGGATTCCTACTCTTTCTGTAGCAGTGAGTTCAGCAGTGATGTTGTGGTCGTCCAAGTGAACCGTGTAGTAACCTGCATGCGCCTCTTCAGTTTCTTTTCGAAAGGCACTTAAATAGCGTTCGCCCCAATTATTGCCTTTTCGAACTTGATTGTTGGTAGGCATGAACAAGAGGTCGCCATAATCTGAAACCCCTGTTCCTTGCAGGTGGGTATGGCTAAAGCCGAAGATCAACGAGTCAGTGTAGTGATAGCCGCCACAGCCATCCCAGCCATCTAAACGCGTGTCTGGACTGAGTTGCACCATTCCAAACGGACGTGTAGCTCCAGGGTAGGTGTGTCCATGTCCGCCGGTTCCAATAAAAGGATTCACTTTCTCACAAAGTGGGATCTCTTTTTGAACGGGAGTAGGGGCTTGACAAGCAAAAAAAGTCAGCCCAATGAGTAGTAAAGAAAGGTAGCGCATGCTCAGATATTAGGTTGGCAAGATAACCAATGAACAGGAATCCAAAAGCGAATGCTAACAAGTGGTTAACAACATCTGCGGTGGAATTTTAACCAGTTGAAAACCAATATTGTGCTTTCTAACTGACAAAAATCATGTTTTTGTACGGTATAGTTTGTTCGACTTTGGCATACTTTTGTCGCGTGAAAGCACTGTGTATTCTGTTTTTCATTGCACTTCTTTCTGCAAGTAGTGTAGTCAAGTTCACGCAAGTAGTCAACTTTGCTGTGAACCAGCAACGCATTGCGAAGGAGTTGTGTGTTGAACGAAACCAAGAGAACAGCTGTTGTGCAGGGAAATGTCAGTTGGTCAAATCGGTTCAAATGCTTGAAAACAAGGTGCCTGACCCCGTTCAAGGTATTAAAGTTGTGAAGACCTTCGACCCAACATATTTACTCCCAGAAACTTCGAGTATTACTTTCATTGATCTTGGTATTTCCCAGGTCAATGAATTTGGAAAAGCTTTTACAGAAGCACTATTTGCTAAAGAAATCTTCCACCCACCTATCAGTTGAGATGTAGTTGCCATTAAGGCGAGTATTTACATCTTATTTCTAGATCATGAAACACTTTATTTTGGCGCTAACAATGCTGTTAGTGTCTCAAAGCGTGTTGGCATGTGATATTTGTGGAAGTTCAACAGGTGGTCATCATTTCGGATTGCTACCAGATTATCGGTTGAATGTTATTAGCCTTGCGGGAAATTATAGGCATTTCTACAGTACACACCCAACTCTCTTTGCAGATGAAGTTGCCGTCATTTCCAATGAATACTACACAACTGCTACTTTAGAAGCACGCATATTTGTGTACAAAAATTGGATGTTGTCTGGACAGCTTCCATACAACCAATTTGTGCAAACCACAGAAAACGAATCCATCACATCTCAAGGTTTAGGTGATGTATCGGTGAGCGCGTTGCATCTTTGGACATTTGTTGATTCAAGCAAATTTTCGCATCAACTGATTGTTGGTGGTGGGATTAAACTACCAACAGGAAAGTCGAATGCGAGTTCTTCTGAAGGTGTACGCTACAATGATAATTTGCAGCCTGGTACTGGTTCCTTTGATTATTCCGTGAACTTGAATTATTTGGTTCGAACCGAAAAGCTCGGACTTCAAGTTCAATCTGTTTTTGAACTCAAAGGAACGAATGACTTTGGCTACAAGTTTGGTAATCGGTCAGAGTCGGCCTTGAAGCTGCTCTATTGGAAACAATTTGGGCAGAACGAATCGAATCTGATGATTCCATTTTTCGGAGCATCCTATGCTTTTGGTATGTTGGATTATTCCAATTTCAATCAAGAGATTAAGAATGAGTTCTCTGGTGGACAAACATTGAGTGCCCAACTGGGTTTCAATGTGTTTATTCAAAAATTAGGCTTCAGTGCATCAACAGGATTGCCTCTTTGGCAAGACACTGCGCAAGGAAGTGTAGAACAAAAATCACAGCTGCGATTCGCAGTGAATTACCTCTTTTAAATTCAAAAAATGAAAAAGCAACACTTAACATACCTACTTCTAGGTTTATTTATAACGTTTGGAATTACATCTTGTAAAAAAGATGAAGAAGAAGTAGAACAAATTACAGGGTCGGAACAGGTCATTTCATTCGCAATTGACAATCCAGTGGCGTTTAATACTTATGGTTTAGCAGATACTGTTCATATCGACATGATGCTATCTGCAGATATAGAATTTCACGGTTTTTCTGCTTCCATCTACAATGTGACAGCAGACAGTACAGTTTGGAGTATTGACGAACATGACCATGGCATGATGTTTCATGTACATGATTATTGGGTCAATGATGTGACAGCTCACAGTGATATGGAATTACGAGTAACTGGCTTTGTAGACCATGACGGTGTTACAGAGGAAGAGACGGTGATGTTTCACTGTCATCCGATGTAATTTCTTGACTAACAACAGAGAAAGGCTTTCCTTGATTGGAAGGCCTTTTTTTTGCTTGAACAAAAGCTCAATTAATGAAGTTCACCATTAACACCGCTACTAAAAGGGAATAAAATGGGCCCGGTCAACAGAAGTTCACTGGGCCCAATTTTCTGTGTATTAATCTGAATTAACTTTCGAGTGCGATCTATTGAAAACATAAAAGTCAACTACAAAGATAACTTCAGAATTCACAGTTCTCAATCCCCCTAAAGGGTAGTATGCTTTGAAATTAAGGGTGATAGGAAATCAGCTAACCGAAAGGCCATCACAATTTTATCTGGATCAATAGGGCGCTAAAACAGAGGCGTAATAGAATGGCATCAACTCGTAATTCTCCAGTTTAATCTTCCGTTTCTTGATCATTTCCCGACCCGAAACGACTTCTTTTCGGGTCGTTTGGTAGTCGTTCGAAGGATGAATCAGCACCAGTTCCGTTTTGTCAATCAGGTTCCGAACACTCTTGCGCGCCAGCCATCTTCGTCCGGGTAAAATTCTACCAGTACGCATATTGATGTAATAGCGATCTAAACAAAGCGACATGCGGTAAGGACAGCCTAGTTGAGGCATCTCATTGGGCACCATAGCACCCTTGTTGACATAGTCCAACTGTACAATGCGTTGGTTGTTCCGAAGCGTAGTTTTGATGGTTGTTTTTGGTTCTAATCTGAGTTTAATTGCTTGGAATTCAGATTTATCACAGTTCCATGACTCCGTCCAGCTTTCAATCAGAGGCGAACTGATAACCTGGATTCTTTGTATCGTGTCTTGCTTTGGAGCAGGCCTAGGAGGTGGTATTTTAGTTCGTGTTTCAAAAATGACGTTTACAGACTTACTCTGAGAATTGAATTGACAGTATTTCTGCTGTGTATGCAGTCCACTGTACTCTGCTACAAGTGAATCTTTATCCCAAATGTAACAACGCAATTCTTCGTTTTCCATCAATTGACGAAGACTCGTTGGAAGTACGCTCCATTTCAGTGAATAGGTATGATTGTCAGGGTCTTCCAGCGTTAGAGAAAGTTCCACATCCAGGTCAACCTGGAAAAAAGGGGTGATGTAGGATTGGTTGTGGGGTGCAGATCCATACTGCGCTTCACTCTTAACAGAAACACAGAAGAGCACTGCGACTAAAGAGAAATATTGAATAGCTTTCATCTTAGAAAGATGCGGAATTGAGTAAGATTCCATAGACTGAAGTGATTACTTTTCAAGATCAGTTATCTCACTTCTTACACACATTGCAATCAGCTCTGTTGTGAATGCCGAAATGCAGTACCTGCGGCTTGTTTGGTTGGATTTTCTCTGTGTAAATGGCCACTTGTTCAGGACGAAGCAGCATTTTTAAATCCATCTCCCGAACCTCTCTTAAATCTTTCTTCTCTTGCTGCAGAACGCTCACGCGAACAACAACTTGATCTTCTGGATAAGAACCGCTTGTTTCGATGTTCTGAATTTCAGCGTCCAATGCACTGAGCTGCCTTCCGTATTGAGCGAAAACAGTGTCTATCATACTCACTTGTTGTGCATCCAAGTTCAATTCTTTGACCATGGCATCACGTTTGCGCTGGTCAACCGAGGCTAAGTCCTGCGCTTTCACGAAATTGCCCCCAAGAATGAAGACAACCACTGCTATGTATTTCAAGAATTTCATCATCCCAACAAAGTTACGTTTTTCACTTTTGACTGTTGCAATTACCGTGCTAAGCTTTGTGAAGGTGCAAGCTCAAACCACAGTTGAAGAAGCTTTCCAGGCTGTCAAAGAGTCGGAAATTCTCGCAGGAGCCAGTATTTCCTGCATGTTCATGGAAGTTTTATCGAATGAAGAGGTCTATGCCTATCAGCCAGATTTACTTCTTTCTCCAGCAAGCACCATGAAGGCCTTGGTGACTAGAACAGCCTTAGAAATGTTCGGCCCAGACCATCAATTTGAAACGGAAATTTGGCAACAAGGAACCGTTGTGAGTGGTAAGCTGAACGGAAATATCGTCATACGTGGCTATGGCGATCCCACCTTAGGCTCCCCCAATTTTAATAAGCAGAATCTGCTGGCCGAATGGACCTTGATCATTAAGAATGCTGGAATCAACTCCATCAATGGTAAAATTCTTTTGGACGAAGCGTATTTCTCTGGAGAGCCGCTTGCCGGAACAACCCCCATTGAAGATGGCGGAAATTATTACGCTGCTGGAGTCCACGGATTGAACTACTTAGACAATACCTCTGAACTCACATTAAGCAGCGGAAATGTTGCTGGCTCTGAAGTGAAACTACTTGAAGTAAATCCGGCCATCCCGGGAATGGAATTTATATCAGAGGTGCAAGCAAGCGACAGCAAACAGGACAACGCCTACATTTTCGGACAGCCGTTTGACCAGCGGAGGTTTATCAGAGGAACCATTCCGAAAGGACGAAAAGCGTTCACAATCAAAGCAGCAATGTCGCACCCAGCAGAGAGCCTTGGAGCAGCATTTGTTGATTTACTAAAGTCAAAAGGAATTACAGTTTCTGACGGCTGGGAAGTGGCGAAGGAAAATAGCGTCATCACTGACGAAGACCTCTTGCATACAGAAAAAAGTCCGCCGCTATCTGAAATCATCTACTACACCAATCGCAAGAGCATCAACCTCTATGCGGCCTGTTTATTGAAACACATTGGCATGAAAGTAAGTGGAGTAGGAAGCTTTGAATCTGGAGAGGAAGCCGTAAAAACTTTTTGGCAGAGCAAGGGTATGAACATCCGTGGATTGCAGATTGAGGATGGAAGCGGACTCAGCAGATCAAACAACGTTACAGCCAGACAGTTGGCGTTCGTGAACACCTACATTGGCGAAGCAAAAGAAGCAGAATACCTCAGAAGTCTAAGACCCTTCGAAGGAAGAGGTACGTTGTTGGTGAAGTCGGGCTATATCAATCGCGTTCGGGCGTACACTGGACGAACCACCTTACACGATGGAAGACAAGTGGCCTTCGCCCTGATCATCAATAATTATGCGTGTACAGCAGTTGAAGCCAATCGCATCCTGAAACAGTTCCTCAAAACAATCACCAAGGAATAATAGGAACTTCACTTTAAATTATACTACTTTTGCGTCGTTGACGGTTTCAATTGGATGAACAGTCTAATTGAATTAAAAGGGAATTCGGTGTGAATCCGAAACTGTGCCCGCAGCTGTAAGTTCTAGTAACGAGCTTTCGCAGTCTAAACCACTTCTTAATTTAAGAGGGAAGGAGCGAAAGTGGAACGAGTCAGAAGACCTGCCACAACATTAACGCTATTGCGTGCTCGGTGCAAGCATGTTGTGCTCATGAAAAAGGTCGTAACCTTCATATCATGCTTGCTATTAGTGAGCCTATGTTCAGCACAGTCTGACTCCCTGACAGTATCTGTATTCTTGTCTGAAGCCGAAGTTGTGTCTGTTTCAGTAGACAACGAAACGCCCTATGCAGAACAACCAGACAGCCTTCTAAGCATTGCTATGCCTGCTTTGAGTCTTTCAGAAACGCTTCAGCAATTCTCTACAATTCGCACCCGCAACTATGGGCCGAAAGGAACCCTGGTTTCCGGAATTGGAAACGGTTTATCTTCAGATCACCTTGCCGTCCTTTGGAATGGAGTTCCAATTAACAGTCCGTCATTGGGCAGCTCCGATTTGGGAAACATCCCAACCAACATGTTTTCTTCAATGGAATACGTCAGAGGAAACGAAGTAAGCAGAGTCTCTGCTGGAACCGGAGCTGGTGTGATCCACTTGTTTTCGAACCGAAAGCAAGGAAATGAATTCAATTCAGGCTATGACAATTTGGGGAATGCACGACTAGCAGCGAAGTTCGCTTTCGACCCAAATGAGAAGATTAGATTGGTTTCAAACCTTCAGCTTGACCGCGCATTAAATGAGTTTCAATACGAAGATCCTTGGATGCTCAATGGCGAAACCAAGGTTCAGCACCATAACAATTACAACAGACTGAGCTTCATGCAATCGGTCTTTGTTTCTCCATTGAAAAATATCACCATTGATGCGTCAGTCTGGCTGCAGCGCACTGAATTGAATCTACCAGAAATTTTGGGGAGTCATGGTGCGAGTTATGCTACACAAAGAGATAGTTCACTGCGAACCAACATTGGCGCGACTCTCGTAAAAAATAGGTGGACCTTTCAAGTGCGAAGCGCTTACTTTTCAGACAATCAACACTACCAAGATTTCACCAGCCCTAGCGAAGATCCTACGGTGAATTCCAAGATTCAAACTGTTCGCTGGTTTCATCAAGGGAGTGCCACCTGGAAAACACAGCGA
>CAYGUR010000051.1:0-15063 GCA_964353035.1 uncultured Comamonadaceae bacterium | reverse complement strand
ACTTGCGAGTGGTATTCAAATTGACGAAGTGGAAATTGTTGAATATTCAGTACCACTCATCGACCGTGATGGAGGTGCATCTGGAGGTACAGTAACACGTGAAGACATCGACAAGATGCCTGGACGTGATGCCGTGGCTTTAGCAACCCAGGTTGCGGGTGTTGGAACAGCAGGAACTGACGGTGGTATCTCTATTCGAGGTGCTCGTCCGAACTCAACCTGGATTTACATCGATGGAATTAAGGTGCGTGGTTCTTCTGCGCTTCCAAAATCAGCAATTCAGGAAGTATCTGTACTTACTGGAGGTATCCCTGCGAATATTGGGGATGCAACTGGAGGTGTCATGAACATCTCACTTCGTAATTCTTCAGCCAAGTGGTTCGGAGGGTTCGAGGTGATTTCTTCTGGGTTCAAAAGCGGTGAAACTGCAATTGGGCTTGACCGTTATGGGTACAACCTCATTGAAGGTGTTGTTTCTGGTCCAATTCTTTTCTCGAAAGACGAAGAAGGAAACAGAGAGCGTCCATTGCTTGGTTTGTTCATCTCAGGCAACTACACGAGTCAAGTTGATACACGTCCAGCGTATGGAGGTGTGATGCGTATGACTGATGAAGCAAGACAATCTATCCAAAACAACCCACTTCGTCAGAACATCTCTTCAAATGGAGAAATCAACGGAGCACTTTTCAACGCTGACTTCCTAGATTCAGATAGCTTTGAAAATGTACCTACACGATTGAACGCAGGAAGACGTTCAGCGAACTTGGTAGCGAAGATTGATGTGAACACCACTGAAACAATGAGTTTGACCTTTGGAGGTACCGCTGCATTTGATAGAGGTAACGAATTCTCTCGTTCAAGAAGTTTGATGAACTGGGAAAACAACGTTCAAACAACCAACTTTGATTGGAGAGTTTACGGTAAATTCTCGCAGCGTTTCAACAACGAAGAAGATTCAGATGAAGGCAGCTCTGCTAGCAACCTGAAGAACATCTTCTACACGGTTATGGTTGACTATTCTAGGAACATTGACCGTAGACAAGATGAAACTCACAAAGATGAGTTCTTCAAATACGGACACGTAGGAACGTTCGATGTCTATGACCGTGAGTCTTATACGTATGATTTCGGACGTCAAGTATATGTGCATGACGGGTGGGAAGATACCTTGGTTACATTCACCCCTTCAGAGTACAACCCTGAGCTAGCTGCCATCAACAACCAATACTTCGGATTGTTTGACCAAGAAGCATACAACGAAAATGATCCAGGACCATACTCTTCACTTCTTCAAGTGCAGAATGGAAATGCCTTGTTGAACGGACGAGTTCCTCCAGCAACGTATAACCTGTGGGACTACTTCGGAACACAAGCGAACGATTACTTATTACAAGACAACAGTCAGTTCCGTGTTACAGCTTCTGGTTCTGCTGACGTCGGTGACCACGCATTGCAAGTTGGATTTGAGTACGAGCAAAGAAATGACGCGTTCTACTCACTTGCACCAACAGGTCTTTGGACACTTGCTAGACTTTATACAAACAGTCACATCCAAGAGATTGACAAGAGTGACTCTACAATCACTAACATCGGAACTGATCAGTATGTGACGTACGAGCGTTTGATTGGTAGTGGTCAGTTTGAGTTTGACCGCAACTTGAGAATTGCACTCGGACTTGATCCGAACGGAAATGATGATGTCATAGTTGACGCATTGGACCCTGAATTCTTTACCATAGATATGTTTGGTGCTGATGACTTGTTGAACCAAGGTAATAACCTTGTGCTTTATTCAGGTTATGACCATAAAGGAAACAAACTAAAAGGACGTCCAACCATTGAAGATTTCTTCAACGAAACCAATGAGGATGGATTTAGAACACGCCCAGTTGGAGGCTATCAGCCAATTTACGTATCTGGTTACGTAATGGACAAGTTCACGTTTGATGACATCATCTTTAACGTAGGACTACGTGTTGACCGTTTTGACGCCAACCAACCCGTATTGAAAGATCCGTATGTAATTGGCAATGCCCTTACTGTTGGAGATGTTCGTGGAGACATACTTGAAGACATCAACGCAGACGTAACAGTCCCTTCAAATATCGGAGACGATTTCGTAGTGTATGTAGATGACATCGATAACCCAACGAACATTGTTGGTTACCGTGACGGAGATACTTGGTACAACTCTATTGGAACTGAGATCACCGATCCTCAAGCTATTGCTTCTACGAACGGAAACCCTGCACCACTTTTGGTGAACGGTCCTGATGAAGAGCTGAACTCAAGTGCGTTTAAAGATTATGAGCCACAAGTTAACTTGATGCCTCGTATTGCATTCTCATTCAACATTTCTGATGAGGCTGTATTCTTTGCTCACTACGACATCCTTACTCAGCGTCCACTTGACAACAACCGTTTCAGTCCGATTGATTACTTGTTTATAGAGTCTCGAAACAACTTGATCAACAATCCGGATTTGAAGCCAACCAAGACGATTGATTATGAGCTTGGTTTCCAACAAGTACTTTCACGTAGTTCTTCATTGAAGATCTCAGCCTTCTACCGTGAGCTTCGTGATATGATTCAAGTGCGTCAGTTCTCAGGAGCTTATCCTCGTTCATACAGAGCGTTTGGTAACCTTGACTTCGGAACAACAAAAGGACTTACTGTGTCATATGACCTTCGTAGAACTGGAAACGTTCGTTTGAATGCTTCATATACGTTGCAGTTTGCTGATGGGACTGGGTCAACTACAACCACTGCCTTGGCATTGATCAATGCAGGTCTTCCTAACCTTCGTACAATTGCTCCTTTCAACTATGACCAACGTCACAGAATTGTGATGAACTTAGACTACCGTTACGGAGGTGGAACAGACTACAATGGTCCAGTTTGGTTTGGAAAACAAGTATTTGCGAATACAGGTATGAACTTCATTGCTAACCTTGGTTCGGGAACACCTTATACAGCTTCAACAATTGCAGTTCCTATTACAGGAGAAGTATCTCCTTCTACGCAGGGCTCAATCAACGGTAGCCGTCTTCCATGGCAGTTTAGCCTTGACTTGAATCTGGATAAAAACTTTGTTCTTTCATTCGGTGACAAAGATGGTAGAGCGAAGAGCTTGAACATGAACGTATATCTATGGGTATCAAACCTCCTCAACATTCAAAACATCAATTCGGTTTACCGATTCACTGGTGTTTCTGATGATGATGGATACCTAGCGGCTGCTCAATATCAGCCACAAATTAATTCACAAAACTCACCGGATTCCTTCCGTAACTACTACACGATGTTGGTTGACAACCCATTCAATTTGGGTCTTCCACGTACTGTACGTCTAGGTGTGAAACTCGACTTCTAAAAAATGATGACTATGAATTATTTTAAGAAAAAGTCCATTAAGAAAGTATTGGCGATCGTGTGTGCCGGAGTATTCGCTATGCCTGCAATGGCTTACAAATACGAAGGGGCACTCGTTCAAGGCAACGGTAGTTCTAATGAGGCAGGCAGCGTATCTAATACAAGAGCTGCAGCTTGTGCTCCATCAACTGCTTTGCGTGAAATGGAATTCAATAATGTGCGTGCGCTTATTGAAACAGGAGGCTCTATGTGGCAAAACCGTTCAACGAGTCGTGCTGCATACGAAGTACCAAAAGACGGAGGCGTTTCTTCTCTGTATGCAGGAGCATTGTGGATGGGTGGTTACTCACCTGACCAGCAATTGAAGCTTGCTGCAATTACCTTTAGAGCTGACGGTAACGACTTCTGGCCTGGACCATTAACAAATGATGGTACAGCTGAAATTGACGAGACGGTATGTCAAGAATTTGACACCTTCTTCCGTGTTCAAAAGCAAGATGCCGCTGCTCACAGAGCTTATTTTGACTGTCTTGCTGATCCAGAATGTGATCTTGCAGATCTTGATTTAGACACCTACTCTATTCCTTCATACTTCTATGAGTATCCAGGGAATGGTAATACTGCTCTAGGACAAGATTTCAACCTTGCACCATTTTATGATTATGACCTTGACCTTTACTATGATCCTTCAGCTGGAGATTATCCCTTCTATGATCTGTTGCAAGAAATCAACTGTGCTGATCGTAAAAGAGAAGATGTAGTTCCTTTGTTTGGTGATGAAACCTACTTCTGGATTTTCAACGACAAAGGAAACGTGCACTCGGAATCAAACGGTGAGCCGATTGGTATGGAGATCAAAGCACAAGCTTTCTCTTTTGCATCTGATGATGAGATCAACAACATGACGTTCTATAACTATGTTTTGATCAACCAAGGAACACAGACGTTGAGTGACACCTACTTTGGCGCATGGGTAGATCCTGATTTGGGTTCTTCTATTGATGACTACGTAGGGTGTGATGTGCAACGTGGTTTAGGATACTGTTACAACGGTGATGATTTCGACGAAGCTACTACATCATCTCCAGGGTATGGTGAAAACCCTCCAGCTGTAGGTGTTGACTTCTTTGAAGGTCCTTACCAAGATGCTGATGGTATAGATAACCCATTGACAGAAAGTATTTCTCAAGCCATTGCTGAATTAGGAATTCCTTACAGCGGTATTGGTATTGGGTACGGTGATGGAATTGAAGATAACGAACGTTTCGGTATGCGCCGATTTGTATACTACAACAATGGCCAAGATCCTGAAAATGGTGAGCCTACAACTCCTATCCACTACTACAATTACATGAATGGTATTTGGAAGAATGGACAGAAAATGGTGTATGGTGGTGACGGTGTGAACGTAGGAACTACTGATATTGAAGCAGACTACATGTTCCCTGGAGACACAGATCCTTTGGACTGGAGTACCGGTGGTATTTCAACTCCTGAGTGGACTGAGCAAACTGCTGGTAACCCTTCTGCAGATAGACGTTTTATCCAATCTGCTGGTCCGTTTACCCTTCTCCCTGGTGATTACAACAACATTACTATGGGAGTTGTATGGGCTAGAGCTACTGGTGGAGGAGCTTTTGCCTCTGTAAATCTTCTTCAAGAAGCTGATGACAAGGCGCAAGCTTTGTTTGATAACTGTTTTGAGATTGTTTCTGGACCGGCTGCTCCTGAAGTAACGATTCAAGAACTTGATCGTGAGTTGATTCTTTATATCACAAATGACAACGCGATCTCAAACAACTTTAATGAGCAGTTTGGAACGAATGGAAGTGGTTTTGACCCTGGTATTCCGGCTTCGTTCAACGGTGAACCACTTGATACGCTTCAAAGATCTTATGTATTTGAAGGATATCAAATTTACCAAGTACTTGATGAAACAGTAACTCCTGCTGACCTTGGAGATGTTGCTCGCGCGAGATTGATTGGAACAGTTGATGTTCAAAACGATGTTACTCTTGCCATCAATTACGACTTGGATCAGACGATGGGGATTCCTGTACCTTCTCTAAAAGCTGAAGGTCCTGATGAAGGAATCGCGCATAGCTTCCAGGTAACGGATGATGAATTCGCCACAGGTGATAGCAAACTGATCAATCATAAAACTTACTACTTTATTGTTCTGGCATACGGTTACAATAACTATGCGGAATACAATCCGGTTACTTTAACTGGACAAGCAGAACAGTACAAGTCTTCACGTACTTCAGCGAGTGGAGGATCAATCAGAATTTTCTCTGGTATCCCTCACGATCCATCACCAGAAGCAGGTGGTACAATTGCTAATGCTTCATTTGGTGACGGTGTTGAGATCACACGTCTTGAAGGAACTGGTAACAGCTACAACAATTTAGATCTTACACCAGCGTCTGAAATGGAAGTGCTTCAAAACACCTTCGTTGATGAATTGACCTATGCAGCCGGTGCTGGACCAGTAGACATTCGTATTGTTGATCCATTGAATGTTCCTAATGCTGAATTCCAATTAAAGATTGGTTTCAATGATGAAAATCTCGATGAAGCCGAGTGGGAATTAACTAACCTGACATGGCTCGACGATAATGATCCATCCAATGATGCAGTTGCTGTTGTTACATCAACTAAAACAATTGATGTATTGAATGAGCAATTACTATTGGAATGGGGAATGTCATTGACAATCAACCAATATGTTTATGTTGACAATTACACTGAGCCTATTGCTGCAACAATTACGTTCGACGACCCTACTTATCCTTGGTTCTCAGGTATTCCTGATCAAGAAGGATTTACTCCGTTGAACTGGATTCGAGCTGGAACTCAAGATTCAGATGATGACATCGAAGAAGAAGTAATCTTTGACGATTTGAAGCCAGGTGATCCACTTGATGAAAATGAGCTTTATGAAGGTCTTCTCAGTGGTACTTGGGCACCTTACAACTTGTGCTCATATACAGGAGAGTACACTAACAGTGTCACTCAGGAAACTGAAGTTGGTCCTGCTGTTGCTCCTACAAATGATGTGTTGAAAGGAGATTTGAGTGTAAGCTCACGTATCAAAGATTTGAACAACGTTGACATTGTTCTTACGAGCAATAGAGATTTGTGGACTCGTTGTGGTGTGCTTGAAATGCAACCGAGTGAAGCACTTGCGCAAAACCTCTTAGGCACAGATTATGGTGATTACGATGATTCTCCAAAGATGATTCTTCGTCAGCATCCATCTGTAGACAAACTAGGTAGAACAGTTTTTGAAGGAGCTGATCCTGCTGAAGCTACATTGAACGGAGCTCAGCCAACAGGTATGGGTTGGTTCCCAGGTTACGCTATTGATATTGGTACAGGTGAACGCTTGAACATGGCCTTCGGTGAAGATTCATGGTTAAGTGCTGACAATGGAAATGACATGATCTTCAATCCTTCTGATAGAGTTTTCTCTAACATTGGAGGTACAGTATACGCTGGAGGTCAACACTGGATCTACATTTTCAAGAACAGTGCTTTTGAAGATGGAAACGACACCCGTATGCCAGCTTACGACATGGGACAACACATGTATGAATCATTAGAGCCGAACTTCACACTTACGAACCAACGTAACCGTGTATTCAGATCTTGTACTTGGGTAGGTTCATCTTTGGTAAATCAAGGCTATGAAATGCTTTCAGTTGAAGATGGCTTGATTCCAAATGATGTTCGTATTCGACTTCGTGTTCACAAAGAGTATGACAAGTATTCTCCAACGAACATTGATAACGAAGACTACACTGGTGCAGAAAACTTCTGGAATCCTATGTATAGGTTCTCTACAGCGAAGGTTGCAACAGTACTTGCAGATATGGCTACTTTGGAAGACGGACTAGATGACATCAATGTGGTACCAAATCCTTACTACGCATACTCTGAGTATGAAACAAGTAAGATTGATAACCGAGTTAAAGTAACCAACTTACCTGAGGTGTGTACGGTTAGAATCTACAACCTTCAAGGAACACTCATTCGTACGTTTGACAAAGCTGACCCACTTACTTCTGTGGATTGGGACTTGAAGAACGAAGCCAATGTTCCTATTGCAGGAGGTGTTTACATCATCCACGTTGAAGTACCTGACGTGGGCGAAAAGATTCTTAAGTGGTTCGGCGTTATGCGTCCTGTTGACCTTGACAACTTCTAAACCACTCACGCACTTTAATACTTAGATTATGATGATCTCAAAATATATCACCAAATTAACAGCTACGGCACTGCTCTTTGCAGCAGTTCCGTTAGCTGTACTAGCGGGGAACCCAGATCGAGCTGGTTCCGCTGGTGCTCCACAGCTCTTGATTAATCCTTGGGCGAGAGGTAGTGGTTTATCTAACTCAAACATGGCTTCTGTAACGGGTATTGAAGCTTCATGGCAAAACGTTGCAGGATTGGCGTTTGTTGAACGAACTGAACTTATGTTCACCAATGTGCAATATCTTGTGGGCACAGGCATCTCAATCAACAGCCTTGGCTTCGGTCAAAAAGTTGGAGAATCTGGCGTTCTTGGAATCAGCGTGATGACGATGAACTTTGGCGAAATTGACATTACTACTGAAGATTTACCTGAAGGAGGTATTGGATCTTTTAGTCCAAACCTTGCGAACATTGGAGTGTCTTATGCGAAAGCTTTCTCAAACTCTATTTTTGGAGGTATTACAATGAAAATTGTAAGTGAGACTATCACCAATGTTAGAGCGCAAGGAATTGCGTTTGATGCAGGTATTCGCTACGTAACAGGTGACAACGACCAATTAAAATTCGGAATCTCTTTACGTAATGTTGGTCCTGCAATGCGCTACTCAGGTGATGGTCTTTCTGTCACAAGTACCATTCAGAACTCAAACTCAACGCTTACAACTGATCAGCGTTCTGACACCTATGAGTTGCCTTCACAATTGAACATTGGCGTGGCATATGACTTCCTTTTTTCAGAAGACATGAAGTTGACTGCCAACGGACAATTCATTTCGAATTCATTCTCACTTGATCAATACGCTTTAGGCGGTGAACTTGATTGGAAATCAAGAGTTATTCTTCGCGCAGGATATCAGTGGGAAACGGGTCTTGGAAGTGAAGAAGACGTCGCTACTGCCATTTCTGGTTTAGGAGCAGGGCTATCTTTACAAGTACCTACCGGTTCTTCTGGTTCTGTACTTGGACTAGATTACTCTTACAAGACTTCTAATCCTTTCGGAGGAATCCATTCAATTGGTGTGCACTTGAACCTCTGATTCCAAAAGATTCTTATCTTTGATATAGCATAACAGGAGAAAGCCCTTTTTAGGGTTTTCTCTTTTTTGCGTTTACCCCCTATTCAATTAGATCAAACCATAGATCAATGTCACAAGTATCTTATTACACACAAGAAGGCTTAAAAAAGCTCAAAGACGAACTTCATCACATGAAGACTGTTGAGCGTCCTGCCATATCTCAACAGATTGCCGAAGCAAGAGATAAGGGTGACCTTTCTGAAAATGCTGAGTATGATGCTGCCAAAGAAGCACAAGGCATGCTCGAAGCTAAAATCACTAAGCTAGAGACAGCCCTGGCCAACGCACGCCTTGTTGATGAAAGTCAAATGGATACAAGTAAAGTATTCATTCTTTCAAGAGTGAAACTAAAAAACTTGAACAACAACGCTGTTCTTGAATACACATTGGTCGCTGAAAACGAAGCGAATCTCCAAGAAAAGAAAATCTCTGTTGACTCTCCTATCGGTAAAGGTCTGCTCGGAAAAGCTGTCGGAGATATTGCTGAAGTGCAAGTTCCCGCCGGACTGATTAAGTTCGAAATCGTTGAAATCAACCGATAATGACACTCTTTACACAAATCGTGAACGGTAGCATTCCTTGTCATAAAATTGCCGAGAATGAAGAGTTCTTGGCCTTTTTGGACATCTCTCCGCTAGCACACGGACATACACTTGTTATTCCGAAAGTAGAAATTGATTACATCTTCGATTTAGATGATGCACTGCTTGGACGTATGATGGTCTTTGCTAAAGCAACTGCTAAGCAGATTGAAAAAGCCATTGACTGTAAGCGGATAGGAGTGGCTGTTATTGGACTTGAAGTTCCTCATGCACACATACATCTCGTGCCGCTTCAAGCAGTTTCTGACATCAACTTCGAACGTCCAAAAATGAACCTTTCTCAGGAAGAGCTCTCTGAAGTTGCTTCGCGAATTGTGAATGGCTAACGAACGTTGATCAAAGCCGTTACCACACTTCTTTCCCCATTCGAATCAATTCTGGTCCATATAGGTCTGACTACACCATTGTATGCCGAAATGTTATTGTAATCTCCAAAAAACACGCCTTCATGCGGCGTAAAAGGAGACGAACTGATTCTTTCATTGAGCCACGTTGCCCCACCATCTTCACTTGTGGCCAGATACACATCTGTTTGTCCGTCAGAATAGTTTCTACGGTCGTAAAACACACAGTACAACTTTCCAGTCACTGGATCCAAGGTCATCCACGTAAAAAACTGGTGCTTACCCGGCCCATCATCATTGACGCGAATCGCATCTGACCACGTCTCACCCTCATCATCACTGTAACAAACCCAAATATCGGTATCATCGACCCCATTCCGCTGATCAGACCAGTTGATGTAGATTCTTCCGTTATGTTCACCACCTGTTTGATCACACACAGTTACAGGCATTCCATTAGCTCTGCCTATGAACGGAATATCATGATCCCAACCCCCAACAATTGAAGCTGCCTTCAAGTCTTCTTCCAACCACGTTTTACCGTCATCCTTGCTTCGGTCAAACCAAATAGTCTCATCATAAGCCCAAGCCACATACACGGTTTTATCTGGCCCCGCCGCTGGCACTGCTCCTTCAACCGTGAAATCTCCATCCAAACAATCTCCCGCAAATTGATTCAAACGAATGGGTTCTGTCCACTTTTCCCCTTTTCGATCACCCTTGCTAAAAAGGATGTAGCTGGAATCAGTTGGCTCACGGCTGTCATATTTGTCAAACTGGGTCCATGTCACATAGACGCATTTACCATCTAATGAAGTAACTGCCCATTCCTTGTCTTGATCCTTAGAGCCGTTGTATCCAATCCCCTCTCCGCCTGTCCAAGTTTCCCCTTGATCAGAGGAGGTCTGAATCACAATCCGATCTAAAATCGAATCATCTGACCACCCTTTTCCTCCTGGATCAGACAAATGCAAATAGAAAAAATCGCCTTTCGGCGAAGCCACAATGCAAGGGTCCCCAAAAACACCAAATTGAGAGGTTAGCGTACCAATCGTCCACGTTTTCCCTGAATCAGCTGAGGTGTAAACTTTGTCTAAAATAGCCCCAGCAACCACGTGCGCGGGATCCGCTTGAGATACTGCAATACTGGGCTCACACGGTGAAATCCCTCGTGACGAGCCCTTTTCAATAACTACGTTCGTATAGTTTGACTGTCCGAAACCACTCAAAACACACAACATACCCAACATGAACACGAGGGTTCTCATGGACTAAAATTTAAGATCTGTAGATATCGCCCTTCACCAGTTGCGCAAACTCTTTCGCGAAATAGGTCAGAATGCCATCAGCTCCTGCCCTTCGCATGCTCATCAACATCTCAGGCATGGCCTTGTTGTAATCTAGCCATCCATTTTGAGCAGCTGCTTTCAGCATGGCGTATTCCCCGCTCACGTTGTAAGCTGTAATGGGTAATTCAGAATTCTCTTTCAACACATGAATTACATCCAAGTAACACAGCGCAGGCTTCACCATCAAGTAATCTGCTCCTTCCTCTGCGTCTAGCATTGCTTCGCGAAGCGCTTCTTTCTTGTTCGCAGGATCCATCTGATAGGTCTTCTTATCCCCACTTTTTGGTGCAGAATCTAGTGCGTCTCTGAATGGACCATAAAATGCACTTGCGTACTTTGCGCAGTAAGACATAATGGCTGTGTCTGTGTACCCAGCATCATCTAAGGCTACACGAATGGATTCAATTCTACCATCCATCATGTCTGAAGGACCAATAATGTCAATTCCAGCTTGCGCTTGAGCAACCGACATTCGCTGAAGGATGGGTAGGGTTTCGTCATTCAAAATAACACCATTTTCTACCAGTCCATCATGTCCGTCACTACTGTAAGGGTCCATTGCAACATCACTCATCAAACTAGCTTCAGGAAAGCGCTCTTTGATGGCGCGAATAATGCGCAAATAGAAATTATCATCTGCATAGCTGTAAGACGCTGTTTGATCTTTGAATTGATCTTCAACGGCGGGGAATAGCACGAAAGAACGCAGCCCCAGTTCCATACACTCGTCAATTTCCTTCAGTAAATTGTCTTCAGAAAACCTTGAAAGCCCTGGCAATGAAGCAATGGGGATGTCTTTCTTGGTTCCGTCTAGGACGAAAAAAGGATAGATCAAGTGTTCTAGACCCAGCCAATTTTCACGAACCATGTTCCGAATAGCAGGTGTACGACGATTTCTTCTTGGGCGACTTAGCATTTATTCTATTGTGATTGATTCAATTTCAGACTTCAACTCTTCTAGCAACTTCTTCTGCTCTGACTGAATTTCCAAATGTTGTTCATCAGTTAGACCGTCCATCAATGCATTCTTGGCGTGATCATGTCCGTGGTCATGCTCTTCTCCTTCTGCGTGCGAATGTTCGTGTCCTGGAATTTCGACAATCCCTGTCTCCACTGAGTGGAATTTATCGTGTAGATCATCCAACTTGATGCTGAGCATTTCCAATTTCGATGCCATTACAGAATCTCCTGCAGCTGTGTACTCTTCCAGTTTTGCAGACACATCATCTGTTTTCGCATGAATCATATCTGCTACATCTCCAGATAACTTGATCACCTGCTCATGCACTTGTTCAGCTTGTTTAAGCGTTTCACTTTTTTCGTGGTTGTGATCACCACAAGAGGCCAACACAACAGCCACTGCTAGGATAGAAAGAATGTTTTTCATGGTGTATAATTTTCAATTTTATTCGGTTGATTTTGCTTTTTCGGAACGGGGTCATACCCTGATGTCCCCCATGGATGGCACTTACTTATTCGCTTCACTCCGAGCCAGATTCCTTTAAAAATTCCCCACTCTTGAATGGCCTCAATGGCATACTGAGAACAGGTAGGTGCATGGCGGCAATTTTGACCCAATAACGGCGAAATCACTGCTTGGTATATACGAATCGGAAAAATTGCAATCCAACGAATCCACTTCATGGATACAAAGGTACATGAACTCTTGCTATCAGCTACAATGGCCAGGTCTCAATTGCAAGCATAAGTGATATTCCAGAAGTCAATCCAGAGAGAAAGATGATCCACTCTCGTTGCACAATCCGAATCAAGCCTGTGAAGATGAAGGTGAGAAGGATGAAGACCACGAGTACGCACAATTGTCCCACTTCCACCCCTAGATTAAAGAAGAGCAAGGGCTGCACTACCGAATCAGCATCATCTAAAATCATTCGAAAATAACTGGAAAAGCCAAGTCCGTGAATCAGTCCAAAACACACCGCAATGAGGTAGCGCCATCCATGTCCGTTTACGGGTGTTTTCCACCGTTTTGCATACCGAAGGTTGGTAATACTCGTAAAAAGAATGGTGATTGGAATCAGAAACTCCACCCAGCTAGACTGCACATGAACGAGGTCAAGCCCTGCTAAAATCAAGGTGATTGTATGTCCTACGGTGAATGCTGTAGCGAGCAGCACAACACGTTTTACTTCTCTGTATTCGAAGATGCAAACCAATGCAATAAGGTAGACCATGTGGTCATACGCATTGATGTCTGTGATGTGCAAGATCCCATCTCTGAGGTACTCAATCCAAGTCATGTTTCGAAAATACTTCCCCTAGCGATGTATTGATCAACGCCCTCAATGTATTTGGTCACATTCGAATGTTAACTGCTTCAAGCAAGCACTTCTGGTAAAATGCGTGTATACTCACAAATGGTGAAGCTATAGGCATGCTCATCATCTACTGGATGCTCAGCCAACACTTTTTTGGTCCATTTGGCGGTATCAAATTCAGGAAAATAGACATCGGCGTCAAAGGTGCCATGCACATGGGTGATGTACATTTTATCTACCAATCCGGCGTCCAATGCTATTTTGTAAATCTGTCCGCCACCAATGATGAAGGTCTCTTCTTCGCCCTTCTCCCTGCTAATTTCAATGCCGTCTTTAATGGTGTGGACCACTTGGGCACCTTCAGCTTCATAGTCTAGCTGGCGTGTCACAACAATGTTAGGCCGTCCTCTGAGTGGTCTCCATTTGTGAGGGATGGATTCGAAATTCATCCTTCCCATAATCACGTGGTGTCCCATGGTGGTCTCACGAAAGAAGCGCATATCCTTCGGCAGACTCCAAATCAAGTCATTGTCTTTCCCAATAGCGTAGTTATCGGAAATAGCAGCGATGGCAGTTACAGTCATAATTTTATACAGATACTTCTGCTTTGATGTGTGGGTGCGGGTCGTAATTCTTTAGTTCGAAATCTTCAAATTTGAAATCGAAGAGATCAGTCACATTCGGATTAATGGACATGGTAGGTAAGGGTCTAAAGTCACGCGTGAGCTGCAGTTCAGCTTGTTCAATGTGGTTGTTGTACAAGTGAACGTCGCCAAACGTATGTACAAATTCACCTGGCTCATAACCGCAAACCTGAGCTAGCATGAGCGTGAGCAGCGCATAGGAAGCAATGTTGAATGGCACGCCCAGAAAGGTGTCAGCACTCCGTTGGTAGAGCTGACAGCTCAATTTATTATCTGCCACATAAAACTGGAATAGGCAATGACAAGGAGGCAAAGCCATGTCGTCAATAAATGAAGGATTCCAAGCACTTACAATGTGTCTTCTTGAATCTGGCTTGTTCTTCAATTGGTCAATGAGCTTCACAATTTGATCTGTGTGTGACCCGTCAGGATTGGGCCAGCTGCGCCATTGGTATCCATATACTGGACCTAGGTTTCCATTTTCGTCGGCCCATTCGTCCCAAATTCGAACCCCGTTGTCTTTGAGGTATTGAATATTGGTGTCGCCTTTCAAGAACCACAGCAGTTCATGGATGATTGACCGTAAATGCAACTTTTTGGTTGTTAGCACAGGAAACCCTTCAGAAAGGTCAAATCGCATTTGGTAACCGAAACAACTAATTGTTCCTGTTCCGGTGCGGTCTTCCTTTTTGGTTCCGTTGTCTAAAATGTGTCTGAGAAGATCATGGTACTGCTTCATTCCTGCCAATTTGAATGCAAGGTAACAACCCTTATTGACCTACAGAACGGCTGTTGAGAAGTTGTGAATATTCACTACTCACTAATGGCTCTTAAGGTTTGTTTCACGAAGTGCACTTTCGCCTCTAACGCCGCTTTACTATCTGCCAAAATGGT
The DNA here is from genome assembly GCA_964353035.1 of uncultured Comamonadaceae bacterium. Lineage (GTDB taxonomy): Bacteria > Bacteroidota > Bacteroidia > Flavobacteriales_D > Sanyastnellaceae > JAQWQB01. The sequence goes on along the minus strand of CAYGUR010000051.1, from coordinate 246 downwards.
TACATGGCCCATTTTCCGGAAGGGCTTCGTGGTCGATTTGCCGTAGAAATGCGGATACACCCCGTCTGTGGCAAGCAGCTCATTCAGTCCTTCATATTTCACTGGTCCTGTATGACCATCTTCGCCCACAATGTTGACCATGGCACCCATTCGAAGTGTTTCAGTGCTACCCAAAGGCAGGTTCAAAATACTTCTTAGGTGTTGACCAAATTGCGATGTGTAATTGGCTTCAATGGTATGGTGTCC
>CAYGUR010000050.1:7673-15182 GCA_964353035.1 uncultured Comamonadaceae bacterium | reverse complement strand
CCACGCCAGAGCAAGAGCTCAACATCACCATTTGGAACCAGCTCACAATGACCACCGGACTCAATGATCAAGATGTGGATGTCTACTGCACAGATCCTGAGTGCCTCACTTACCTCGCTGAACCGGGGGAGCGTTGGGCTTATCACAATGGTCCTTACACTGTACTAGATGGTGTTATCAGCGAAGCTACCGGACAAGCATTGAATCTATTTACCTTCACGCGCCTACTTCAGCCCTGCGGGATGACAGGCCTGTTTTATCCTTTTGGCTACAACAACGTTTTCATTTCTAGACCACGTGATATGGCGAGGTTTGGGTTGTTAATGCAAAACGGAGGTGTTTGGGACCAGACCGAAATCCTGAATTCAGCGTACTTCGAAGCCATGGTAAATCCAACGCAGGATTTGAATAAAAGCTATGGTTATTTGTGGTGGTTGAATGGGTATGAATCTTACCGCATGCCAGGTTTTCAATTTGACATTCCTGGTCCGCTCTTCCCCAACGCACCAGAAGATCTGTACGCAGCGTTAGGTAAAGATTCTCAGGTAATTCACGTGGTTCCTTCAGAAGATTTGGTGTTGATCCGCATGGGGCTTTCTCCTGATGATGACCCCGTACCCATCACGTTCAATGTTGATTTATGGAATGTGCTAGACTACCTTTTTTGCGATATTTCAGACAGCGTTGACGAAACGACTTCGCCTACTGTTTCTGTATTTCCCAATCCAACTTCAAGCGTGCTGACGATTTCTGAAGTTGATGCCAGCGCACCGTGGCAGGTGTACGACCTCTCTGGAAGAACTGTGTTAACTGGAAAAGGAACAACAGTGAATGTTCAGAACTTTACATCTGGAGTTTATTTGTTGAAGGTTGAATCGAATGGCGCTTTGGTCAACGTTAAATTTTCAGTCGAGTAATTAAATCTACTGCGCTATTCACAGTTTCTGACTAATAACGTCTGATTTCCCATTGGGGAGACCTTCCAAATTTGGCTAACTTTTGTTCGTCCAAAAACAAAACAATTATGCCAAACTTCTTAATTGTGCTGGCAGCAGCACTTGTACCAATGGTGATAGGATTCATCTGGTACCACCCAAAAACCTTCGGAACGGCTTGGATGAAAGCCGCTTCATTGACCGAAGCAGATCTCACAAAAGGGAAAATGGGGGTCATTTTCATTTTGTGTTATGTATTCAGCATTCTGATTGGCCTTGTGCTTTACGGAATTGTTGTTCACCAAGCTGCTGTGTTTTCGCTTTTCATGCATTTCCCTGAATTCCCAGATCAAATGGCGAATGGAAGTGGGGAATACTTTGATCAATTTACTGCACTGATGACCCAGTTTGACGGTGCGTTTAGAACGTTCGGGCACGGAGCAATGCACGGTGGAATGGCCTCAATTTTCTTTGCTTTACCCGTTCTTGGAATCAATGCGTTGTTTGAGCGCAGAGGAGGAAAGTACATTTTTATTCATGCGGGTTATTGGTTTGTTACCCTCATGTTGATGGGAGGAATCATTTGCCAGTGGGGATAAATCCTATCTGGAGTCTGAAAAAGAAAAAGGGCTTTGACAGTTGTCAAAGCCCTTTTTAATTCAGTAAAACGAACCAGGGAACAGATCGCGCTTTTCATGGGGAAACGAAAGCAAGTCCACACGATCCATTTCCTAATTCGACACTAAATTCGCCAAATTATCGTCGTATTACACGCGATGTGTAATTCGCTTCGGCTCCGTTTGCTATTAACACATACACCCCTGCAGGTAATTCGCTCATATCTAGAGAAATAGATTTCCTACCGTTGGTTGAAAAGTTTTGCACGAATCTGCCATCTGTTGTCCACAGTTCAATTGTCTGGATCTCTTCTGATTGAAGTTGTACCTGTACTATTCCATCTGTAGGATTTGGAAATACAGATGCGGTGAATGGTTCTTCTTCCGATACCGCAACGCCACCGCCGCCATTGAATGTTCGTCCGTTGTACGTCGTTTCACTTCCCAATAAGTCTTCAAATGTCAATTCCTCAAAAATGGCCAATGGCAAGGGAAAGCCCGCCTTGTACAAGGCATATACATCATTGGTAGTAGTAGTAACGAACTCCATTCCTCCAATTTCCTGTACCTCTTCTGATGACTCTGATACATGGATCAGCAGTGCGTCTGTGAAGGTTCCGAAGGGAAGGATAGCCGTCCCGTAACCCTCTACCGTCCATTCACTAGACCCGGTGCTATTCAAGGTAAATCCCAACCCGAATTCAACAGCACTTTCATACGTATCAGTGCCGCTGTCGCCATATTCCAATGGGAACTCGAAACGCACCAGGGGGTCAGAGAACGTCTCTATTGCGTAGCTTCCTTGAAGCTCTAAATAGAAACCAATCTCTTTGTATTCATTGTCACTGATGTCGTAAAAGAAGCTCACAAATTCAACTTCCACGGCATAATTAGCTGTAGGGAAGTTAAATCCGCCAGGAGCATCAGCGGGATTGACCCATGTATAAGTATAGGATGGTCCAATGGTAGTGAGTCCTGTGAGATCCCACGTCTGATTGGGTCCTGTTTGTCCTGATAAGTCTACATAGGAGACCGAATCACTAATTGCTGTAGAGCCAACAACGGGTAGCAAGTCTGATTGTGTGATGACGGGTTGAGCAATAAATGCTGTTGAGGCAAAGATGCCTAGAAAAAGTAGAATGTGTTTCATCTTCAATGGTTTTAGACGAAACTAAGTGTGATTCATTCAGTAGCGAGATTTGAATGAGCCGTTGGTCGATTTGAGCTATTGCTCGGATGCATTCACCGCTGGGTCCCGCAACCATGCACGTTACTGAGCGGAAAATCGAATCAAAGCTTAAAAAACCGTTTGCTGTGAATTCCTTGTACCGAAACAACTTGAAGCATGTACATTCCTGAAGACAGGTTGCTTAGGTCGAGTGATACGAAGTGTTGAATCGATTGGGTGGACGAAAGGAGGGTTCCGTCCAATGCATGAATGCGCACTTCCGACGAACCTGCCAAACTAACATTCAACACATTCCCTGCGGGGTTTGGAAAGCAGTTCACCCCCGTGGACGGCTTCTCTTCTAAACTCAAATCACAATTACTAAAGGTGTATATCGTCCCGTCTTGAGGAACCTCATCTAATGTAACAAGGTTGCTGGTTTGCTGATAGGGTGCTGTGGGGTCTCCGGCCAAAATGTAGTAGGACTCAGGATCATACAACCCGTATGCAAAGAAAGGCGACGTATTGCCAAAATAGAACAAATCATCTTCGAGCGGATCGATGCTTACCGGTCCCACGCGAATTTCAAAGTCGTTGCAATTCTCATAGAACCAAAGTTGAACATTGGCATAATCATTATTCTCCTGGTCTTCTTCAAATCCTACCTGAACCATTTCACATTTGAAAATCCGATTGCCTTCTTCGCCCTCAGTGAGGTAATAAATGGGAGAAAGCATAGCATCATCTTGGAAGTTCTTGAGATCAGCATCATAGAAAGAAATGAATGATACGGTGGTTCCTCCGATTGAAAAAAACGCATACCCGTTTTCCGTCATTCCAAATGAATTGTAGGTTTCGCCCAGAAAAACAAAATCAAAACCAATGGGAATGTCTAAGAAAAGAGGATATCCGATTTCCAGGTTTGGGTTCTCTTCATCCACCACGTTTGCATTTACAAGACCTTGGTAAGGCGCAGTGCTGTAGGTTACTTCGTATTGTTGGGCCACCGCGTTTGAACAAATCAGTATGCCCAACAGCATGAGCGCAAAATGATTGAAGGTCTTCATTGTGTTCGTTTTGAGAATTGAAAATACCTTTTAGCGTTGAATGACTGTACTGTTTTGGAAGTAAAATAACTGCAAAGTTTACAAGTCTATGCTGCACAAAAAGCAGTAGGCATAAACAAAATGCCTAATCTGCCTCCAAGTATACGTTTACCTTGTAGTTGTTGGATGCCGCTATGAAACCTGCAAGTTCTTCAGAAGAGATTAAAATGGGTACCAATTGGCGCACATCACCTGTCAAAAACACGCCACTTTTTGTTGTCGGGAGCACTGAAAACCCCAATACTCCCTGCGGATTGACACTCGCTCTCAGCACGATGCCTTTTCCAGCATCATAGGCCGTAGTTTCGATTTCTGTGGTGCTTAAATTTCCAGCAAGAATCAAGTCATTTCCAATTGAAACAGCGCCCATGATGGGTGAAACTTGTGCCTCAATCGGAAAGGGTTGGAACGAACCCACTTCATTCTCATCGATGGTCATCCATCCGCTTTCAAAGGTATTGGCCCGCAGCAAAAGGTCTTCCTCCGTGAGGTCTCTTCCAATAATTTCAAATATATCTGCTGACGCGAAAGCATCATAGGTTTGAAAACGCTCCTTGATTTCTGGAATCTGTCCGCTGCTGCACTGCAATCCACGAACTGGAACCATATTGCCTTTGTAATTCTTGATCAAAAGTGCATCCGAAATTCCGTTGCCATCAAAATCTCCAGCAGCAAGATGCAGCGGATGGTCTTCACTCACATGAAATTTATTGTTCAAGCCCAAGTTGCCCAAAACGAGTATTTGTTGGTCTTCGAAGGTGAAGTACTCCACAGTATTCCACCAGCCTGTTTTGTTGGCGAAAGCGGGTAACTTCTTCGGGGTCAATCGCCACTCATCAATGGCTACTTCATCCAACACATGCAGTTGAGGATCCATCCATTCTCCAACTACAACCAAATTGGGCTTGGCGTTGACGCCTTTTTCAATCCAACATGCAGCGGTAATCATCTGAAAGTTCAAGAACGCTGGGGCGAAGTCTTTCGTGACATCTACGAAGGTCCCTTTTTTGTTCTCCAGAAAATAGCTTCGCACCCCAAACGGATAGTTTCCGGGCACATTTCTTCCACCAACGAACACATCTAGATCCCCATCTTCGTCCCAATCAAAGGCCGCAATGGCTTTTGTTGAAGTGCTCATTTGAGGCAGTTTCCCCTTCGCCAAGACGAAATCGCCGTTTCCACTGTTGAGGTAAAGTAGATCTTGGAGCAACTCTGGCTGCCCCTTTACATCGCCCCCACCTCCACGCGCTATATAAAGGTCGAGGTCTTGATCGCCGTCTACATCTAAAAAGAGTGCTCCCAGCTCTTCGCCTGCAGACTGGGCGACAAATGCAGCCACCTTTTGTTCGTTAAAATAGCCACCTGCAGTTTGGACCATCAAGGTTCCTTTCTTCCCTTTCGCCCCGCCTAAATAAAAATCATCTAGCCCGTCCCCATTCACATCCCCTACGGCCAATGCTGGCCCCATCGTGGATGTTCGTTGCGGTAAGAGCTGTTCTATTTTGAAATCATCAAACGCATTTTCGCGGTGTTGAATAGGGGTACGAAACGCAAGGTTGGTAAGATCCCAATAGGCTGTGGGTTCAGCAGGATAATCAATTACAGGCGCATTTTTGTATTCAATTTTATGAGTGGCGTTCGTGGGTAAGTCCATCAACACTTGTGTTCCTTTGTTCGGCCAATGAATAACCACGCTGTCAATTTTATGTGGGGCATTCTGGCCAAGGCCGAAATGAATGATGGGTTCAGAATAGCTCATGTATCCGCGGGTGAACCGGTTTTCAGCGAGTTGCTGTTCGCCCCCAATCCAAATTTGAACCTTGGCTCCGTCTACCAAAGCAGATGCATTGTTCGGTGCTGTGAGTTGCAAACGAATGTATCCTGCACCTCTGTTTGCCGCCGTATTCTCAATTATAAAAGCACTTTGTCCGATGTTATTGGTGACAATATCTAGATCACCATCATTGTCCAGATCTCCCACTGCCAGTCCGTTGGAGAAGGACGTGCTATCCAACCCCCACTCCTTTTCTACCCCTTCAAACTGCAGTCCGTTCATGTTTTGAAAAACTGCATTCACCAAAGGAGTTTGTGGCGCTTTCTGAAGGAGTTCAAAGTACTTTTTCTTGCTCAGACTGTCATTGCGCATGGCTTCTAGGACGGGTTTTCTCCAGTCATTGTTGGTTACATCTCGGTACACGCCATTGGTGATGTAGAGGTCTTTGAGTCCGTCATTGTTCAGATCTGTAAGCAAGGGCGACCAGCTCCAATCAGTCTGTGCTACACCGGCCAAATGTGCGATGTCGCTCATCACACCATCTCCGCTGTTCAAATAGCATCCATTGAACATGTATTGGGGAACATACCCTCTTCGTTCAAGGTAACGAAACTGGGTAGTGTCCATAGGAGGCATCATGGTTTTACTTCGGTAATGATCACTAGGCGCCATGTCAGGAACCACAAGATCAACTAGTCCATCATTGTTAAAATCGGCTGCATCGCTTCCCATGCTGTAAAAGCTTGTGTGGCTGAACTTCTGGTGGATATGATCGATGAAATCGCCCTGTTTGTTTCGCGTGACCAATTGATCTGGGACGAAGTAATCATTGGCAATAAAGATGCTTTGTTCGCCCTTCCCTGAGAAATCACTGACGGCAGCACTGAGGCTAAAATTCGTTTTCTGAAAGGTGGCATCGTCGGTGGCTTCTTCAAAGCTTCCTTTACCATCATTGAGGTACAAGGTGGTTTGGTATTTTGCTTTTTCGTCAGGACGAATTCTTTGCTCAGCATTCAACCATTGTGGAATCTCATTGGCCCAATTTCGAACAGCATGATTGAGTTGCAGTAAATCCAAATCTTGGTCTCCGTCCACATCAAAAAAGACGCCTTGCGTTGAGAGGCTTTCATGTGCTAATCCGCGTTTTTTGCCTTCTTCAACAAAAGTGAAATCACCCTGATTGATGTACATCATGTTCGTGGTATTTCCTTTTCGAAAATCTGGTCCGCTGCGCGAAAAATAGAGGTCTTGAAGGCCATCGTTGTTAATGTCAACCACGGTGATTCCTGTGGTCCATCCACCGTGGTCTACACCAGACCCTTCCACCTTTTCAAAGGTGAGATTTCCTTGATTTTGATAGATTGCTGAGGGCACATCGTTTCCACAAAACACCAAGTCTGAAAGTCCGTCATTGTTGAGGTCTACAATTGCTACTCCAGCGCCATTGTACATGTAATCATAGACACCAATTGTACGTCCTGGACGCTCATCCACTTCATTGATAAAGTGAACCCCTGTTTGTTCAGCAGGCAGGTATTGAAACAATTTGGACGGCAACGGTTTGGCTTCTTCGCCGCACGCGAAGAGCAAAAGAAGGGGCAGTAGTGAGAGCAGCGTAAGGCGCATAGACGAATGTACGAGAATCTCGGAGAATTTGCACGTGTATTTTGGGGGTGTTCTGTGCTTGCGTGCCGACCTACAGAGGTGTATCTTTGAAGTTCAGGCCCCGTAGTTCAATGGATAGAATAGATGTTTCCTAAACATTTGATCCAGGTTCGATTCCTGGCGGGGCTACTAATTCAGTAGTGAGGGAGAGTTGTGAGTATTGAGGGAGAGTTGTGAGTATTGAGGCAGAGTTGTGAGTATTGAGGGGGAGTTATGAGTATTGAGGACGAGTTGTGAGTAGTGA
>CAYGUR010000050.1:0-7573 GCA_964353035.1 uncultured Comamonadaceae bacterium | reverse complement strand
GATTGATACAGATTTCTATGAATTCCGTCGAGACAGTTTGTACTTGCTAAAAGCAATAGAAACTGCTGTACCCTGATTCCCGAACAAGGTGAGTTCACCACGAAGTTGTTTGGTGAGGGCCTTGATGAGTTTCGTACCAAAAGACCCCTGCTTCGTTTCTTTGAGGTCATAACCAATGCCATCATCAGCCACAGTGAGTTTGAGACGTTTCGCATCTTCCTTGAGGTTGATGTTTAGGTGACCTTCACGTTGATCTGGAAAAGCGTATTTCAAGGAGTTAGTCACCAGCTCATTGATGATCAATCCCAAAGGCACGAGGGTATCTATATCAATGTCAACATCTTCAATATCGAGGTTGAGGAGTACACGATCTTCATCAATCTGATAGGTAGCGAAAAGCTCCTTACACAACTTCACCAAGTAACCCTTGGCATTGACGCCCATGAGGTTGTCATGTTGATAGAGGTCTTGGTGAATGAGTGCCATACTTCGCACTCTACTTTTGCCATCATTGATTGCTTTTAGTGCCACCTCATCGTTGATTGTCCTTCCCTGCATAGACAACAAGCTACTAACCACTTGAAGATTGTTCTTTACTCTATGGTGTATTTCGCGCAGCAAGGTGTCTTTGTCAGTGTTTGCTTTTGCCAAAACTTTTCTTTGGCGAAGGTATTTCTGTCCGATGAAAAAGAGAATGACACTCAAAATGGTCACCAATCCGAGTCCGATGCTTGCCAGTAAAATGGTTCTGCTTTTCTGCTCAATAATCAGCTTCGCGTTTTCATTCTTCGCATCCAACATAGCAATTTCAGCTTCGCGCGCAGCGAGATCGTACTTGGCATCTTTTTCAGCTACTTTATCTAAGATATCTTGGTTGAAAATGGAATCAGAAATGAGTTTAAACTGCTTGTGATAATCAAGTGCCAACTTATAATTGGCCTTCGCTTCTTGTGCATCAGCAAGCACTTCATATGCCCTTTGTTCGTGGCTTAGCGATTGTTTTTCCTCGTTTTCGTCCAAAATAATTTGTGCCTGTTGAATGGCTTCGTCATACCTTCCAATCTCATACAAAGCTGCGGCAACACAAACACGCGATTCACTGATGTTGTATTTACTTGCTAGTTGCTCTCTAATCTGCAACGCGGTGGTATGCATTTCATAAGCTTCTTGATGTCTACCCTGCTCTGAGCGCAGATAACCCATAAAATCAAAGTGAAAACCTAGTCCGCGTGGGTAGTTCATCAACGTGTCTAGGTGTCCTTGTTGTTTTAAATGGAATTCAGCTTTGTCGAACAGTCCTTGCTCAACATAGGTCAATCCAAGGTTGGCGTGCACATTTGCTTGACCCATTGTATCATTGAGTTGCTCAAAAATCTCCAGGGCTTCATAGTAGCGTTCAATACCTTTATCATCTTGCCCGATGTTGGTATAAAAGATAGCTAGTCCGTTTGTGGCATTACCAATGCCTGCCAGGTCTCCTAAGGCTTTTTCTAGGTCATACACCTCAAAAAGGTACTTCTGTGCTTCTTGATTGTAGCCCATGAATACATTCATGCTACCTAGATGATCTGCTGCAAAAATGATGTTTGCGGTGTCTTTGTGGTACTTGTAGTAAGCGTAGCATTCTTTGAATTCTTCAATGCTCCTTACGAACCTGCCTGTCCAGCGGTCTCCTGCCGCTTGCAAGCGCAATGCATTCATCCACAATGCGCTGTCTTTTTGAACCATTTCAAGCTCAAAAAGTTGTTGGGTATATTTTTCAACGAAGGTTTCATCGTTGTAAAGTGCGTAATCAGCGCCTTCCAACAACATTTCCATGGTTTCTTCTTCCGAAACAGATTGTGCAATGGCTGTGTTGAGGCTGTCTAAAAAAGCATCTTGTGCGAGCATAGAACAGGCACCACTAAGCATGAGCGCTGCAACGAGAAGTAAACGAAGGCAACTGGTTAAACAGTCAATTGGACGAAAGTTCATCTAAGAATCCTTTTGATTTTTGATTTTAAGTCCACTAGTAGGGTCTTAAAGCTTGATTGCTGCGCCATGTTTTTTGATTTTTCCTTATCATCTTCCAACAGTTTATTCATCACCAGCAAATCAGCTGCAACTGTGCAAATCACGCGCTCTTGTTGAATTACCTCATGAGCGCATTTTTCATTTCGGTCTTTCTGTTCAGACTGTTTCATTCACTACCTGCCTTCAACGAGGACGTCATTCATAATTTCATTGGCCAATTCAGGCCCTAGCTCAAAATCCATGGGATAATCAATTCCATTTCGAAGGAAATCTGCTACCAAGAGCACCACTAAAGTACAGAATATGCCCAATGCTAGCCAGATAAATCCCGCACATGCTAAAACCGTTGTTCCGCTGAACGCAATTACCAATGCGATGGCTTTTGAAGTTCCCTTTAGTTTTTCTAGATCAAGAACAAGTTTGAATTTTTCTTGTGTTTCTGTTAACAGCAGTGAAGTGGTTCCGATTTTTAATTTCATGACGAAGGGGTTTAAGTAATTCATACCCCAAAGGTGCGGTCATTCATTTGCTTGGTTTTCACCCATTGGGGTGAAAATCACTGTTTTGATCAATTTTCATTGCTTCGCGAAGCTACTTCGTCCAGAAAAAGCATAAAAAAAAGGCGGAACGTATAAACGCTCCACCTTTGATATGTGTATTAAATTCAATTTTACTGCTTGATCAAGCGCCCAGTCACTTTCGAAGCACCATTGGTAGCAACAATGATATAAGCGCCGCTTTCCAGCGATTCCAAATTGATATTTGTGTTGAAGAATTCTTGAGTCTTACCGAAATCTTGCGCCATCACTAGTCGACCAACAGCATCATAAATGTCTACCGTCAAGCGTTGTGTTGGGTTCAGCTTGTTGAAAGTCAATAGCATTACACTTTCAACTGGATTAGGTGCGAAGTTAAACTCGATGGACACGTCTTCGCCAGATAGGGCATAACTAGGTCCTAAGTACGGACCAGGATATACGCATGATCCGTCATCAACTGTAGCAAGCCCATTGTAGTTCAAAGCTTCCGGATCTGTGCATCCGAAGATGTCTTCTATGGTATTGCAATCAGAATTGATTCCAAAAGGAATCGATGCGTTCCACATGTTTAATAAGTCTACAGTGATTGTTGTTCCATCTTCAAATGTCAGGGTGATTTCTCCACCTTCAGCACCTTGTCCGAACAGGTCATTCACTTCTAAAGTATAGCAGCCATCTTCTAAGCAAATGTTCTGAACTGCCAGTGAATCAGGATAGCTTCCATTGCCGTAGTACAGTTGATCTCCTTGATCATTTATGATGTACCAGTTGATTTCGAATCCGTAAGTACCCGTGATCATGCCCACTGAAACAAGGTTGTCTTCACAAGGCTCACCTTCATAATAGCAAGAGCCATCATCGGCATTCGCCCAATAGTTATAGTTGATCGCTGCTGGGTCAGTACACCCGAAAATCGGATAGATACATGAACCATCATCTTCAGTAGCTTCTTCGTTGTAATTCGTCGCTTCAGGATCAGTGCATCCGTATACAATCTGTGCGCAGTCAGTTGAATTGATTCCAACAATTACCGCTTGTGATTCTCCAACTTCAAGCGTAGTTGAAAGCACCACTTCGCCGTTAACCATAATTTCGATTTGGCCTCCGTTCCAGCCATCACCGAATGAGTCACTTAGAATCAATGTGTAGCAACCGTCTGCTAAACAGCCGTAATCAGTGTAAACTTGATCATTTACATAACCATCTCCAGATAATACGGTGTTTTGATTTTCATCTAGCAACGTCCAAGAAACTTCCTCCCCCCAGAACAAAGTAGTAAGGGTTGTCACCACCAAGTTTTCATTGCAGTCATCTATAAACACACATGAACCATCGTCTTCCGTTGCTTCAGGATTAAAATTCACAGCCATAGGATCAGTGCAACCCAGCGCAGGACAAGTTCCATTGATTGAAAAGTAGGTTGTTTCAAATGCTAAACCGTTGTCTAGTTCGTCTTGGTCTATTTGAACACCATCTACATTCACCCAGTAGTAACCACCGTACCAGCCGGTTCCACCGCCTGTATTCGACATGTTTACGGTGTAACACATGTCAGGGTCAAGGCATGCTTCGAAATACAAGATTTGTCCGCTGTTCAGACCACTAGCTTCGAAAGCAATGTTTCCATTTTCGTCAACAATTTCAAGTGCCACGTTTTGTCCATTGCTGAACGTACAGATGTAAATCTCAGCGAGAACACCTGTCTCACATTCGATTGGGTACACACAGGAACCGTCGTCCGTATTCGCCCATTGATTGTAATTGGTAGCCTCTGGATCTGTACAGCCTAGGTAAGGCCATTCACATGAACCATCATCAAAAGTTGCGTCTGGGTTGTAGTTGATCGCATCAGAATTGGTACATCCTCCAATAATCTCGTCACATTCACTGTTGATTGAAAGGGTCAAGAAGCTTATTTCTCCTGTGGCGAAGGTGCCATAAGCAATTTCTACACCGTCAATCGAGAGTGAAACATACGCACCATTCCAACCATCACCGAAAGTATCAATCATGGTTAAAGTGTAGCAACCATCCTCTATGCAAGCAAAATCCTGACTTGAGTTGTTGTTATCAAAACTACCCGGACCTTCAAGTACAATAGTTCCATTTTGATCTTCTAGGTACCACTCAATTTCTCCAGGAAAAGTCCCTCCGAAGGTATTTGCTATAACTGTATTCGCGAAGCATTCTTCAGGGTATTCGCAAGAACCATCGTCTTCATTAGCTTCTTCATCATAGTTCAAAGCGGTTGGATCGGTGCACCCAAACTCAGGACAAGATCCGTCTAGGGACATTGATGATAGTCCAAATGAACTATCTGGGTCCAATTGATCATTCACAATTTGAACGCCGTCCACATTCACCCAGAAATAACCGCCATACCAGCCGTTGTTTCCTGCGCTGTTGGACATTTCGATGGTGTAACAAATGCTATCTTCAAGACATAAGTCATAATAAACAATAGGGGAAGTCTGATTTTCAACAGAGAACACAACATTACCCTGATCGTCAAGAATATCAAGATTCACTTCGGTGCCGTTGGCGAAGGTACACACATAGAGTTGTGCAGCCGTACCGTTTTCACATGCAAAAGGATACTCGCACGACCCGTCATCTTCATTGGCCCAAGGCAGGTAGTTTAAGGCAGCTGGATCAGTACATCCCGGAACAACCGTTACACAATCGTCAGCATTGATACCAAAATCGACTTGTCCGTAGTCGCCATTCGCTAATCCGCCTAAGGAAATCATCGTTCCATTGTAGGAGACAGTTAATTCTGCTCCATTCCAACCATCACCAAAGGCATCATACATGGCTGCGGTGTAACATCCGTCATCTAGACAAAGAATGGCTGTGTAAACAGTATTATCTTCAAGATTAAAACCCACTGAGGAAAACACAAATAGTGAATCCATATTGGAGTCAAACAGGGCAAAGTCGATCTCAGAGGCCCAAACCCCTGTCTCCAGGGTAAAGATAACCTCGTTATTGTCGCAATTGGGCTGCGCTGCTGCGTTAACTGTAGAAAGCGTCAACAAAAAGGCGCAGAGAATAGATAGTAGTCTCATAGTGATGGTTTTGTGCAAAGTGCGTTGTAAATTATTAAAAATCACACGATCATGAACGACCCAAGAGTGGTTATTCTTGGACTGCTACAAAATGCGCGTTTGATGCCTTCACTATCAAAACTTCAAAAGCAGAAAAAGGGTTGCTTATGGGACAACCAATATTCAATTACTTTTTTCTAAGTAGCTGATTTAGAGCTCCCAATGAACCAATTGTAGGCGCATAAAAAAGGTGCAACACCCTAGATAAGTTGCACCTTTTTATTTTCTATTCGTTGGGAAATGTACTTGAAAAACTACTTTCTAATCACATCTGAAGCCGCCTGAATTTTATTCACTTTAGCTTTTTTCTGATCTACCACTTTCTGCTGATCAGCTGTTTCACTTTTGTTTTTCTCTACCTCTTGCTTCAACTTTTCAATCTCATTCTTGTGGTTGTCGATGTCGGCTTTTAGCTGCTCCAACTTCGCCTGTGCATCACGAATCTCTTGTTCAGTCTTGACAATATCGCTCTCTGCCTTTTGAATATCAGATTCATTTCCAGCGATTGATTTCGCCAATTTTTCTCCTGCTTTGATTGACTTTTCTAGGGTCTTCTCTTCTGACGAAAGTTCTTTTCTCTGGTCATCAAGCACTTCTGCGTATTGATCAAGGTAGAAGGTGCGCGCGAATGATTTCATCACATTTTGCATGTTCGCATACGCCACCGGGTGGTCTGTTTTATTCATCACCTTTCCTTGGAGCATTACAATCACGTCCAATCTGCTCAATCCGTTTTCATCTTCAACACGCGTCATCAGCACAGCCGTTTCATTGGCTACATCCGACATCAACACACCGTTGGCGGTCATGAAGTCTTTTTCTTTTTTGAAATCAGCTTTGTACTTGTCTTCGAAGTATTTTTCTACTGCTTTCTCCACATCATTGGAGGGAGCGCTCATTTTCATGCTCAATGCGGTAGCGGGTTCCTTTTTCACCTTCACATCGCGCTGGGCAACAGTCATATCTGGGGAAGTCATCATGGCTTCTACCACTTTCTCATCTTGGGCGAAGGAAGCCAGCATGCAGAAAGTTAAAGCGGTCAAAAGTGTAGTTCTAAGTAGCGTTTTCATGGTCATTGTTTTGGATTAAGACGAAGATAAGTGAATCAAGTCACTTTTGAGTTGAGAGTAGGGAGTTGGGAGTAGGGAGTGGGACACGAGGGGTCTACCACCCGAAACCAACGCTGACAAGCAGATAACGCTCCAGTATGTCATCACTAAAAGAGTTGGTGCTCAAGTCGAAAAGCCCATATCGGTATTGGGCTTTGAAGATCAATTTAGTTGATTTTAATGGCGCCTCATAGCTAAAAGAGGCATACAAGCCTTTGTTCGATCTGTCAAGATTCACTTTATCGTGATGTACCTCTGTGATAGAAGTGACCCCATTCCGATTTCGATCAATCCTTGTTCCTTTTACATAGTTGGAAAGATTGGCATTAAAAAAAACACCTGCTTCCACGGCGCAAACCCATCTGCTTATGACTACAACCTGACGTGGGCCGATTGAAAAACTCAAATTATTCAGTTGAAATTGGGCGTCTTGATAATCTAAGTATTGCTCTACCGTGTGCAACGACTTGAATTGACGAGTTTGAATAAAACTAACGGAATACGCCAAGTTGATTCTGTTTTTAAAATTCGGATTGTTGAAGGCGAAGCCAACCGCAAATCCATTTAAATTATTGGTGACATCATTCGCTAAAGTTGTTCGGTTCAGTCCAACAAAAATTTCATTTGGAATAAATGATGGTTTGGGTTCATCTTGTCCGACCACCAGCATTGGAAGAACAGAAAGCATAATTAAAGACCACTTGCTAAAGCGAATTTCCATTGAACCAATGTAAGTGTTTTTTGTTGGTCGGGCAGGATGAATTCGTTACCCCGCCTTGCGAATTTGGTCTGCAGAGGTGCGAAG
>CAYGUR010000049.1:5383-15270 GCA_964353035.1 uncultured Comamonadaceae bacterium | reverse complement strand
AATCAGCAGCAATTTCTTTACGTGAAAAGTGAGGCTCTTCTGTTGGAAGGATTGCGCCTCCACCTTCGTGCACTTGACAAGTACACTGAACGCACGTTCCACCTCCACCACAAGCCGAAGGCAAGAAGATTCCTGCATTACCGAGTGTGGTAAGCAAGCTACTACCTCCATCCACTTCGATGGTTTTTTCGCCGTTGATTTCAATTTGGATTTTTCCGCTAGGCGAGAGCTTCGCTTTAGCAAAGAGCAATAGTCCAACAAGTAGAAGGATTACTGCAAGGAAAAATACGATTGTAAATATGATCGTAGTTGTCATAATTCTACCTCTCCAGTTCGTTTATATTTCAATTCCCATGAAGCTCATGAATGCCATACCCATAAGTCCAGTGATGATGAATGTAATTCCTAGTCCTTTCAATGGTCCTGGAACGTGTGAATATCTAATCTTCTCACGGATAGCTGCGATGGCAACAATGGCCAACCACCAACCCACTCCAGAACCGAGTCCGAATACAGTTGCTTCTCCAATTGATGGGTACTGACGTTCTTGCATGAACAAGGCACCTCCTAAGATGGAGCAGTTTACCGCGATCAACGGAAGGAAGATTCCAAGTGCACCGTAAAGTGCAGGAGCAAACTTCTCAACGATCATCTCTACCAACTGCACGATAGATGCAATAACGGCGATGAACATGATGAAACTCAAGAAGCTCAAGTCGATTGTAGCGTATGAAGCATCAAGCCAAGTAAGGGCTCCTTCCTTCAATACATACTCTTCGAGTAAGTAGTTGATTGGAACGGTAATTCCGAGTACGAATATCACCGCGAATCCTAGTCCAACGGCCGTCTTCACTGTTTTTGATACAGCGAGGTAAGAACACATGCCTAAGAAGTAGGCGAAGATCATGTTCTCTACAAATATTCCTTTAACAAATATGCTGAAGTATTCCATTGTTGTTCAGATATGATGCTTAGTTTTCTTCGATGAGTTTGGTGTTGCGTGAACGCTGCACCCAAATAATAATTCCTACAACTACAAGTGCCATTGGAGGCAAAATCATCAAGTTGTTGTTTTCGTAAAACCCTCCGTTGGCAATGAACCAACCATCTGGAATGAACTTCACTTGTCCTACTCCAGGAAAGCTCAATGCACCTGATCCAAAGATTTCACGAACGAAAGCTACAGCGAGTAGAATCCATGCGTAGCCCATACCGTTACCGATGGCATCAAGGAATGAAGGTCCTGGTTTGTTACCTAATGCGAACGCTTCAAGACGTCCCATGATGATACAGTTGGTGATAATCAATCCAACGAATACCGAAAGTTTCTCAGAGATGTCTGGAAGGAAGGCTTTCAACACTTCGTTTACGATGATTACCAAGGCTGCAATGATCACCAATTGTACGATGATACGGATACGGTCTGGAATCAGGTTACGAAGAAGTGATACAATCACGTTACCTCCAATCATTACGAACAATACAGCTGCCGACATAATCACGGCTTGTTGCACTTGCACAGTAATGGCCAATGCAGAGCAGATACCGAGTACTTGAACCGTAATTGGGTTTGAATCATTCAACGGATCCGAAAGCAGCTTTCGGTTCTTTTTTGAGAAGAGCGGTTCACTCTTTTTAATTTCTTTTACTTCAGTGCTCATCGCTGTGCTTTTTGATTTGAAGTTTGCTCTAAGTATTTCACGTAAATAGGAAGTGTGCGGTTTAGCATCTCTCCTACTCCTTTACTGGTGATTGTTCCACCTGTAATTCCGTCTACGCTGTGCTCATCAGTTACTGATCCGCCCTTCTTCACTTCGAAAACAACATCAGCACCCGTATCCAAGGTTTTCCCTTTGAACTTTTTTGTAAAGAAGGTCTCTTTGATTTCAGCACCTAGTCCAGGTGTTTCAGTCTTGTGATCGAAGGTTGCTCCGTAGAATGTCTCAGCATCTTCCATCAATGCTACATATCCCCAGATTGGTCCCCATAGTCCAGTTCCTACTACTGGTGCTACATAGAATGTACTGTCATTCTTTACACAAACGTAAAGCGGATAAGTGACATTGGCAGACGCCAACTGCTCTGCTTGAGCCGATGGATCTTTCTTGGTTGACTTCAGGATTTTGCTAATGATTCCGCGGTACTCCTTCTTCACGTCGATGTTAAAAGGATCTGTTTTATCACCAGACGTAATCTCTCCAGTAGCTGTATTCACTTCCTTTCCGTCGTAGGTCACTGAAATACGTTCAGTCACATACTTAGAAAATTCTTCCTGCGCATTGTCTCTTGTAGCTGGTACTCCAATTGCTCCAAGGATGTCAACCATCTTCTTGTCGGCCTCATTCGCTTTTTGAAGCGGTTTGAGCGACATCGAAGTGTATGCCAAGGCTGCCCCAACAATCACTACCATGAGGATAGCGAAGAGGAAAGTATATCCGTTGCTGTTCTTATTAACTGCCATGTCTCTTTCTTAAGCGGTTTGAAGTATCATACGTTTTTCACGACGCTTAATGTTTGCCGCAATTACGTAGTGGTCTATCATTGGTGCCATAACGTTCATGAACAAGATGGCCATCATTACCCCTTCTGGGTAGGCAGGGTTGAATACACGAATCATGATGGAGAAGAATCCCCCAAAGAATCCATAAATCAGTTTTCCTGTAGCTGTTTGTGCTGCAGTCACCGGGTCAGTTGCCATAAAGACCATGCCGAACATAAATCCACCAATGATAATCTGGTGAACTGGATTTACAGACATAAATGCGTTCGCGCCAGCTAGGTTGAAAATAGCCCCCATTGCTAGTCCACCAACAAGGAAGCTCAACATGATTCTCCAGCTTCCGATTCCAGTGAACAACAAAATTGCTGCACCAATCAAGATGGCCAAGGCACTTGTTTCACCAATGGATCCTGGGATGAGTCCGAAGAATGAATTCGCCATACTAAACATACCATCAGCGTTAAATCCGCTGAGGATGCCCGTAACCTCTGGTGAACCAGCCGACTTACCCACCGTATTCGCTAACTCTCCAAGCGCGGTAGCGCCTGAATATCCATCAACGGTAGCCATTTCTGTAGAGTGGATCCAGATTTCTCCAGACATCTGCTTCGGATAAGCGAAGAACATAAATGCACGAGCAGTAAGGGCAACGTTCAAGATGTTCATTCCTGTTCCACCGAATACCTCTTTACCAATGATTACAGCGAAAGCCACTGCTACAGCTAACATCCACAACGGAACATCAACTGGCATAATCAGAGGAATAAGCATTCCAGACACAAGGAAACCTTCGTTGATAGAGTGCTTGCGAATGCCGGCAAAGATGAATTCAATTCCTAGTCCGACACCGTATGAAACGGCTACAATAGGAAGCACTTTAGAAGCACCGATTCCAACACTCTCCCAGAACATCGCTCCCAATCCGTCAGCGGCTGTAATCTCACCGATAGATAGGTAGTATTGATGTCCAGCGTTCCAAATTCCAAAAAGCAATGCAGGAATCATGGCAACAATTACCATCATCATTGTTCGCTTCATGTCAATGGCATCACGAATGTGAGCTCCTTTGCTCGTCGCATGCCCAGGAGTAAAGGCAAATGTTTCAAGGGAGTCAAAGACCACCCAGAAACGACTCAATTTCCCACCTTCTTCGAAGTTGGGTTTTATTTTTGAAATAAGGTTGTGAATTGCTTTCAACTTATATCTCTTTTAGTTCGCTTGAATTAACATTCTTCTTTGATGACGTCAAGACCCTGACGAACAATCGATTGTACGTTGATCTTTGACGTACAGCTGTATTCGCAAAGTGCAAAATCTTCAGGTGCCACTTCGTAGATCCCGAGCTTCTCCATGGCGTCAATGTCGTTCACAATGATTGACTTCACCAGTTGCACTGGATAGATATCAAAAGGGAATACCTTTTCATATTGCCCTGTTACAACAAATGCACGGTCTTCACCATGCTGATTGGTTGTCAGCTTGAATTTTTTCGACTTCGGCATGAGCCACGTTGGGAATGCATGCGACAAAGAGAAGTCGTTCAACCCTGGAGCTAGCCAACCTTCTGTCAAGAAGAACAACGGCTCATCTCCTTCAGGGATTACCGTGATTTGGTGGTGGTAAAAACCGAGGAAACCGTCTTGACCAATTTTATCACCCGTGAGCACGTTTCCACTGATTACACGATTGTTGCCATCAGTCAACTTCCCTTTTAGGATGTTTGCCACGTTGGTTCCAACGGTTACCTTCACGTACTTGCGGTCAGTCACTTCAGATCCTGTAATTGCCACTACGCGTTGAAGATCAAACTTCCCTGTTTTCAAGAAGCGACCAATGTTTACTACATCTTGAGCGCGCAAGGTCCAAACAACTTCGCCTTTGTTCAAAGGCTTAATTGCATGTATCTGCACTCCGACATTTCCAGCAGGGTGCGGACCACTTACTTCGTGTAGTTCAGCATTCTGAATTGCAGTTAACTTTGAAGTCCCCTTCTTGTATGAAAGGTGTACTTTTTGATCTCCAGCCAATACGTTCAGTGCATCCATTCCTTCTTGGAATTCGGCTTCACTTCCATCCAACACAAAATCAGCATCAGGTGCTAGTGGAGAGCTGTCAAATCCAGTGACAAATATGTCACGTGGCTTGTCCTCTGGATTCGCCACAATGCTGAATGGACGCTGCTCGATCACTGGCCAGAGACCTCCTTCGAGTAGGTGTTGAATGAGATCTTCACGCTTCGCTCCTTTCGCAGCACGCGCGCCGAAATCTTTAAATTGGGTTGTACTGTCGGCTTGTATCTGCACTTCAAGTATGCGTCGCTTTTCACCACGAACAACTGCTTTCACTACACCACTCACAGGAGCATTGTACTTAATTGCATCGTTATACTTGTCATAGAACAGCACATCGCCGGCTTTGACCTGGTCGCCTTCGCGCACAACCAACTTCGGCACGAGTCCGTGGAAGTCTGTTGGTTTGATCGCAAACACTTCTGCCTTCGAAGGCATCTCAAGGGTTTTTTCAGCTACTCCTTGGAGTCTGATGTCGCATCCCTTCCGAATCCTAATCGCTTTCGCCATGTTTCGGTAAATATCCTTTATTTTGGAGCGCAAAATTAACGAAATGTGAACGTCACAGACCCTCACAACATCCTTTTCTCAACAATTTAGAATGATTCTAATTAAGCGTATCATCCCTTTGTCAGCAAAGGATTACACATCAATATTACTCTCTTTATTAACAGTTTGTGTATTCCCAAGTTGTACTTCGTACACCAATACTACTACAACAGATTCGAATTCTGCAAGTTCAGCAGCAAACGAATTTATTCAAGCAGATTGGGATTACACCACCGCCGTGTACGATGATTACATCAGAAGTGTTCTACTTTATCAAGGAGAAGATCAATTAGCCCCTCCGTATATCCCACTAGAAGGGCTTCAATTGACCTGTAGGTTTGATGATTTGAATGGTGGATTCAATGATTACAACTACGCTATTGTGCACTGCGACTACCATTGGACCCCTTCAGACATGGAGGATTATGAATATGTTCAGGGCTTCAATGACAATTCCATCACTGAAATGGACGAGAGTTTCAATCGGAAGCAGATGTACACGCATTACACTTTTTCGTTCCCAAATGACATGATGCGCATTACACGCTCTGGCAACTACCTTTTGAAGGTTTATCCAGACGGGCAAGAAGACAATCCGATTTTCACACATCGCTTCGTTGTTTACGAAAACCTCATTGGCTATAACGTCAATGTCAAACCTTCAACCATCGTTTCGGAAAGAAGGTACAAGCAGGAGGTAGATTTCGAATTGGAGCAAATTTCATACCCGATATATGACGCTTATGCCGATTTAGACGTGGTGATTCTGCAAAATGATCGGTGGGACAATGCCATTTTCGACTTGAAGCCCGTTTTCATGAAAGGGACCACGTTCGTTTACGATTTTGACGAAGAAAACAATTTCAATGGATTGAATGAATTTCGTTGGTTCGACAGTAAAAGCATTCGATTCACAGCCCTAGGAACTGACTCCATTCGTATGGTGAACAATCAATGGCACCTCTACCTCCACCCGAGTGCGCGAAGAACGTATGAAGTCTATCGAACAGACATCGACATCAATGGAAAGCGACTTCTTAAGAATGACGACTTCGATCCTTTCCTTGAATCTGAATACATGTTTGTCCACTTTTACTTGCCTTATGAATTCCGGTACCCCGCCTCAAGCATATACATTTATGGCGCTTTGACGAATTGGAACTATCAAGACCGGGCCAAGATGGATTGGAATCCAGATAAAAAGAGGTACGAAGGTCAGCTCTATTTGAAACAAGGATACTATAACTATATGTACAGTGTTGTTTCGCCAGAAAACCCGGACGGTGATTTGACAGCGATTGAAGGGAACAATCAAGCTACGGAAAACACGTATAGCATCTTCACGTATTACAATGATCCCCAAGGGTATAGCAGGGTGATTGGATTGTACGTAACGGATAGTTACAATAAATGAGCTACCGATTTTGATTCAAGATTCAGGATGATTGATTCACGATTCAGGATTCAGGATGATTGATTCAGGATTGGTTGATACTTCACCCTTAATCATGCATCATGCATCATTTAAGATTCATGATTCAAACCGCTTCCAGCCCCAGCTCCGCTCCTTTCTTCAACATAAAGGCGTAGGCCTCATCGTAATCATTGTGGATTTCTCCTTCAAGAATGGCCTCTTTGATGTACTTCTTCAATTCTCCTACGTGCGCAGAAGGAGGGATTCCGAAGGTCTCCATGATCAGCTCACCTGAGATCGGCGGCTGAAAATTTCGGACAGAATCTTTTTGCTCCACTTCGATGAGCTTTCGCTTTACGAGGTCATAGTTTTTTAGGTAGCGCTTCACCTTCGATTCATTCTTGGAAGTGATGTCAGCACGACACAAGATCATCAGGTCATCAATGTCGTCACCGGCATCAAAAAGCATTCTGCGGATAGCGCTATCAGTGATTTCTTCCTTCGTCAGCGCTATTGGCCGTAAATGAAGCAGCACCAACTTTTGCACATACTTCATTTTGTGGTCCAAAGGCAGTTTCAAGCGTTTGAAGATCTTCGGTACCATTCGCGCTCCGCGGTCTTCATGTCCATGAAAGGTCCACCCCATTCCTGGGACGAAGCGTTTCGTTTGCGGCTTGGCAATATCGTGCAGCAATGCCGCCCAGCGCAACCAGAGGTTATCACTTTCCATCGCCACGTTATCTACCACTTCAAGTGTGTGGTAAAAATTGTCTTTGTGCGCAATGCCGTTTCTGCGTTCGATGCCTTTGAGCTTCAACAGTTCGGGAAAGAACTCTTTCAGCAAGCCGGTTCGCATGAGGTGTTTTAGACCAATGGACGGACGAGAAGTCATCATGATTTTATTGAGCTCCACTTCGATGCGCTCCATCGACACGATTTTCAATCGCTCAGCATTGTTTCGAATGGCGTCAATGCTATCAGGTACAATGGTAAACTTCAACTGTGCCGAAAAACGAATGGCACGCATCATGCGCAAGGGATCATCTGAATAAGTAATATCAGGGTCCAGCGGCGTGCGAATAATCCGTCCTTCCAAATCATGCAATCCATTAAACGGATCTACCAATTCGCCAAACGTTTTTGCATTCAACGAAATGGCCAAGGCATTGATGGTAAAATCTCTCCGTTGTTGATCGTCTTCAATGGTACCATTTTCTACGATGGGCTTGCGCGAAGAAGAACGGTAGCTTTCTTTGCGCGCCCCAACGAACTCAATTTCGAATCCTTCTGAAATGAACATGGCGGTGCCGAAATTCTTGTACACCGTCACCTTCTTGACACCTAGTGCTTTCGCCGCCGCTTGCGCCAATTCAATTCCGCTGCCTTCAACAACAATATCGATGTCTTTCACATCGCGCTTTAACAATAAGTCACGCACATATCCGCCAATTGCAAAGGCTTTTTCGTCCTTTGAATCAGCAATTTGTCCGACTACTTTAAATATGGGGTGCTTCAGCGCATCTGCCAGGTTCATCCGGCAAAAATAAGATAACCGATGAATGTTTGGTTTTTTTACGACAATTATAGTGGTGTGATGATATTCAAAATACCTACTTTTGCCCCCGCGTGGTGAACGTTACCACAAATACTGCAAGGAATATGATCGATATCAGTTCAAATGAAGCGACGACCAATTCGAAAGTCGCTGAGGTCATTAGCCGCATGGCAATACATGACCATGAGCAAGTGCTCTTCTGCCAAGATCAGGCAACAGGATTAAAAGCTATTATCGCGATTCACAATACGACCCTTGGCCCAAGCTTAGGAGGAACACGTATGTGGCAATATGCGACGGAAGCTGAAGCGTTGACAGACGTGCTTCGTCTTTCACGAGGAATGACCTACAAGTCTTCATTGGCCGGGTTGAATTTAGGTGGAGGAAAGGCTGTAATCATTGGTGACAGTAGAACACAAAAATCAGAGGCGCTTTTCCGGAGGTTCGGGAAATTCGTGAACAGCTTGGGCGGAAAATACATTACCGCAGAAGACGTAGGCATCAGTACCCGCGAAATGGAATGGGTTAAAATGGAAACACCGCATGTGGCAGGACTTCCTGAGTACATGGGTGGTTCGGGAGACCCCTCTCCTGTTACAGCCTACGGTGTATACGTTGCAATGAAGGCTGCTGCCAAAGAGCGTTGGGGTAATGATTCCCTAGGTGGAAAGAAAGTTGCTGTGCAAGGCATCGGACACGTTGGTCGTTACCTCGTTGAACACCTTGTAAAAGAAGGCGCTGTTGTGACCATCACTGACATTTTCGAAGACCGCGTGAAGGAAGTTGTGAAGGAATTCGGCGTGCAAGCATGTGCACCGGATGAAATTTACGATGTGGACATGGACATCTACGCGCCATGTGCGTTGGGTGCTACGGTCAACGACGATACGCTCGGACGATTGAAGTGCTCTATTATTTGTGGAGCAGCGAACAATCAATTGGCGAATGAGGAAATTCACGGTCAAGCTGTGATGGATAAAGGAATCATCTATGCGCCAGACTACCTTGTGAATGCAGGAGGAATCATCAACTGCTACTGGGAAGTTATTGGCTACAGCAGAGAAGCAGCCATCAGTCAAACAGAAAAAATCTACGATACCACTTTGAACGTTTTCAAAAAATCTTCAGAAGAAAACATTCCTGTCTATCTTGCATCAAATCAACTTGCGGAAGCGAGAGTTGCTGCAATGGCCAAAGTGAAATCAACATTTTAATTGAACAATCACTTTACTCACCCACTACAACCACTTGTCACATGCTCAATAGAAGGCACCTAAGAATTAAAATCATGCAAGCTTTGTTCGCACACTATACGGTGGGCGAAGGAGATGCAAAACG
This sequence comes from uncultured Comamonadaceae bacterium, assembly GCA_964353035.1. Classification (GTDB taxonomy): domain Bacteria; phylum Bacteroidota; class Bacteroidia; order Flavobacteriales_D; family Sanyastnellaceae; genus JAQWQB01. The sequence continues at coordinate 5,845 of CAYGUR010000049.1, read as the reverse complement.
TTCTGAGGACGCACTTTGGTTTTCGATTGATAAGATGTACGAAATGTACATCTATCTATTCCTACTGATCGTTGAAATGCAGGAAGCTGCGATTGAGCGTATAGAAGCAGGTCGAAACAAAAAACTTCCTACCGAGGAAGATTTGCACCCAAACACCAAATTTGTAACAAACCGTCCACTCCGAATCCTAGCCAACAGCAAGGCTTTGAGAAGTGCAGCTGAAAGAACCAGCGTAACATGGACAGAGCACAAAGATGTAGTGAAGAAAATCTTCAAGGAGCTCATTGAGACCGAAGATTACAAAGAATACATGGCTTCTGACGAGCGCGGCTTTGCCCATGACCGAGAATTCTTGCTTCGTTTTTTCAAGCGACACATGATCAATGTTGAATTGCTTCATGACACCTTCGAAGAGAAAAGCATTTTCTGGAATGACGACCTAGATTTGGTGTCGAGCATGGT
>CAYGUR010000049.1:0-5373 GCA_964353035.1 uncultured Comamonadaceae bacterium | reverse complement strand
ATTAAAACTATTAAGACCATCGAAGACGGTGATGACGACGTCGAACTTCTTCCTTTGTGGAAAGAAACGGATGATGAAAAGGATTTTACCGAGCAACTTTTCAGAAAAACCCTCTCCTTGGGCGAAGAAAGTGAAACACTCATCACTGAAGCGGCTAAAAATTGGGAGCTAGATCGCATTGCGCTGATGGACACCATCATGATGAAGATGGCTCTGGCTGAAGGACAAACCTTTGAATCTATTCCATTAAAGGTAACTTTGAACGAATACATCGAACTTTCGAAGTATTACAGCACGCCGAAAAGTAATGGATTCATCAATGGAGTTTTAGACCAGCTCTTCGCGAAGCTGAAAGAAGAAGGAAAGATCAAGAAGATCGGAAGAGGTTTAATGCAATAAATTGGAACCATGAACATCACTTCACGCCTATTCATAGCTTTGATTCTTAGCGCGAGCTTTTCAGCTTGCAACGACAGTCCGAGCAACATTGAAACAGACATGATCAATATCCCAGGTCCGAATGGACCAGAGGATGGTGATCAACCTGACATTGAATTTGAGGAAAGTGAGTTCGATTTTGGCACCATCGCTGAAGGAGAAGTAGTTAATTATACCTTCACCTTTGAAAATACGGGAAATGCGCCATTGGTTCTCACCAGTGTAACAAGCCAATGCGGCTGCACCGTGATGAAAAACTGGCCCAAAGAACCGCTTGCCGTCGGTGAGGAAGGTACCATAGAAGTAGAATTCAACTCAACTGGCCGTGATGGTCAGCAGAATAAAAAAATAACTGTAGTAGCGAACACCTATCCTGCGAAAACACAATTGACAATCAAAGGAATGGTCGTTGGCCCACAAAACAATTAATTCAAGATGACACCTACATTCATTATAGCACAAGACGCGGCTCCTGGAGGCGGCGGTATTCAAACGATTCTCCTTTTAGGAGGTATGTTCGTAATCATGTATTTCTTCATGATTCGTCCACAAATGAAACGACAAAAAGAGGCGAAGAAATTTCGCGAAGCATTATCGAAAGGCGATAAAGTAGTGACCATTGGCGGGATTCACGGGAAAATCGTTGAAATCTTCGATACCAACGTGCTGATTTCAGTAGAGCAAGGAAAAATGCGCGTTGAAAAATCTGCACTTTCTGCTACAAGTACTTCAAGCGCTGAAGCAATTCAAGAAGCTTCGAAGTAATCTAAAACATGTCTACGGGGTCAGACAAACTACAAGAGTGGATTGCTAGTAGGTCTAAAAACGACTGGCGAGCGCTGTTTGTCTGCATCCTTATTTCTGCTTCTATCTGGGTTTTGCGGTCACTGACCGAAGATGCCACTGACGTTTTCACCGTTCCAGTGGTATTTGTTGATACGCCTGAAGGTTTCGACTTGGTTAGCGCTCCAACGACTGAACTGGATTTAGAGGTTACCTCTACCGGATTTGGAATTCTAGGTCAGCGCTATTTCAAGCGCGAAAAACCCCTTGAATTTTCGTTGAATAGCCTCCCGCGCATTGAAGGCCAGCAAGCGGTACCATCAAAAAGCTTATTGAATCGCGCGCGCAAATTGATTGGGGCTGATCGTGATATTCTCAGCATCCAACCTGACTCACTGTACATTACCATGAGTAGGCGAGCGCAAAAAGAGGTGCCCATTGTTCCCGTAATAGAGGAGCGCCTTGCGAACGGTCAATTCATTGCGAGTCAGAAAGACAACCTCAATGGAAAAATTGTTGTCACAGGACCTCAAAGCCTGTTGGATACGCTTTCAGTCATCTACACAAGCAAATTGGTTCTCAAAGAAAGTGGCACTTATCAGACAAAGTTGCTCATACCTGACGGACTAAAATCTAGCAGTGGCCAAGAGCTCACCCTTGAAATTTCATTGGATGCCCTCGGTGAACGGAGCTTTTTGGTGCCCATTGCGCTGACTGAGGCGAACAAAGCTAACAACATGACCCTCTACCCTGCTGAAGTCACGGTTACAGTAATTGCTGGAAGTGAATCGCTTAGCACCTTCACTCCTGACTCCTTTACAGTTGAGCTCGCCAATGAAGATCTAGAAACTTTGGCCGCAACAGGACAGTCTAAAGTAGCGGTGAAGCTCAGCAGACAACCTGAAGGACTTCAATCTGTTGAAGTCTCCCCCGGCCGTGTAGAGTTTTACATGCCGAGGTAGAATTATGAAATGTCGTTACATTAGCGACTCAAAATTTTTCCAATGAAGCATCCTGTTTGGTCATTTGTTCTCTCTCTTGTTCCCATTGTAGTGCTCATCCTCCTCCTTTGGCTCGACGTGCTCTTCTTTGGAGAGGATAGTTCTTACGGTTCTAATCAGATTGCTTTGTTGACCGCCGGTGCTGTTGCTGCTGTGATTGCCATGGCGAATAAAACCTCTTGGCATCAACTGTATGAGGGCATTGAAGAAAGTATTTCCTCAGCCATGGGCGCCATTCTCATTCTCTTATTGATTGGAGCTTTGGCTGGAACTTGGCTTATTTCAGGAGTGATCCCTGCCATGATCTATTACGGATTGGAGATTCTAAATCCTACCACTTTCTTGTTCGCTACAACCATTGTATGCGCCATCATTTCGGTAGCTACAGGAAGTTCTTGGGGAACGATTGGTACTGTGGGTGTTGCTTTAATTGCCATTGGCAAGGCGTTGGGTATGCCTGAAGGATGGATCGCTGGAGCCATTATTTCCGGCGCTTATTTTGGGGATAAAATGTCGCCTTTATCTGACACTACCAACCTAGCCCCTGCCATTGCGGGAACGGATCTCATCACCCACATTCGTCACATGGTATGGACAACGGGGCCGTCTATTCTGATTGCCCTTATTGTCTTTCTCGTTGCAGGCTACACAATAGACATCAATGAAACGGTGGTATCTGTAGAGACCATGCAACTTGTAATGGCTGAAAAATTCAACTTAGGCTGGTGGCTTTTCCTTGTTCCTGTGGGTGTGATTGTATTGATTGCACGGAAAGTCCCTGCAGTTCCCGCCTTGTTTTTAGGCACTATCTTAGGTGGTGTTTTCGCCATCATCTTTCAACCCCAAATTGTATCTGAACTTGCTGGAGGTGTGAGCAACTTCGCTGAAGCATCCTACAGAACAGTAGTCAATGCCATGGCTTTGGACACCAAAGTTGAAACAGGAAATGCCACCATAAACGATTTGCTTTCTACAGGAGGAATGTACGGAATGATGAACACCATTTGGTTGATTCTCTGCGCGCTTACATTTGGAGGCATCATGCAAGCGGCAGGTATGCTTGAACGGTTGACACGAGCTGTTCTTACTTTGGTTTCTTCAACAGGCTCTCTAATTGCCGCAACCACGGGCACTTGCGTTGCCTTCAATATCTTAGCCTCTGACCAATACCTCGCCATTGTTGTTCCTGGAAAGATGTTTTCAAAAGCATACAGCGACCAAGGATTAGCCCCTGAAAACCTCAGCAGAACATTGGAAGACAGCGGCACTGTGACTTCGGTACTGATCCCTTGGAACACGTGTGGGGTTGCCCAGGCTGGTGTTTTAGGTGTAGCTACAGGTACCTACTGGATTTACTGCATTTTCAACCTAGTCTCTCCTTTGATGACCATGTTGTTTGGATTTATGGGGTGGAAGATTACGAAGAAGGTGCCGGAGATTGGGAGTGATGGAGAGGTTTAGGATTGAAAGATTATGCCATGCAGCCCTAAATGGATGAACGCAAGCGGTCTTGATCATCGGAAGGGACGAGTGTGACGAATCTTGATTATTGGAAGGGACGAGCGCAAGCGGTCGTCCGTGTCCGATGTAGATGATATTAGAGTTGTTGATGTTTTGCGGGATTCTGCCGAATATAACTCACGATGTTCCTCATTGTTTCTGGAGAATTGATGATGGTATCATGATAGCTTTTATGCCACCTAAAATCAATGCCTAATAATTTGATTTTCCGAGTAGAACCCGATTTAAAACGTCTCATGACAGCGGGTAAATTAGACCTTTGTGGTTCAAATACATTTCCATTCGTAGCATTACTTAGTTTTCGAGTTGTGAAATAGATGACTCCATGAAAATGATTGGGCATCACTACAAACTCACCCAATGTTATAAATGGATAAATTGAGGGAAGTGATTCCCATTCCCTTTTAACAACTTCTCCAGCATCAGTTAGAACTGTTTTATTGTTTTCTATTTCGGACAAAGGTTTGGCTTGATGTGTTACAGAAATTGTAACCATGTATACCCCATATGTTGAATAGTCCCAGTTTTTGTGTCGCATTCCTTTTTTCATTTCGATTCTTGTTTTAAGGGAATTTGCGAGGAATATTGATTGGCCCAACATCCATTTTGTGGCCGTATAGAAGAACTTTGTGGATGTCGTTTTCAACTGCTCCTGAGATAATAATTATACTGCTCGCTCGCTTATTGAGAATAAATCTCTCTCATCCGATTTTCCCCTATCGGACACGGACGACCGCTTGCGCTCGTCCATCGATTTCCCCAATCGAGCTCAATTTTTCTAATTACCTTTGCATCTCCTCATTACATCTAAAAAGCCATCCCCTTTGAACAACCAACCATACGTCCTCGAAGACCAGCAATACATTGAAGTATCTGGTGCTAGAGAGAACAACCTCAAGAATGTTGACATTAAAATTCCAAGAGAGAAACTAGTAGTGATCACTGGGATTTCTGGTTCGGGAAAGTCTTCATTGGCCTTTGATACCATCTATGCGGAAGGACAGCGTAGGTATATCGAAACGTTTTCTGCCTATGCGAGGCAGTTCTTGGGTGGATTGGAACGTCCGGATGTAGAAAAGATTACAGGTTTAAGCCCCGTGATTTCCATTGAGCAGAAAACCATTTCGCGCAACCCAAGGTCTACAGTCGGGACCATTACGGAGGTGTACGATTTCCTACGCTTGATCTTCGCCAGAGCTTCTGAAGCCTATTCGTACAACACAGGTGAGAAGATGATTCGCTACACCGATGAGCAAATCACAGAACTCATCTTGGAGCAAATGGACGGACAAAAACTGCTCCTCCTCGCTCCTATGGTCACAGGACGAAAAGGGCACTACCGGGAGCTCTTTGAACAAATCATGAAACAAGGATATGTAAAAGCGCGGGTTGATGGAGAGTTGGTAGATCTAGAGCCCGGCTACCGCATTGATCGCTATAAAGTGCACGACATTGAAGCGGTGGTTGATCGCATCAAAGTTGATAAAGCAGATAAGCAGCGAATCTTAAAATCTGTGCAGACGGCATTGCGCATTGGTAAAGGGCACATGATGGTCTTGCCACATGAAGGCGGTGACGCACGGCATTTCAGCAAGTTTTTAATGTGTCCAACAACAGGGATCTCGTATGC
>CAYGUR010000048.1:0-15293 GCA_964353035.1 uncultured Comamonadaceae bacterium | reverse complement strand
GGATAAACGCCTTTCAATGGCCGTCGTGCAACGAAAGTATGACCGTGATTTCCAAAGTGTTTACTCCAGCGCATTTGCGGAAAGCTCACGTCCGAAGAATGAGTCAGGGGTCTACGTAGGTGTTGAATTCGCTCCTGTGCGAAAATGGCAGTTTACAGGCTATGTTGATCAGTTCAAGTTCCCATGGCTTTCGTTCGCGGTAGATGCACCCTCCAGCGGACATGAATACCTGCTTCAATTAACTCATAAGCCAAGCAGGAGCAGTGAGTTTTATGTGCGCTGGCGAAAAAGACAGAAGAATAGAAATACAAATCTTGTAGATACACCGATTGATTTTCCCGTTGAATGGGAACAAGAAAATTTTAGAATCCACGCTTCGTATAAAGCGCATGAGAATGTGCAGTTCAAAACGCGGGTAGAATGGACGAGTTACCAGCTCACAGGAGGCGAAAAGGAACGTGGGTTCCTGCTCTACCAAGATGTGATTTTCAAAAAAATAGGAGCGCCTTACAACCTGACGCTGCGGTACGCGCTTTTCGACACAGACAGCTACAATAGTCGCATCTACGCCTATGAAAATGATGTGTTGTACTTTTTCAGTATTCCAGCATATGCCAATTCAGGATCACGCTTTTTCGCCGTTTCAAAAATCAATTTGAAAAAGGGATTGGACTTATGGGTGCGCTATGCGAGGTGGATGTATTTAGACACGAATCAAATCAATTCTGGACTAGATCAAATCGAAGGGAACTCCAAAAGTGAGGTGCGTCTTCAACTAAGACTGCGTTTTTAAGAGTTATTCCTCGTATTTCGTTCACGAATTCATACGCTTATCGCTATTTTTGTCCGAATCGAATAAAAAACAAGATGGCGAATACATCCGAAATCCGAAACGGATTGTGCATCAAGCACAACAATGATCTATGGCAAGTAGTTGAATTTTTGCACGTTAAACCCGGAAAGGGGCCTGCATTCGTTCGTACAAAGTTGAAAAACATCAACAACGGTAAAGTAGTTGATCACACCTTCAACGGAAGTGCTAAAATTGAGCCTGTGCGCATTGAAACGCGCAACTATACTTTCCTCTACAATGATGAAGAAGGATATCACTTTATGAATCAAGAAACCTACGAGCAAATTCCCATTACGAAGCACATGATCAACGCTCCTGAGTTTTTGAAAGATGGATTGACCTGTCAGATCATGTTTCACGCGGAAGAAGAAGCTGTACTTTCAGTTGAACTTCCGAATCACGTGGAGGCTGAAATCACCTACACAGAGCCGGGTATTAAAGGAGATACTGCTACAAACACCATGAAGCCTGCTACCACAGATACGGGTGTTGAGGTGCGCGTACCGTTGTTCATCAATACAGGTGATTGGATCAAAGTTGATACCCGCACCAAAGAGTATTCTGAGCGAATTAAAAAATAAACGATGAAATTCAATACACCCATTACGCTGAGCAGCCTGGCCGCTATGCTGAACATTGAGTTCGCAGGGCCTGCTGATCACTTAGTTTCAGGGTTAAATGAAATTCATCGCGTTGAAAACGGTGATCTCGTTTTCGTTGACCATCCCAAATACTATGCGAAAGCACTTTCTTCATTGGCCACAACCATATTGATCAATAAAGAAGTAGATTGTCCTGATGGAAAAGGAATGCTGATCTCAGATGACCCTTTTCGGGATTACAATAGAGTTGCTCGTCATTTCAGACCACCGTCTTTCCAAATTGGGATGCGCGGAACGGAAACGGCCATTAGTGATACAGCTCAGATTCATTCCTCTGCTGTAATCGGCGAGCGCGTGGTCATTGGCGCGGGCACTATCATCAAAGCGGGCGTAGTCATCGGAGACGATGTCGTGATTGGAGAAAACACCATTATTCATCCCAATGCGGTCATTGGAGGAGACGCGTTTTATTACAAGCGCAGGCCTGAAGGGTACGACAAGATGTATACCTGTGGTGGAATTGAAATTGGAGACCAAGTGGAAATTGGGGCTCTCAGTTCGGTTGATCGCGGAGTGTCTGCCATTACGCGTATCGGGTCTGGGACGAAGCTGGACAATTTAGTCCATGTCGGACATGATACGATCATAGGTCAGAATTGCCTCTTTGCTGCGCAGGTCGGAATAGCTGGCTGTGTGCAAATCGGAGACAATGTGATTCTTTGGGGGCAAGTAGGCGTACCAAGTGATATTACCATTGGCGATGGTGCCGTTGTGCTAGGACAGAGCGGCGTGTCGAAGGATATTGAGGGAGGCAAAACATATTTTGGCAGTCCGGCCTCTGAGGCACGCGAGAAATTTAAAGAACTTGCGCTCATTAGAAAGATCCCTGAAATCATTGAGAAGCTCAGGTAAAGAGAATGACGAAGGAAAAAAGCATACGGAAAAGGCAACACAAACTGTCCAATTTCAAGTTGGAAAAGATACTTGAAATCACCCATGCTATCAACTCGAATTTTGAGGTTGCGGGCTTGCTTAGCCTTTACCAAGAAATACTTCAAGTTCACTTAGGAATCGAAAAACTTGTGCTGTATGGCTATGATTCCAAATGGCATGCAATGCACTATTTTGGAATCGACGGGCAGCCAGAAGACATTGAAGACTCCAGTATTTTCTCGTCTGAACGAACAGGGTCTTTCGCCCTTTCCGCAAGTGGTAAAGATGAAGCCTTCGATATTGTGATTCCAGTGTTGAACGAAAATGTACCGATTGCGTTCATTCTCGTTGGAGATGTGGAGGAAGATAAGCGGGGAACTAGTCCGGTCATCAAGCACATGCGTTACATTCAAACCGTAACAAACATCGTTCTGGTGGCCATTCAAAACAAACGTTTGGCTGAAGAGAACCTGAAGCAGGTGAGAATCAGTAAAGAACTTGAGCTGGCGGCTGAAATGCAAAGTATGCTGGTGCCAACAGGCTTGCCTCAAGATGATAGATATGATGTTTCTGCGATTTACAAACCGCACCTTCAAGTGGGAGGTGACTACTATGATTTCGTAGAACTTTCAGATGATAAGGTGATGTTCTGCATGGCTGATGTTTCTGGAAAAGGGGTTTCTGCCGCCTTCTTAATGGCGAACTTTCAAGCCTACCTCATGGGGATATTCAAATACCTTGATTTAAGTCTTGAAGAAGTCGTTCGAAATCTCAACGAACGCGTGATGGAAAGTGCCATGGGCGAAAAGTACATCACCTTATTCATTGGTACGTTCACACGGTCAACGCGCGAGTTACGCTATATCAATTGCGGACACAATCCACCTGTGCTTGTGAACCCCGATGGGTCAAATGAAATGCTTTCCTTAGGATCCATTGGCTTGGGGATGTTTGACGAAATTCCAACCATTCAAAAAGGTGTGCTCACCTTGAAGCCGAGCAGTGTGATTATTTGTTACACAGACGGACTAGTAGAGCAAGAAAATGGTCATGAAGAAGAGTTCGGTGTTGGCAGATTGGCAGAGCTTGGTGCGAAATACGCTGAGCAAAACTCTGAAGAGCTCAATGCGCACATTCTCAAAGCCTTCAATGATTTTAGAGGAGAAACTCCATTCATTGATGATACGGCGCTCTTAACCTGCAAATTCCACTAAACTTCAGTAGGAATTTCCTTTTGTCGATCTTGATGATGGAAGAGATCTACCGCCACTAAGACGGCAATGAAGCCCCAAAAAGGAGCGCTGGCTTTGTCAGTGTCTAAGTAATTGTTGAGCACACCATGAACGAAGTAGGTCATGAGCCCTAAATAGGCAGAAAGCACTAGTAATTTCAGATGGTAAGAATCAAGCGTATAGGTGAGCCTAAATGCGACGTTGCTCACTACCAATAGCAAGAGCAATACAGCCAATGTTCCGGGAATGCCTTGTTCACTTAATGGGCCGAGGTATTCACTGTGTGCATTTCCTCCATCTGCATTGTTCGTGCTGATGATTGTGAGGTCTTGACTGCGCTGAAATGGAGCGTAGACGAATTGATAGGTTCCAGGCCCCCACCCGAATACAGGGCGTTCTTCGAACATGGCCAAAGCTGAATTCCACCGGTTCAATCGTTCAAGATTAGAGGCGTCACTCGAAACATTCAAACTTGATTCTACGTGCTCAGCCAAGTCGTCTGACGAATCTTGATCATTTCGCTCCAACGAAATAATCAACTGTTCTTGGGCCACCCAGACAAAGGAAACCAAGGCAACAAGCACAAGAATCAGAGTCCGCAACTTGATTTTAAGCAGCATTACAGCTAACAAGCCGGCAACAGCAGCAACAGAAAGCCAGGCCGCCCGCGTGTAGGATAGCACCAGTCCAACCGTAAGAATGACGAAGCCGATGATAAGAAACGCACGAAGGAGCGGATTCATTTTACGCTTGAGCAACAGGCCTACAGCAACGGGAAAGTACATGGCTAGTACAGCTCCATAGGACGTGTGATCTTTGTAAAAAGGCTCCATAACCCAGTGTCCAGCTTCCTTGTCAAAGCCATATCCTGCATGTCTTACAACCGTATAAATGATCACAATGAATAAGGGGAACAAGTACAATAGAAAGTACTTTTGGATGTTCTTTTCGTCCTTGAAAATATGTGTGAGAATGAAGTAAAACCCAGCAATGAACCACATTCGCGTCAGCAAATACTTGATAGATACCAAAGGATATTCACTGGTGATTGAGGTGAGCGCCATCCACCCTAAGTAAAAATAGATGACATAACTAACCGGATGGGTTAAGATGCGTTTGTCAATGCTTTTTCCTGATAACAGCTTGAAAATGAACAAGATCATTACCCCAAACAACAGGGGCTCTGTGGGGAGGTAGAAACCGATTCCGCCCAGATCCATCTGCTCTAAATTGATGCTCAAGGGAACGCAGGCTACGATGAAAAGCATGAGCCAATCTAGGCGCATGAACGCAGCCCAGACAATAAATAGGACCAAGGGTAAAAGAGCGAAGAAATACAGTTCCAAAGCAATGAAAACGGTATTCAACACCAAGAATGAACCGGCGGTAAGCCAGACCCAAAGGCTATTTTGCTTGGATAGCATCAGATCTTTCCTTCGCGCTTGAGTTTGCGGTAGTTCTCTAGAGTGAGAATGCTGATGACGCTAAAAACAAAAACAGAGGCAATGCTCATAACTACAATAAGCCACCGAACCGGATAAGCTTTTTTGTCAGATGCAGTTGCAGAATCCACAATGAAGGTTGAAGGAATGCTAGATGTAGCGTCAATTTTCATCAAATCAAATCGTTTCTTCAAAATGGCTTCACGGTCATAGGCGGCCTCTAATAAGGTGGTCAATTTGTTGAAGGTGTTCGCATACCTAGAGATTTCAGCCATCTGAAGTCGAATGGTTTCTGCTCTTCCCGGCTGACCTTCAATAATCGCCGTAGCGTATTGATCATTCAGTCCTTCAATTTGTGTGATGTAGTCATACACACCAATGTTGTAAAGAACAGACATGCTGTCTTCCATCACACGAATTTCTTCTTGAACTTGTGTTAACGAACTCTGTGCGTATCGAAATGCATCCATAGCGCGGTCGTTTCGAAGTTTGTTCGCAACTGAATCAGCGAAATGTGCAATGTCATTGGCGATGTCTCTAGCGATGGTATTCGTTTTGTCCAACACCTCAACCTGAATAGAACCGAATTTCGTCAAGCGTGAACTTACATTGCTGTCGTACTCCTTTTGCATTTTCGTATTCGCACCTGGATCACCCTGTTGAATTTCGTAATGTTCCCACAGATTGTACTTCTGAATAATCCCAACTCGGACACGGTCAGAATTTAAAATTTGAAGCATTCGTTCGGCATCTTCCTTTTCGCCATACTCCAAAAGGTCATTTTTTTTCTGCTCTTCATAGAACTGCTCACCAATAGAGTTTTGTGGAACAGCAAACATGGTAACTGACGACCTGAATTTTTCTTCAATTAAGCCTGATACCACAGCAGATGCAATAGCTGCTATTACACAAAGAATAATAATGTGCCAGCGCCATTTGAAAAGAAAGACAAGTAAATTGGTGGAGTCTAGAGAGGTTTTGCTAGATGACTCAGTGGGTTGATTGGTCATGTTCGATGAAAAAATTTTGGCAAAAGTACAATAATGAAATCAACCCCCTTTTACTCGGTCGGATATTAACGATCGAATATCCACAATGCGCAACAATCCTACTGCAATAGCAAGTGCCAAGCCGACAAGAGGGTAACTCAAAACCTTAAACTCAATCTGTATTGGAATTATTGTGATGAAGTACGAAAGTGTTCCGAAGACAAGCAGGAATAAGGCAGTCTTAAACCAAACCTTCGGAAGCAGCTGAACGATGTTGTATCGGTAGCATAACACTGCTTGAGTAGTAGTGACAGTTATTTGAGTCACCAAACTGGCCACGGCAGAGCCCCATGCTTGATAGCGCGGAATCAGGATGAAATTAAGCGAAATGTTCAGGGCGACAGCGCAGACTGCAATGATGTTTAACGACTTCAAATTGCCATTGGCAGTGAGCAAGGTGCCCCACAAATAGGTCATCAGCATAAATGCAAAAGAAATCATCAGTGTGACGAAGACAGGTACCGTTTCCTGGATTTCATTGTCGTAGATAATGCCCAATAAAAACCCGGGGAATAGTGCAGACAGTCCAACCAGAATGGAGCTTCCTGCAATCATCAATCGAAAGGCATTTCCCGCTAGGTCAGAGACGTTTTCCTTCGCTTTCAACGCTCGGGAGAACAAAGGCAACAGCAGAGTTGCGAAGAGAAATCCAAGTAGGTTGGAGGCCTCAAAAATTCGATACCCTTTGGCGTAAATGCCGGCGAAAAAATCGCCTCGTGGAAGCATTCGCTCTAGCATAATTGAATCAGTCTTGTAGTAAACCATTGTCAGCAAAAACAACAATGCATAGGGCAGGCTTTGCTTCACAATGGCGCGTTGCACATTGAACTTCCATTTGATCTTAATCTTCCCGGTTTTAGAAAGTAGGAAAAACAACGCTAGGAGCAAGGTCAGTGCATAAGCAACGGTCTGACCTTTTACCAACCAGTGAATATCGAAATAGTTGTCTGCTTTGTGATAGAGCAAAAGCGCTCCCAGCCCTAAGAGCAACAACCCCCGATCTAAAATGGAGATCAAAGCATCTTTTCTGAACATGAGCAGTCCACCTAAGTTCGCCCTGAAATAAAGCAAAGTGACTGCCAATGTTTGATTGATTCCTAGCCAAATGAGCAAAGAAATGTCTTCTCCATGGTAGCCTAATACCAATGCCAGAATGAGCAACAAGAGCATGTAGCCTGCAAAAAGTAGAAAACGCAGTCCGGCAATGTGTTCAAGGTGCTTTACTACCACATTTTTACTTTGCGCCACGGTGCGCGAAGTGTAATTGTTGATCCCTAGGTCCAAAAAGATGTTCAGCAGGAATGTCAAGCTGATCAACGCGCTGTAATTCCCGAAGACTTCGGCGCCAACTCTATTCTGGATTTCAGCTTCTACCAAAAGCAGGTAGCACGGCTTAATCAGCAGATTAAGGAGCATTAAAAGCGTGAGGTTCGACAGAAATGTACGTTGCATATGGCGTAAAAGAACGGCGGAAAGTTAGTTATTCCTCAAGAGGTGACACATCAAATCATGTATCTTCGAAGCCGGAAATGACGAAGATCGCTGTTAATACACGTCTGCTGCGTAAAGGCCGCTTGGAAGGAATTGGCTGGTTCACTTGGGAAACCCTCCAGAGAATCACACGTTCGCATCCTGAAGTTGAATTTCATTTCTTTTTTGATGGAAAGCCTGATCCCAGTTTCATTCCATCTACTAATGTGAAAACCCATGTTCTATTGCCTCCCGCGCGACATATCTTACTGTTCCAGTTTTGGTTCGATGTGGCGGTCAGCAGAAGGTTGAAGAAAATTGGTGCTGATGTATTCGTGAGTCCTGACGGATATGCATCGCTCACTACAAAAGTGCCGCAGTTGATTGTAATGCACGACCTGAACTTCATCCACCACCCAGAATGGCTTCCTGAGAAGGTGGCTGCTTGGTTGCAAGAGAAGTTTCCAAAATACGCCCGTGCTGCTGCGCGAATTGCAACGGTGTCTGAATTCAGTAAGCGGGATATTCACAGCACTTTTGGAGTTGAAACCAATCGAATTGACGTGGTTTACAATGGCGTTGAAGCCGGATTTTCGCCTTTGAGAGAAGAAGAAAAAGTGCAGATGAGGTCGCGCTACGCGGAAGGTGAGCCTTACTTCGTATATGTAGGCTCCCTCCATGCGCGGAAAAACATAGTGCGCATGTTACTGGCCTTCGATCAATTCAAATCGAAGACAGACGCAAGGATAAAGTTTCTATTGATCGGAGATCCTATGTGGTCTGGAAGCGAAATTGAACAGACACATTCCCAATTGATGTGGAAAGCAGATGTGGTGTTTTTAGGTCGAAAAGAATTAAGTGAACTTCAACAAATTGTTGGAGGGGCGCTCGCAATGGTTTTTGTGCCTCTGTTCGAAGGTTTTGGTATACCAGCACTCGAAAGCATGGCGTCTGGAGTTCCATTACTAGCCTCGAATAACACTTCCTTACCAGAGGTAGTGGGGAATGCGGCCTTGCAAGTAGAGTCAGAAGACGTTGAAGCGATTGCGAAGGGCATGTATGACTTGGTTCAGAACGACCAACTTCGCGCTGAGCTCATCGAAAAGGGATTGCAACAAGCAAAATTGTTTTCATGGGATAAGACGGCAACTAAACTCTGGGAATCGATTGAAAAAACCCTCGGTCAAAAAGGTTGAAATGGCATTGAAACGATTTCTAAACAAAGGGATAGTAGAGGCGGGATGTGATGAAGCTGGACGTGGCTGTCTTGCTGGGCCGGTTGTAGCAGGAGCAGTTATTCTGAGAAAAGGCAAAGGAATTCCCGGTCTCGACGATTCTAAAAAACTTTCTGAAGCCAAACGCAACGAACTTCGTCCAATCATCGAGGAAAACGCCCTTGCTTGGGGTATAGGGGTGGTAAGCTGTGCTGAAATAGATCAAATAAACATTCTACAAGCTTCATTCTTAGCCATGCACCGTGCAGTTCAGAACCTAGGTGTAATTCCTGAGCATCTGTTGATTGATGGCAATAGATTTCGTCCTTTCGAAGGCATTGAGCACACCTGCGTCATCAAAGGAGATGGTAAATTTCAATCCATCGCTGCCGCGAGCATTCTAGCCAAAACCTATCGGGATGCGCTCATGGAGGATTTACACAACTCGTTTCCGGAATATGCTTGGCAAAAGAACAAAGGTTATCCAACAGCAGCTCACAGGCAAGCCATTCGCACTCATGGAACTACGTCGCACCACCGCTTGTCTTTCCAGCTACTTCCGAAGCAGCTAAATCTCTTTCCAGAAGACAAGTAATTAAGGGTTAATGTTAACTAAATGTTAACTAAAGGTTAAGCAGATATACCAAGTGGCGCATCTACCCTCATTTTCGTTTATCGAATTATTAAGGATGCTCATCGGTGTGAATATGCGCTTTAGTCTTACTAATTTTGCTGTCCCAACCGGGTTAAATACAGACTATATCTAAACCAAAATCATAGTACTATGAGACAACAAATCATGAGTGCTTTCGGATTTCTTACTTTGATCTTTGCTGCGCTTTGTGGTTCTGCTCAAGTTTGGTCTGAAAGCTTCGAAACAGACGGTGAAGGCACAGCCTACACTACTTCAAATTCGTTCAATGATGGCACAAGTGACCACTTCGCAAGAACTGATGGTTCCGACATTGCCAACGCTGCAGGAGCCTATTCTGGAGCAGATGGGACCTTTTTCTGGGCCGGAGAAGACCTTGATGACGATGGAGGTGACTTGTCGACTATTAAGACCTTGACCTTTGCACCAATTAATGTAACAGGCGTTACAGCGCTTGAGGTTAGAGGATTATTCGCAACAGGAAACCCAACAAATGGTTGGGATGACTCTGATTACATTGTTGTGGAATACAATCTAGACGGTGCTGGCTGGGCAACAGCTATGTATTTCACAGGACTTGCAGCTGGATCTAACAGTGGATTAGGGTTCGATTCAGATAATTCTGGTCTTGGTGATGTTGCTTTGACAACCACTTTCCAGCAGTTCTCGGGCGCTATCGCTGGAACAGGAACAACATTGGAAATCAGAATTATTGCTGAAGCAAACTCAGCAAGTGAAGAATTTGCATTCGACTTTATCGGAGTGTATGACGCAAGTGCTGTAGTGCCAGGATGTACTGATAGCGGCGCGTGCAACTACAACCCTGCTGCTACTATTGACGATGGATCATGTGATTTTTCATGTGTGGGTTGTACAGACGCTGGAGCTTGTAACTACGATGCAACTGCAACTATTGATGATGGGTCTTGTGATTTTTCATGCTTAGGTTGTACAAACGTTAGTGCTTGTAACTACGACATGGCTGCTACCATTGACGACGGAAGTTGTCTAATCATTGGTGCTGCATGTGATGACATGGATCCTGCTACAACAGGAGATGTTGTTGATGCTACTTGTACGTGTGTTGGGGCACTTCCTTCAACATTTGATCTAGTAATCAATGAGATTCACTACAACCCAGGTCCTGCAGCTTTGTATGATGACCTAGACTATGAGTTCGTCGAAATCTACAACAATGATGTAGTTGCGGTTGATCTAGAAGGATACACAATGGGCGGTGTAGTATTCACCTTCCCTGTGGGGGCTTCAATTAATCCAGGCGAGTATATTGTTGTAGCCATTAACGCACCTTTCTATACTGGAAATGGATATCAAGTTTTTCAAATGACTTCGGGCGGACTCGGAAATGGAGGTGAAACAGTCTCTTTGTTTGACGCCTCTGCGAACCTTGTTGATGAGGTAACTTATGATGACGCAGCTCCTTGGGCTGTAAGTGCTGATGGCCAAGGTCCAACACTAGAGTTGAATGACCCTGCACTAGATAACAATGACGGTGCTAACTGGCACGCATCATGTGGTTACGCTGGAACTCCTGGAGCGATTAACACAACCATTCCATGTGTAGGTACTCCTTCAACTATTTTCGCTGTTCAATCAAACGTAGATGTAGACGGTAACTCTCAAAGTGAAGGAACTGTTGTAGAATTAAACGGAATCGTTACTGCGGTTTACCCATTGAGTAACCTTTATACCATTCAAGATGGAACAGGTGCTTTCTCTGGAATTTGGGCCGAAGGTGCAGGTGTTGCACTAGGTGACGATGTAACCGTAACAGGTTTGATCATTGAGAACTTCGACTTAACGCTTGTTTCTGGAGCTACAGCTGTAATCAACTCTTCTGCAAATGCATTGCCAGCAGTTGAAGTGGTTTCAACACTTGACGCAGCCCAAGAGCAATGGGAAGGAGTTCTTCTAGAGGTAACTGGAGATGTATCTACTGCAGATGCAGGAAATGGTGAGTTTGGTGTGAATGATGGTACAGGTGAATTGTTTGTAGATGACCTTGGTGTTCTACTTGCTCCTTTGACTGTTCCTGATACTTACACTTTGACTGGTCCTTTGTACTACTCTTTCGGTGCATTCAAATTAGAGCCAAGAGATGCAGCTGACGTTCAAAAATGGGGATGTACAGACATCGCTTTCCCTAACTACGATGCAGACGCTGTAATTGATGACGGTTCTTGTGGTAACATCCCAGGATGTACTGATTTTAACGCTGACAACTATGATCCAGCAGCTACTGTAGATGACGGTTCTTGTCAATACTCTGGTTGTACAGATCAACTTGCGTTGAACTACGATGCGCAAGCAAACGTTGACGATGGTTCTTGCTACTTCACCCTGCCTAACCTTGTAATCAACGAAATCCACTACAATCCATGTGCAGCTCAAGGAGCCGATACTGATTATGAGTTTGTTGAGATCTACAACGCAGAAGCGAGTACAGTGAACTTGGAAGGATTGACATTTACAGCAGGATTCGTATTTACGTTCCCTGCAGGTGCTTCAATCGCTGCGGGTGAGTACATCATCATCGCAGTGAATGCTACTTTCTACACAGGAAATGGATACCAAGTATTCCAAATGGAATCTGGTGGTGTCAACAACAGCGGTGAGCTCGTTCAATTGTCTGATGCTTTCGCAAACGTAATCGACGAAGTGACATACGGTACAGGAGGTGCTTGGCCATCTGCAGCGAACGGAAACTGTCCTTCTTTGGAGTTGATTGACCCAACACTAGACAATGCAGATCCTGCAAACTGGCAAGCTTCTTTCGTTGACAATGGTACTCCAGGTGCTATGAACACTGAGGCTCCAGCTTCTACGAACTACACCATTTCTGAAATTCAATCAGACGTAGATGGTTCTGGAAACTCAAATAAAGTAGGAGAGCTTATTACTACAAACGGAATTGTAACTGCGGTTTACACTCCATCTAACCTATATACAATTCAAGATGGTACTGGAGGTTTCTCTGGAATCTGGGTTGAAGGTTCAGGTGTTGTCCTTGGGGACGAAGTAGATGTAACAGGTGTTGTTACAGAATCATTCGGATTGACTATCATCACTTCTTCTTCAGCAGCAGTGCTTACAAGTGGTAACCCGCTTCCTGCTCCAGAAGCTTTGAGTACCAATGATATCAACCAAGAACAATGGGAAGGAGTACTTCTTTTGATGTTCGGACAGGTATCGAACTCTGACCTTGGTTTTGGAGAATGGGTACTTGATGATGGGACAGGTCCTGGTTATGTAGATGACCTTGGTATCACTCTTACACCAGTAGATCTAGGTGTGACTTATGAAGTAACTGGTCCTAGCTACTACTCTTTCGGAAACTGGAAACTTGAGCCACGTGATTTGAACGATGCAAAACGTTACGGATGTACAGATAACACGTTCCCTAACTACGATCCACTAGCTGTGATCGACGATGGTTCATGTGCGAACGTTCTTGGATGTACTGATCCAGCCGCTGATAACTATGATCCTGCAGCTACTGCTGATGATGGTTCTTGCGTGTTCAGTGGATGTACTGATGTGGCTGCTTTGAACTACAATCCAGCTGCTACTATAGATGATGGGTCTTGTTATTTCACTTTGCCAAACTTGGTGATCAATGAAATCAACTACAACCCTTGCGTTGTTCAGGGAGATGACCTTGATTTCGAGTACGTAGAGATTTACAACGCTGAAGCTACTACAGTTGATTTGTCTGGATTCACATTCAACGCTGGATTCACATTTACATTCCCTGATGGAGCTTCAATTGCTGCAGGTGAGTACATCATCGTAGCAACGAACGCAGCGACATACAGTGGTAACGGTTACCAAGTATTCGAAATGGAATTTGGAAACTTGAGCAACACAGGAAGCACAGTGGCATTGGAAGATGCATTTGGAAACGTGATTGACACGGTAACATATGCTGACTCTACACCTTGGCCTTTCGAGCCAGACGGTTCTTGCACCACTTTGGAGTTGATTGATCCTTCATTGGACAATGCTGATCCTGCAAACTGGCAAAGCTCATACGTGCTCTACGGAACACCAGGAGCAATGAACTCAGCTTTGATTGCTGGTTGTACTGACCCAACTGCATGTAACTATGATGCAACTGCTACACAAGACGATGGTTCATGTGAATCTACATCTTGTCAAGGATGTACCTATCCATCTGCAGACAACTATGACGCAACTGCAACGGTTGATGATGGAAGCTGTACTTTCACGGACTCGTGTCCAGAAGACTTGAACAACGATGGTGTTGTTAACGCATCTGACCTCCTTCAATTTCTTGGAGCGTTTGGTTCTAACTGCTTGTAAACCATTTAAACTTAAAAAGGGGTTGTCTCAATTGAGACAACCCCTTTTTTTATTCCTCTAAACAGTAGGAACTATTTCTTTCTAGCTGAGATCAACGTGTTGTTCGCATAGCTTAAGGTGTATTCTGAATCTAAATGTTCTGAGCGTACAATCCACTCTCCGGTTTTCTTTCCTCTGTCATAACGAGCGCTAGAAATCACATTGCCTTTTCGATCCCAACTTTGCCACAATCCGTCTGGCTTATTGTCTGAATAGAAACCAGTCAGTGTGAGCTTCCCTTCTTCGTCATAAAAGAAAACCCCTTGGTCCAACTTTCCTTCTTTGAAATGATACAAGGCTTTTGACTGACCATTTTCGTGGTAGGTGCGGTAATATCCTGAATAAGGAGTTCCATCCTCAGTGAATAGTTGATTATCAACCTTTACGAACTCCTGACAATCAGCGTTGTAAGCGCCTAAAACCAATAAAAATAACAGTACTGCCCTCATAATTTCTTCTCTTCGATAATACTAAGGTAATAAAAAATTAACACACAGGTAACATTGGAGTGGTGTTAATGTGTTGTTTTACAGATTGTACGGCGTTTTTGTTCAAAAAGATACATGGTGTCTAAGTTGGAATGCTTAACATTAGATTAATATTGACTGTAGTTTATTTTCACAACTAGTTCGTCATTTTGTGCCTTTTCTATCCATGGGGGTTTTTTACGACATATTGAGCGTCATTGGCGCACTAGGGCTTTTCCTCTACGGGATGAAGGTCATGAGTGAAGGCGTTCAGCGCGCAGGAGGTGCTTCCATGCGGAAAATCCTCAACGCAATGACGCGAAGCCAAGGTCGTGCCATCTTCACCGGCTTTGCCACCACTTCTATATTGCAATCGTCCTCTGCCACAACAGTCATGGTTGTTAGCTTCGTGAACGCGGGGCTACTGCAGCTTAGAGAGGCATTCGGGGTGATCATGGGGGCGAACATCGGAACCACAGTCACGGCCTGGTTGATTGCCCTTGCTCTTGGGAAATTTAGTGTCGCAGAGCTTGCATTGCCGCTCATAGCTATTACACTCCCCTTCTTTTTCATGAAGAATGAGCGTCTAAAGAATACCGCAGAGGTGTTCATTGGCTTCGCCTTGCTCTTCATCGGACTTTCTGCGCTGCAAAATGTTGTGCCAACGTTGAGAGAGAATGAAGCTTTTGAAGGATTTATATCGAGTTTTTCGAATCAAGGGTATTTATCAATCGTCCTATTTATCATTGTCGGAAGTCTCGTAACAATCATTATTCAATCCTCTTCAGCTGCAATTGCGCTAACACTTGCTTTGTTATCCAGCGACATCATCACATTAGAACTAGCGGCGGGGATGGTCTTGGGCGAAAACATAGGTACAACCGTTACTGCGAACTTTGCTGCCGTGGTAGCCAACAGCCATGCCAAAAAAGCAGCCAGAGCCCACCTCATTTTCAACCTGATTGGAGTGCTGTGGATGCTGCCTCTGTTACCCAT
>CAYGUR010000047.1:0-15486 GCA_964353035.1 uncultured Comamonadaceae bacterium | reverse complement strand
CAATTATATCATCTTCATTGCTGAATTTAAAGCCCAAACGCTTGCCAGTAGCCACTTTCAGGTGACTACTCATGGCTTCAATTTCACCCACCGTTACTTGCTGAACCGCCTGATATGGGGGTGCGTAGAGGTCAAACCCGAGGGTATAAATGATTGCAGATTGCACTATTTCCTTTAAAGTGTCCCTAGAAATGACCCCATTTACGAAATCATTGAAGAGGTATCCGAGTTGACGTTTTCCTTGTACCAAGAAGTGGTTTTCACGGTTTACAAAAAGCCTACCTATCATGTAACCAGCATCTTGCATGCGCTGATACTTGAATGAGTCTGCAAGAAAGTTGTAGATATTGATGACACCAACGTAGCCGTTGAGCTCATCTTCCTGCAGGTAGCTCGTTTTCCAAACACTGTTCGATTTGTCGAATTGAAAGACGTTGGTATGCATGTAGAAAATCAGCACATCGCCTGCGATCTTCACCTCGGCTTCATAATCACCCTTATCCTTGAAATAGAATTGCACGCGTTCATCGGCTTGGCCAAAGGCATCCTGCACTTCTTCGACCACTTCATTCAGAACAGATTTCAAGTCGTTAAAGACCTCCTTCGTTCGTGCGTAAACATCCTGCTTGATTACTGAACGCTCAGTAATCATTTTCATCATCAAATCAGTTGCTTCCTTGCTCATCTTAGTATGCTTTTGCAAATAATACTCTTTGGTGTGATGGATTTCCAGTTAAAACACATTTACCTTCTTCAGGTTCAGCCGTTAAAGGTATGCAGCGAATGGTAGCTTTCGTCAGTTCCTTGATCTTATCTTCAGTTTCTGCCGTTCCATCCCAGTGCGCCTCAATGAATCCGCCTTTCTCTTCCAACACCTCTTTGAATTCGTCCCACGTATCCACTTTTGTGATGTGGTTCGAACGGAAATCTTTTGCCGTATTGAAGAGGTTGTCTTGTATATCAACAAGAAGTTTCTGAATGTGGGCCGAAGCATCCTCAATCTTCACCAAGGCTTTATCTCCGGTATCTCTTCGTGCGATTTCAACCGTACCGTTTTCCATGTCGCGCGGACCAATTGCCACACGAACAGGCACACCTTTTAATTCATATTCAGCGAACTTCCATCCAGAACGTTTCGAATCATCATCATCGAATTTCACAGAGACATCGTTCTTTTTGAGCTCTGCAATCAAGGGTTCACATTTTTCGTGAATGGCCTGAAGTTGTTCTTCGCCCTTATAGATAGGCACAATCACACACTGAAGCGGAGCCAATTTCGGAGGGATTACCAAGCCCTTATCGTCAGAGTGCGTCATAATCAACGCCCCCATCAAACGGGTAGACACGCCCCAAGAGCTTGCCCAAACATATTCTTGGTTTCCTTCTTTCGACTGGAATTTCACATCGAATGCCTTCGCGAAGTTCTGTCCCAAAAAGTGGGAGGTACCTGCTTGAAGTGCTTTTCCGTCTTGCATTAAAGATTCAATGCAATAGGTATCATCTGCTCCTGCAAATCGCTCTGATTCAGTTTTCACACCCTTGATCACCGGCATCGCCATCCATCCTTCAGCAAAATCAGCATACACATCCAACATTTGTCGTGCTTCTGCCACAGCCTCATTCTTAGTGGCATGCGCTGTATGTCCTTCTTGCCACAAAAACTCAGCAGTACGAAGGAATAGACGTGTGCGCATTTCCCAACGCACCACATTCGCCCACTGGTTGATTAAGATAGGAAGGTCTCTGTAAGACTGCACCCATCCGCGATAGGTATTCCAGATGATGGTTTCTGAAGTTGGCCGAACAATTAGTTCTTCTTCCAGCTTTGCATCCGGATCAACAATGATCTCACCCGTTTCCGGGTCATTCTTCAATCTGTAATGCGTTACCACAGCGCATTCCTTCGCGAAGCCCTCAACGTGCGCCGCTTCCTTACTCATGTATGACTTGGGAATAAACAGGGGGAAATAAGCATTTTGATGCCCTGTCTCCTTGAACTTCTTGTCAAGGACTTCCTTCATGTTCTCCCAGATTGCGTATCCATATGGCTTAATGACCATACACCCTTTGACATCTGAGTGCTGAGCCAAATCTGCTTGTACAACGAGTTCATTGTACCATTTAGAATAATCTTCTGCACGTGCTGTTAACTTCGCCATTCTTGGTATAATTGTTGTTAAATATTGAGTGTGCAAAGTAACAAATTATTACCTTGATAGTGATAACAGATCACTGGATCGGTTAAAATAAGGAGGGCAATACAATGAAACATACAATCACATATTTAACATGGGCATTCGCCGCGGCGATTGTATTCAGCTCATGCAGCTCTAGCAAGTACTCAACCACTCGTCTTTACGAAGACGATGACATCTACTACACAGCGGGTGACATCTACATTTCTGAAGCGGAAGCAGATCAGTACCAAGGCTACACAAATGAAGGGGCTTCAAACGCCTCTCAAAATGCAACAAACTCAAATTCAAACGATTATTACAGCGACGACTACTACAACGAAGGTGGAAGTGGAAATTCTGTTGTGAACAACTACTACGGTTATAACCCTGGTTTTTCATTCTACAACCCGGGAAGATTCTATCGTCCAGGATGGACTTTCGGATACAATTCTTGGGGTGGTTCATACATTGGCTTCAACAACTTCTACCCGTTCGGTGGTGGCTACATATATGGCTATTCAGCTTGGGGGAATCCGCTCTACGACCCTTTCTTTAGTCCTTGGAACGGTGGTTTTTACGGTGGTTGGAACTGTTACAACCCTTACAATCCGTATGGGTTCGGTGGATGGAATAACGGATGGAATAACGGATGGAACAACGGTTGGAATAACGGTTGGAACAATGGTTGGGCCAACAATGACTCTTATGGGAACTCTAATTTCCACTACACACCTAGACCTTCACTTCAGTCCAACTCAGCTGTCAACAGCAACTACACTGCTGGAGCCGTATACAACCCGGCACGAGTAGCAGGACGAAATCCGATTCAGCCAGTGACCCGTCCAGAGGTGGTGCGCGAGAGCCAAGTTGTGCGCGACAGCAAGCTCCCAATGCGTCCGGCCACAGAGCAGCGCAATGACAACACAAGACAGACGAGACCAAACAGCGATTGGGATGCAATCTTTGATCCGAATAGAACCAACCCACGTGACAATCAGAATACCAGACCTAATGATGGGAACAATGGTAACAATGGTCGCACAACTCCTTCTCGTCCAACACGTCCGTCAGGTGGAAATAGCGGAACACGTCCGTCTTCTCCCAACAGAGGTTCTTCGTCTGGAAGAAGTTCAGGTTCTTCTTCGAGGAGCAAAAGCTCAGGAAGCTCATCACGTAAAAGATAAGCACCATGAAATCATTTAAAACACTTCTATTGGCAGCGAGCATGTCGCTGTCAGTTTTCACCGTGCTTGCCCAAAACGAAACTGATGTGCTCCGCTACAGTTTTCACGAACCTATTGGAACAGCGAGGTATGCTGGAATGGGCGGTGCATTCAGCGCCTTAGGTGGAGACCTCTCATCAATTTCAATAAACCCTGCTGGAATTGCTGTTTACCGTCGTAGTGAATTTGGTCTCACAACGGCTGTTAGTTCGAACCAAACTTCCAGCCTGTATAACAACTCAAGACGCAGCGCTGCAGACAATCGTTTTCACTTGCCAAACATCGGCATCGTTGGCGTATATGAGTCGAGCGCACCAGGCTGGGAATTTGTCAATGTGGGCGTCGCTTACAACAAGTTTCGAAACTTCGGTCAACGGGTGAGTATTGAAGGCGACGAAATGAATACCTCGCTACTTGATGTTTTCTTGAATCAGGCAAATGGAACTAATTTTGACGTTCTAGGCGACGATTATCCTTTCGGTGCTGGCTTGGCTTGGAATACATTTTTGCTAGACACAATAAGCAGCGATACGCCTGATCAATTCTTTAGCGCTATTCCTGGCGGACCAGTGACCCAACGCATGGACATTGAAACCAATGGACATTTTGGAGAAACGGCATTGAGCATTGGGGCGAATTACAACAACGAACTTTACATTGGGGCGACTATTGGTTTTTCAACCTTGAATTACCAGCGCACTATGCGGTACACAGAATCAAATCTAGACCCTTCACTACCGCTGAACAGCTTTACCATGACTGACGTACTTAGCGTGAGCGGAAATGGTGTGAACATTAAACTTGGAGCTATCTATAGAGCTTCTGAATGGCTGAGAGTGAGTGCTGCTTGGCACAGTCCAACAGCATTGAGTTTATCAGATACTTGGGAAACATCTATGAGTTCTGATTTCAAAACGGGCGACGCTTATGACGACGTAGCTTTGGGTGGATATGATTACAATATTCGCACGGCCTCTAGATACATTGCAGGCGCTGCGTTCATCTTGGGCAAACGAGGGATCATTAGTGCTGACTACGAATTCATTGACTACGGTAGAGGAAGAATTAGCAGCTCGAACCTCGTGAATGATGGATACGATTTCTCTTCGGAAAATGCAGCTGTACGAAACGTTCTAACCTCTACGCACAACGTGCGGATTGGAGCGGAGTGGCGTGTGCTTCCTCAATTTCGTATTCGAGGTGGATACGGCATCCAGCAGAACCCTTATACTGCAGGTGCTACAACTTACAGTTCTGACGCCATCACCTATTCAGGAGGCATTGGTTATCGAGGAAAGAAATTCTATGCGGAGGCTGCCTATCAGCAGCGTAACATAACTGATGAGTACTACCTCTATGATCCCAATGTGATTTCAGCTGCTCAGCTGAATCAGCAGAAGGGAGAGTTCATCTTCACATTCGGAGTTCGGTATTGAACAGAAAACATTGAACATAAAAAAAGGGGCTTAAGCCCCTTTTTTTATTTTTTTAGTTTTTTCAATTCTTTAGCGATCAGTGCTTCCATCTTTTCACGCTCTTCATCAGCTAACTCCTTATCAACAAGGATTCTTCCGCTGTGCTCATCAACGATGATTTTCTTTCTTGCGGCCACATCCAATTGCTTTTGAGGTGGAATTTTGATGTAAGAACCAGCTGAAGCTTCACGCTCAATCGGCACAACAGCCAATCCGTTCTTAGCAGCACCTCTGATTCGATCGTAGGCGATGATCAAACGATCTTCAATCTTTTCTTTCATTGCAAGTGACTTTTCAACTAGAATTTCTTCTTCTAGCTTCGTTTCATTTACAATCTCATCTAGTTCATTCTTCTTGGCGTTCAAGTCTTCTTCTCTGTCTGTAAGACGACCTTGGCTCGCGTCAATCAATTCTTGTTTCGCTGCTTTCTGAGCACCGAACTCTTTGATTTTCTTTTCACTCAACTGAATTTCAAGTCCTTGAAACTCAATCTCCTTGCTCAAAGAATCAAATTCTCTGTTATTTCTAACATTGTTTTGCTGCTCCTCGTACTTCTTGATGAGTGATTTACTCTCTTCGATTGCGTTTTTCTTGTCAGAAATAGCCTTATCGATTTCTCCTAGTTCATCAGTTAGTCTGCCAACGCGCGTGCGCAACCCTTCGATTTCATCTTCTAAATCTTCAACTTCTAAAGGAAGCTCTCCTCTGATCACACGAATCTTATCAATCTTAGAATCAATCGTTTGGAGTGCATATAAAGCGCGCAATTTTTCTTCTGGAGTAGTCGCTTTTTTCGCCATAATCAATAATATTTAACCGGGTTGGTGTTGGTCTTGCTCAAATGAACCGCAAAGGTAGCAAATTTCTCATTCAGAATGCGCTGAATCCACTCAATGGTGCGATGCTCACTTTCCCAGTGTCCGATATCAGCCAAAACAAGGTCGTTTTCGGCATCAAAAAACTCATGGTATTTTACATCCGACGTAATAAATACATCTGCCCCGCTTCGTTTTGCTGCATTCAGCAAGAAAAATCCGGAACCGCCACAGACGGCAATTCTTTTAATGGTTGACGAAAGAAAGTTTGTATGCTTGATCATTGAGACATCTAAAACATCTTTAACTCGATCAAAAAACTCGAATGGAGACATTTCGCTTTCGAGCTCTCCTACCATCCCACTTCCTATATAGAGGTGCGCTTGATCAAGCACAGAAATGTTCACCGCAACTTCTTCATAGGGGTGCGCTTGATTCAAGGCCTTTAGTACTTCTCCTTTCCGCCACGACTCAAAAACCAATTCAAGGCGCACTTCATCTTCAGTATGACGTTCATTGTGTTCCCCTACAAATGGAGACGTCCCTTCACCAGGCATAAAGGTGCCTTTGCCCTCAAGGGAAAAACTACATTCTGAGTACTCACTTACTTTCCCAGCTCCTGCTTCAAATAGCGCCGACTTCACTTCTTCTGCTTGCAATTTCGGGACAAAAGTCACCAGCTTGTAGATTAGGTCTGATTTGGGTTGCAGGATGCGTGTATTCTGAATACCGAGCAACTCACAGAGGTAGTGGTTCACGCCAGTATGTACATTGTCAAGGTTGGTATGAATAGCGTACAAAGCAATGTCATTTTTGATTGCAAGCATTACTGCTCTTTCCACGTATGTTGCGCCATTGAAGCGCTTCAATCCGGAAAAAACAATCGGATGATGGGCAATAACAAGGTTGCAATTTGCGTCTATTGCCTCTTGAATAACTTCTTCTGTGCAGTCAAGTGTAACCATTGCAGATGTAATATCTTGGTCAGGACTTCCCACTATCAAGCCCGAATTGTCATACTTTTCTTGCAGCGAAAGTGGGGCAATTCGTTCCAACTCGTTTGTTATCTGTTTCAGCTTCATTTCCTTTGTACTTTGCACCAAAGTTAACAATGCAACCGTTTAGAAAGCTTTTATTCCCAATTTCTTGGATCTACCAAAGTGTGGTATGGGTCCGAAATGTGCTGTATGACCTAGGTTGGTTTTCTAGCAAGAAAGGCGCTGTTCCCACTGTTGTGATTGGCAATGTGCATGTGGGTGGAACAGGCAAGACACCACACACTTTATGGCTCGCCAATGCCTTGAAAGCCGATTTTAACTTGGCTATCTTGAGTAGAGGATATGGAAGAAAAACCAGCGGTTATTTGGAATGGAAGCTAGGAATGACAGCCGCCGACTTTGGCGATGAGCCCTGTCAATACGCACACGCATTCCCAGACCTCAGGGTAGTGGTGTGCGAAGATCGCTTAGCAGGAATTGACCGCATTGCCCAAAGTGGCGAAGAACAATTGGTTTTACTTGATGACGCACTTCAGCATAGAAGGCTTCGTGGTGATGTCAATGTTGTTTTGATGCGCGAAAGCGAGCTACCTCAGCACTCAAGCTATTTGCCTTCTGGAAACTTGCGCGACCATCTGCGAAGGTTGAAAGCTTCGGATGTGGTTGTTGTGACGGGTGCAAAAGCGCACTGGACAGCAACTCAACTTGCAGAATTAAAAGCAACGTTGAAGCTGCCTGAAGCTTGCTTCATGACTTCGAGTGTGATTACCTACGATCAACTGAGAGACTCCAAGCGAACAGAAGTTGCTTATCCGAAACAAGCTATCGTTGTCACTGGAATTGCCAACCCGTCTCCTTTCTTAGCTCACCTTGCTGAGCACACTGAAATTGTTGAGCATTTTAACTATGCTGATCACCATTCATTCACCTCAAATGATTGGAACAACTGGATTCAAGCCGTTTCGGAACGCAGTGACATCCCCGTAATCACTACTGAAAAAGATTACATGCGCATGATGGACAGTGATCAGCTTGAGAAGCTGAATGTCTTGTACAACCCCATTGCGATAGAAGTAGCCAACCCTTCGCTCATCGTTGAAATGATTTCAAAGCGAATTTTACCCAAAAAGTGAAAAAATTCATCACCGAGGTGGTAAAGTTTGCAAAGGAGAGTCGGTTGTCCTGCACTATGTTAGGTATTTTAAAGATATTTGTTGTTCAGAAAGAAGATGAAACTATGTATTTAAGAATTGTTGCACTTATCTCAATTATTGGTTTGACGGCCTGTGGAAACATGTCTACAGAAAAAGGGATCACTGGTAAGGTTACTGGAGCCGAAGGCGAATCCATCTATTTGATGCGTTTCGTGAACAATAGACCAATACCTACAGATTCTGCCGTTATTGGCGACAATGGGCAGTTTAGCATCATCCCTGAAGAAGTGATGGACTTCAACTTCTATCAACTTATGATTGACAAGGAGCGCGCAATGATTTTAATTACAGACTCTACGGAATCTGTGAAAGTGGAGACCACGTCAGAAGACTTCGGACAAAATGCTTCAGTGAAAGGTTCCCCTCACACGGCGTCATTGCTAGCCTTCTACAGCGAGCTTCGTCCACTTGTAGAGCAAATACAAGAGCTTAGAGGTGTTGCGAACGACGCTACGAAGACTCAAGAAGAGAAATCACAAGCATTCTCACAGTTGGTAGATTTGAATAACACGAAAAGAGAAAAGTGCTTGAAATTCATCGAAGAAAACTCAAGTTCGCCAGCCACCTTGGCCGCACTTTCAGAACTCAATATCAAACAAGATTTGGAGACTTATAAGATGGTCAGAGAGGGACTCAAAAATAGCTTCGGCCATACGCTTTACTATAAGATGATCAACCAACAAATTGTTGATTCAGAGCGAAAGGCAAAACTTCCGAACGGTGGACAGCAAGCGCAAACAGCCAAGAATTCAACATATTCAGTTGGAATGGAAGCACCCGACATCGTAATGAACGATTTGGACGGTAAAGCGCGAAAGCTAAGCGATTTGCGCGGTAAGATTGTTTTGATTGATTTCTGGGCGTCATGGTGCGGGCCATGTAGAAGAGAAAATCCGAATGTGGTGAAAGAGTACAATAAATTCCATGATGATGGCTTCGAAATTTTCTCTGTATCACTTGATAGTGACCAAGGAAAATGGGCTGCGGCTGTTGAGAAAGACGGATTGATTTGGGACAACCACGTGAGTGACCTTGCCGGTTGGAAAAATGCCGCTGCTCAGAATTACGGTATCCAAAGTATTCCTCATACCATACTGGTAGGACGTGACGGAAAAATCATTGCCACACATTTGAGAGGAGCTGCTCTTCAAGGAAAGCTCAACGAACTTTTCGCGAACTAAGCGGCAGCTATTTTCATTGAATGAAACATCTTAGCGATCAACTGCCTTCTGGAAAAAAGATCTATTTCGCCTCAGACCTTCATTTGGGCGTTCCTGATTTTGAGAGCAGTTTGAAACGCGAAAAAGCATTTGTCACTTTCTTAGACGAAGCTTCAAAAGATGCTCAAGAAATCTTTATCGTAGGTGACTTATTCGATTTTTGGTTCGAATACAAAAAGGCTGTTCCCCGCGGATTTGTTCGTGTTCTCGGCAAGCTAGCAGAACTATCAGACGCAGGCATTCCAATTCATTTGTTCACGGGTAACCACGACATGTGGATGTTTGATTACCTGCCGAAAGAACTGGGCGTTGAACTCTACCGCAACCCCATACAACGCATCTGGAATGGGCACAAGTTTTTCATCGGACATGGTGACGGTTTAGGTCCGGGAGATCGCGGATATAAGATGATAAAAAAGGTATTCAACAATCGTGCTTGTCAATGGCTGTTCGCTCGTCTGCATCCAAATTTTGGAATTGGAATGGCTGATTTTTGGTCACGTAAGAGCAGAAAAGCAAGTAGTGATAAAGACAAGAATTTTCTGGGTGATGACGAATGGCTTTTGCATTACTGCAAGGAAGTTTTAGAACAAGAGCATTTCGATCATTTTGTTTTTGGTCATCGTCACCTCCCCTTGGACTTACAGGTTGGCGAAAATAGCCAGTACGTGAATTTAGGCGATTGGATTAGCTATTTCACCTATGGGGTCTTTGACGGAACAACACTTGAACTTAAAGAGTATCCTAAACCTTAGTTCGGTGAATCATGTCTACTAGTCTACTTGAGTAGCCAACTTCATTGTCGTACCAGCCAACAATCTTCACCATTTTCCCTATCACCGAAGTCAGCAGTCCGTCAACAATACATGAATGTGAATTGTCAATGATGTCGCTTGATACGATTGGGTCTTCTGTATACTGAAGCACACCTTTGTATCTGCCTTCAGAGGCATCTTTGAACAACTGGTTCAACGTTTCAACACTCACAGGATTCTTCACAATGCAGGTAATGTCTGTCAACGAGCCATCAGGCACCGGCACACGAATACCGCACCCTCCCATCACTAAACTGAGGTCAGGAAAAATTTTAGTGAGCGCTTTGGCCGCCCCTGTAGTTGTTGGCACAATTGAAAGCGCCGCAGCTCTTCCACGACGTAAATCGCGGTGCGGAGCATCTTGAATGTTCTGATCTGTAGTGTAGGAGTGAATAGTTGTGATGTAGCAAGACTCAATGACACAGGTTTCATGAAGCAGCTGCACCATTGGCGCTGCGCTATTTGTAGTGCACGAAGCATTGGAAACAATTTGTTCTGTTCCTTTTAAAATTTCGTCATTCACACCTAGCACAATGGTCTTTATATCATCATCTACAGCTGGGGCGCTGAGGATCACCTTTTTCGCACCGGCTTGAATGTGTTTTGAAGCCAAGTCTTTGGTTATAAACTTTCCTGTGCATTCAATGACTAGATCTATCTCCAGCTCACCCCATGGACAGTCTGCAGGATCAGCGTAATTAAATACACGCATGCTTTGTCTGCCAATGTTGATTTGATCAGCTTGAAGATTGATGAACCCCTTGTAGGTTCTGTGCACGGAATCATATTTGAGCAAGTGCATCAATGAAGCGGCGTCATGGAGGTCATTGATAGCGACTAAGTCTACATGCTCATCATCAGCCAACAAGCGCGTTAGAATTCTCCCAATTCTACCAAAACCATTTATGGCTACTCGTAGGTTTTTCATAGTTGTAAATCTTTTCCGAAAGTAAAAAAGCCAGCTCGAACTGAGCTGGCTTTTTCCAAAGAAGTCGTTAAACTTTTTATTTCATCACTACGAATCTTGCAACTTCGCTTTGAGTTCCCATGTCTACGCTGAGCACATAGTTACCATTGCTTAGGTCCGCAGTATTGATTTGAAGGATATGCGTACCTGTTGCTAATTGATTGTGGTTGATTGTCTTCACAAGTTGACCTTTGATGTTGTAGATGTTCATATTCACATCTCCAGCAGTAGCAAGGTTCAATTTAATTTGAGCGAGACCATTCGTAACTGGGTTTGGATACACCAAAAGACCCAATCCGTTTCCGTCCAATTCATCATTTTCATCAACATTGATGAATTGAGAATCACTATTGCTCCAGATTCCACGTCCGTGTGTACCTGCATAGATTATTCCATTATTCAGTGGGTAGCTCCAACGCGAATAGCTTCTCCACTGTTGCTTCATGTCGAACACAGGTGCTGCAAACTCATCAAACTGAGTCATCATTCCTTCGTTAGAGATGGTCCAATCATCACCATGGTTGTCAGTTCTCCAGATTCCGTATTCAGTTCCGATAATGATTGTTGCTCCTGTTTCATCAGTCACATCAATTACAGCATCATAGATAGGCATGTTTGACAATTCACCCATGTCCATCCAGATGTTGTCCCAGTCAACGTCATTTGCATTTTCAGCTAAGGCGTTGAATGTTTCACGAACTTTTCCTTCAGCAGAGTTTCCGTATCCACCGTAAGTGATTACAACGTGGTTAGGGTCATTCGGGTCAACAGCAATACCTGTGAGGGCGCTACTTCCGCTTTCGATTTCAACAAATTCGAGAATGTCAATGATTCCGTCTCCATCAGGAACACCATCACCATCTATATCCGAAGTTGGCAATCCTGTGATGTTATTCAAGGTATCTACTGCTTGTGCATCGGTCCAAAGACCGCTCAAGCCAGACAATCTGTAAAGTCTGTTGTTCCAACCACCGATGAACATGACGTCACCAGCTGCTTCATGGTCACCCACAGCATATTCAATGGCGTGCGTACCACCTCCACCTGGCGCAGGACATAGTCTCCACCAGTTTGGTTGTGTATTGAAGTTTGTTCCATCACGTGTCATCCATACTCCTTGGTTTCCTGTGAATCCGATGGTTGTCATGGACGTGTAAGGGTCTGTAATCTTCAAACGCTCTCTCACTTCATACATCGTATCAGCTGCGTAGAAGTACTGCGTAGTGCAGTCAATGATTTCGTCAAAAATTGTTTGTTCCGTGTAGGTTGTATCAAACCCAATTGTAATACAGATTGTTGAATCAAGAGGCTCAAAGTAGAAGCAAGAATCAACTGGGTTGATTGACTCAATCACAGTCTCAGTACCTAATTCAATTATTGTAGTGTCACAGTTGAGGATGGTTTCTGTAAGTTCCTGAGGGTCTAGCCAGAAGTATTCAGGGTCTTCAGTCAATGGTTCATCCAAGATAATTTCAGGACGAATCAATTCTTCCCAGTAACGCAATTCAGATTGCACTCCATTCTCACCAAGCGTGATTTCAAACGGAAGGTTTTGAGCTGCCGTTTCCATTAGGAAGGTTGAGTCCTCGACTGTTTCGGTGTATGGATTGACAAGAATCACATATTGTTGACTCATATCGTCTTCGGTGTCTTCATACAAGCGCATACAGGTGTAGAACGAACCTATTTCGCCATCATCTCCAATAATGTCAATGATATCATCATCGTAGAACTGTCCACCAGCGCCATCTTCACTAAATCTGTACAATACTCCATATTGAGAAGTAGTGAAAGCAATACCAACTTCTGCATCTGTAACTTGAGAAATTGCGCAATCAAATCCATCACCACCACTGATTTCAAATGAGCTCATGTTTGAAGGGAAAGTGCCATCGTTTGGAATCAGGTGCGATCCATTATCTTGAGTTCCACCTGTTACTGCGGAGCCAGGTGAATAAGCAATTCCATAGTATTGTGTTACGTTGTAGCCGAAGTTGCATTCGATGTAAGTTTCACCATCATCTTCTGAGCGGTAAACACCACCATCATTCGTCACCCACATAACTCCTGCAGGAGAGAATACCACTTCATGAATATCCACGTGCATGTCAATGTCTAGTCCTTCCAAATCAAATGGAAGTGCTGCAAGTTCAGCTTGGTAGTTTGGTCCTGATCTCCAGAACTCAATTCCACCAATGTATGCCAACTCTGGATTGTAAGGAGGAATACCTAAAGCAAGATCGTAGAAACCTTGTCCACGAGGTAGAATGTTTTGTTCAGCTTCAGAAGGCCATACTTCGTCCCATGTCTGCCCAGCATCACCTGAATGGAAAAGTCCTCCAAACAAGCCACCGCTTGAACAGTACAATACAAATGCACTGTTTGGATCTGTTGGTGCGATGCGCACTCTAGCTCTACCTACACCACTTTGTGGAAGGTTTGTGTCTCCACTTCCAAATTCGCCTTCAAAGTTTGAAAAGTCAGAACTTGTTGAGCGGTATACACGCGCAGCGCCAACAGCTACCAACATGTAGCTACCGTCATTTGCGATTGTAATGTCTTGCACTGTCCCATCAGGAATACCGTTTGCGCCCATAGTAACCACATCACCTTCGATGTAACCGAAGCCTCCATCAGCACCAACATAAACGCGGTTAGCGTTATTTGGGTCAGCAACCAATGCGTTTACAGCCGTCCAATCTCCGTTCCCTAGAACTCCTGGATCAATACTTTCTAGAATAGACCATGTATCTCCACCGTCTGTTGAGCGATACACTCCACGTCCTCTGAATCCAGAACCACCTTCACCACCGGCACCATCAAACGATGAGCCTGTACCTACATAGATGTCTCCGTTTCCAGCTTGAGCTATAGCGCCGACCATTGAATTCGGGAAGCCCATTAATTGGTTCCATGTATTTCCGAAGTCTGTAGATTTCCAAAGACCACCAGAAACACCACCTGTAATAATTGTAGTTTCTTCGATTACGAGGAGCGCACGAGTTCGTCCGCCTACGTCATCAGGACCCATTTCAACCCATGAAATTGGATCTACTTTTTGATTTGCGTTTGCGCGAATGTATTTTTTCACGGCTTCTTCAAGACGGAGGTAATCCGTCTCATCGATTTCACCTGTCTCAATGTTCGCGCGCATCATGCGATCGATTTCAACAGCACCAGCATGTTCAGCTTTTTCCTCCTGATTTTCACGAGGCGTAAATTGAGCAGTTTTAGAGGAAGAGGCAGAAATGCCGAATCCAATTGCACCGATAAGTGCTGCTCCAGTAATGTACAGTAGCGTTCTCATTCTCATAATTCTTAGATTATCCGAAACAATCGAGGGGCAATTTACAATAAATCATCACTCGTTCGTACTCAATTTTATACAACTCTTGGCATATTTATACATGTCAAGAAATCCAATATCAAAAAATATGTTTCTCAGCGTGGTATGAAGAGCGC
Source organism: uncultured Comamonadaceae bacterium (assembly GCA_964353035.1). Classification (GTDB taxonomy): domain Bacteria; phylum Bacteroidota; class Bacteroidia; order Flavobacteriales_D; family Sanyastnellaceae; genus JAQWQB01. Next base: position 1,120 of record CAYGUR010000047.1, on the reverse strand, counting down.
ACTAGCGGTCCGCTTTCGACATATCTGAATCCTTTTTGTAAACCGATCTCTTTGTACTCAAGAAATTTCTCTGGATGAATAAACTCTTGAACAGGCAGATGCTTGGGTGTTGGCTGAAGATACTGACCAAGTGTTAAGATATCTACTTGAACTGAGCGCAGGTCGTCCATGGTCTCAAGCACTTCATCTTCGGTCTCACCCAAGCCAAGCATTACACCTGACTTTGTTTTCATCCCCCCCATTTTGAGTCGTCTCAGGACTTCAAGACTGCGGTCATATTTCGCTTGAATGCGCACCTCTTTTGTGAGTCTTCTTACCGTTTCAAGGTTATGAGAAACAATTTCTGGGGCAACATCAATGATGCGCTGCATATTTTCCCACTTTCCAGCAAAATCTGGAATCAGTGTTTCCAAGGTTGTTTCTGGGCTTTTCCTGCGAATTGCGCGCACGGTTGCCGCCCAAATTTCTGAACCACCGTCTGGAATATCATCTCTATCTACTGAAGTTAGAACTGCATGTTTAACCGACATCAAACTCACTGAGTTTGCAACGCGCGCAGGCTCAAAAGGGTCAACAGCATCTGGTCTGCCCGTAATCACAGAACAGAAACCACAGCTTCTGGTGCAAATGTTTCCAAGGATCATGAACGTTGCCGTTCCTTCACCCCAGCACTCCCCCATGTTAGGACAGTTGCCACTTTCACAAATGGTATGCAGCTTATGATCAGAGACAATTTCTCTTACCTTCTTATATGCTTCGCCTGTAGGAAGCTTCACCCTGAGCCATTTTGGCTTCGGCACTCGTTCCTTCGGTGCTGTATTTACAATCGTTGATTCTGTCATCGATTTACTATGTACTTTTTACCTATAAATAGGTTGAGATAAAAGTTCAAAAAAAGCGATTTGTTTTGGTCCGAAAACGACTCAGTGTTAGCTAAGATCGGAATTCGTCTTGCATACAAATCTACTACTACTCCAGCTTCCATCCCCTTCATCAAATCTTTTTCATTTGAATATTCGAAGGTGAAAGCAAATTTCGCAAAGCCGCCAGGATGCAATTTCATTTGGTTTATCCCATTGAGTCCTGATGCCTTTCCATAAATGTCATCAAAGAAATGCTT
>CAYGUR010000046.1:0-15542 GCA_964353035.1 uncultured Comamonadaceae bacterium | reverse complement strand
CTGCGTTTCGAACCGCATCAATCAGCCGAGATTCAGGCTGCACTTTCCGCAAGTAAGCCTTCCTTTGCGCTCTATGCCGCCAGTGGCGAATGGAATGAAAATCTGTTAAATAACGTCAAGAAAGAGATCCCCGTTTTCTCCTTCGACACCCACTTAAAAGTCCCTTTTGCTGTGGACTATGATAGCAGAGCAACCGTGGGGACAGACCGACTGGCAAACGTAGCGATGGCGCTGTCTACCTACGGCAACAGACCTTCTTTGGTGGTCGACATGGGCACTTGCATAACCTACGACATACTTTCCGATAGCCGTTTTCTTGGAGGAGCAATTTCTCCCGGATTGCAGATGCGAAGCAAGGCAATGAATGCGTTCACCGCTCGTTTACCTGAAGCAACTTTAAATACGAACGTCCCTTTGACAGGCAACTCTACACTCACTTCATTGCAAAGTGGCGCTTACCACGGATGGCTTTCTGAAATTCAAGAAATGACAGCCAAATACGCTATTGAATATCAAGACTTAGCAGTTGTATTTACCGGCGGAGATCTTTGTCATTTTGAGGCTGGTTTAAAAAGTCCCATTTTTGCAGACCCATATTGGACCCTCAAGGGCTTCAATCAAATATTACTCTTCAATGCGCAATAGGATTCTTATTCTTATTCTTCTAGTATCTGCAGGCCTTTCCGGACTTGCACAGTCGAGTAATTTATCTCCATACTCTCGTTTTGGACTGGGCGACATTTATCAGCCAGGATCAGTTCCTATTTATGGATTTGGAGGCGTACGAAGCACATTCAATGACCCGTTTTCGGTAAATGCAAGTAACCCAGCAACTTTGGGTTCGCTGTTCAACACCACATTTCAATCGGGAATTCGCTATCAATCTCTTCGCATTACCGAAGGAGATCAAAGTCAAAACCTAGCCGATGGAAACCTTGATCAATTCCTGTTGGGAATGAAGCGGGCAGGTAGTAATCTGGGGTTTGTATTCGGATTTACACCTTTGAGCACCAGCGGTTACGGATTGACTACAGAATACAACGACGAAACTGTTGGAACTTATACTTCAACTTACGAAGGTCTGGGGGGGTACAACAAAGTAGTATTGGGTGCGGGGCGAAAATTCGACGTGAAGAAGGTGCATGTTTTCTACAATTCTGCCGGTCTTGCATATGACAGCATTGTTGTAACAACACAATCATTTAGCGTAGGTGTGAATTTGAATTATTACTTCGGCGCCATTGAACAGACTAGCAGAATAGACTTTGAAGACCCTACCTTTCTTGATACACGCAGAATTGCCACTACCAGATTAAATGATTTTGGCGCCGACATTGGGGTGCACTACGAGCGCAACTTCGGAATGAAGTATGGAAAAGACAGACGACTTATTTCACGCAACGTAGTTCAACTGGCTGCAGTATTGACTCCTGGGTCAAACTTAAAAGCGAACCAAGAGTACGTTTTTGAAAACACAGTTTCCTCTTCTGGCGTTGTTTTTCCGCTGGATACCGCTCTTTATTACGATGATAAAGGAGATGTTTTTCTCCCAAGTGACTTGCGGTTTGGAATCTCCTTGCAGCGTTACAACAAGAACGGACGACATTTCATGTTGTCTGCTGATTACTCCACGCGAGACTGGACACAATTCTCAACCACCTTTCAAGAGGATTTTGTCCAAGGATCCCTTCTACAGAGTTCAGAAACATCTGTAGGCTTTCAATTCACCCCCAAACAAGTTGCAGACGGAGAAACGTTTTTCTCTAGAGCAAACTACCGCGTTGGCTTGCGTTCAGCGCAGACCTACCTCGAAGTCAATGGGGTTCAATTGAAAGATGAAGCCTTTACATTGGGGGCCAGCTTCCCTATTTTGAACTCTCGATCCACCTCTAAAATTCACCTTGGCATGGAATTTGGAACTCGTGGTGTAAACGAAGGAAATTTGATTCAAGAGGATTACATGAACATTCACATTGGATTTTCATTATCTCCATACATAAAGAACAAATGGTTCGTAGAACGGAAATACCAGTAACAAAATATCAACCAATGAAACGTATCGCATCACTTTTAACTTTAGGATTGGCATTCAGCTTCTCTCTTTCTGTAACAGCTCAAGACAATAGCAAATATGGAGAGACTGAGCAGCAGCAATTGGAATGCATGGAGTCTTTGAGTGTATACACCAGCTTCAAGAAGCAGAAAAATTATGATGATGCCTATATAGCATGGCAAAAAGCATGCGATGTTTGTCCAGAAAATGTAAAGGAAGGACTTTACATCGACGGTGCTCGATTCATCAAAGACCAAATGAAAAAGACCAAAGACGAAGCACGTAAAGTGGCGCTCTTTGATTCTTTGATGGCCAATTACGATAAGCGTATGGAGATGTTTCCAACAACTTCAAAAAGACCTTACAACAAAGCATACATCATGGGCTTCAAAGCAGATGATTACAATCGCTATGTTGGAGACGATGTTGCTGACGCGAAAGTGAACGCATATCACATGTACAAAGAAGCACTTGAAGGAATGCAGGTGAAAGCCGGTGCAGCAACTTTGAGTGGGTATTACTTGAGCCTTTACTACACTTGGAAACAAGCTGAAGGAGAAGAGAAAAAGAAATACAACGAAGACCTTTATACTGACTACTTGATGTTGCAGGATTTTATTGATGAAAAAATCAAGAACAATTCAGGTGACGAAGACGAAGAAGATGAAGGTGACAACAAAGCGATTGAGCGTCTAGAAAAAGCGCGCTTGAACATTGATCAAGTGTTTGTTACTATTGCAGATTGCGAAAGCATGATTCCTGTGTTGATGGAAAAAGTGAAAAACAATCCAGAGGACTTTGACGCCAAGAGAAAAGCACTTCGTTTGATGAACAAAAAAGAGTGTACCGACGGTGCTTTTTACCTTGAAATGGCGCAAGCTGTTGATGCCAAGGAACCAAGTGCATCTTCAAAATACTCAATTGGAATTCTACTTGCGAAAGAATCAAAGTACAGTGAATCTTTGAAATACCTAGAAGAAGCGGCAGAAATGTGTGGTGATTGTCCAGACTTGGAAATCTACCTTTTGAAAGCAGGACAGGTTGCTTCAGTACTGAACCAGAGTGGAAAAGCAAGAAGCTATGCAAGCAAAGTATTGCAAGTGAACCCTAAAAGTGGAGAAGCATATTTGCTTCAAGGCGATGCCATTTCAAGCTCTTCAGTGAGTGATAAGTTTGGAGGTCGTTCAAGATACTGGCTGGCAACTGACTACTACAACAGAGCGAAAAGTGTTGATGGCTCTTTGGCTGAACGTGCAAACAAGAAAATCGCAAATGCGAGCAAGCAATACCCTACAAAAGAAGACATCTTCACACAGGGATTGAAAGAAGGTGCTAGCTTCACCGTACTCGGAGAAAGCACTACAATTCGCGTTCGCTAGTCATGCGAATCACGAACTCAAATCAACTTAGAAAGATTCCAGTTGCATTGGCAGCTGGAATCTTTTTCATTTCCTGCGGCAATGACATTGAAGAGATCAATGCAATCGTTGAGAATACTGACATTGCTGTGCAAACTGTTGAGAACGGAACGTTCTACTACACCTCTAAAGGGCAGCTATCAAACAAATTGGAAGCTGGAATCTTAGACCGTTATGAAGGCGAAGACCCACGCATTGAAGTAAGCAATGGTTTCACCATGTTCATTTATGACAGTTTGGAGCAAGTTGAAGCTACTTTAACAGCAAGTCGAGGAACCTTTTATGACACAGAAGGAAGGTTCATTGCGAGAGATGAAGTAGTGCTAGAAAACACGGATGGAAGCAGATTGGATACTGAAGAATTGATTTGGGTGCAAGACAGCGACAAAGTATATACAGACCAACCTGTGAAGATTACGACGGAAGATGGCATACTTTACGGGAAAGGACTAATTTCGGACAGTAAATTTCGCAAGAGACAAATTAAAAATCTGACTGGGGAGATGTACGTCAACGACCCGGCACCTAAAGACAGTTTAGATGGACATTAATCGCATCGTTAAAGTACACAAGACTGTTGAGCGCTTTTGGCTCATCATCTTGACCATCTCTATTGTTATTACTGCCTACTGGTGGTTCAATGGAGAACTGGCAGAACACAAGTTCGCCCCCATCCTTCCCCTCATTGCTTTTGTTTGGTACATGGTTCGTCGGTTTATGCGCAAGCGCCTCGAAAAACAAATCGACGAAGGTCAGTTCGACCAACAAGACTCTTGACCGTAACAATAGCCCTATCTTTTTCCTACATTTGTCTAAATCCCCATTGCTGAATGCCCTACGACAGTTGGCTGATAATTCTCATCTCACTACTTTTTTCAGCCTTTTTCTCAGGTATGGAAATCGCCTTTGTTTCGGCGAACAAGCTCAAAATTGAGTTAGATAATAAACAGGGGAAATGGACTGCAAAAATCCTGATTCTCTTTTTGAACAGACCAAAAGTTTTCATAGCAGCGATGCTCATTGGAAACAATTTGGCCTTGGTTTTTTATGGAATAGAATCAGGCCAGCTAATGGCAAATCAAATTTTCGGTGTAGAAGACTGGAGTGACGCTAACTCTCCCTATTTGGCTCTTGGAATACAGACAATCATTTCAACCTTTGTGATTCTGGTGACAGCTGAATTTTTACCTAAATCCATTTTCCGCATCAATCCGAACACCTCCTTGAATGTGATGTCGATCCCCTTACTTCTGGTTTTCAACATTCTTTTTATTCCCGCTTGGTTGGTGACGCAGTTGAGCAAGGGCTTCCTTCGACTCTTCTTTAAGGCAAATACGAGCAATGAAAAATCGGTTTTTGGTGCTGTTGACCTAGATCACTACTTGAAAGAGATTACACAAAACATGGATCCAGATCAAGATTTGGAACATGAAATACAAATTTTACAGAACGCCCTTGACTTCTCCCAGCTGAAAGCACGTGACTGTCTCATTCCGCGGAATGAACTGGTTGCTCTCAACATGGAAGATGAAGTAAGCGAATTGAAGGAGTTGTTTATTGAGACTGGTCTTTCAAAAATTGTGATTTACAGAGACTCCATTGACAATGTCATAGGTTATGTGCACGTGAGGGATGTCTTTAAAAACCCTGAGACCATTTCTAAAGCACTTATGCCTGTTTTCATTGTTCCAGAACCTATGGCTGCCAATGAAGTACTTGAACTTTTCATCAAGAAAAAAGGAAATCTAGCGGTTGTGGTTGATGAATTTGGTGGCACCTCAGGAATTATCACCATTGAAGACATTGTAGAGGAGATTTTCGGCGAAATTGAAGATGAACATGACAAAGAAGAGTTCCTTGAACGTAAAATTACGGACGAACATTTTCAATTTTCAGCGCGATTAGAAATAGATTACCTCAATGAAAATTACGATTTAAACTTGCCCGAAAGTGATGAATACGACACCTTGGGTGGCATGATTATCCACTATACAGAGGATATTCCGGAGCAAAACGATATTATCATTGTAGGAGATTACACCTGCAGAGTGCTAAAAGTCAGTCAAACTAAAATAGAAGTTGTTGATTTAAGAGAGTCTGAAAAGAACTGACTTTCATAAGTCATGGAACCTCCGTATATTCGCGGCTCAAATTTTTAAAGCTGTAATCGATGGCAGTGCTCGAAAAAATACGGTCAGTACAATGGCTGTTGTTCTTAGCCTTGATCCTATTGGGGATCGGAATGTTGAGTTTCTTGATTCCTTATGACGCGATCATGTCGCTTCTAGGTCAAGGACAAAACCGTTCAGTAGCGGAAGTGAATGGAGTTTCTATAAGCTCTCAGGAATTCCAAACTGCACTACAACAACGCGGAAGTTTGTTCAATTATCAGAACAACCAAAGTCTAGAGAACGAAGTGTGGAATGATATGCTAGAAGAGAACCTTCTTGCAGATGATTACAATGCACTTGGATTGTCTGTTACTCAAGAAGAGTACGATGAAATCCGTTACGGAGAAAACATTTCTCCTTATATCAAACAAACTTTTTACGGTGGCGAAGTCACTGACGAAAAGCGTAATCAGTGGAGACAGACGTTCACGAACATGTACAACGGTGAAACACCTGATGCACGTGCTCAATATGAAGGTTATGCGCGCATTATCACCGCGAAGCGTTTGAGAGAGCGTTACAATGCACTTGTAACAAAAGGAATGTATGCCAACACACTTGAAGCGAAGTATGACTTCCTCAGCGGTGAAGAAAAAGTTGGTATCAATTACGTATTCAAGAAGTTCAATGACATTCCTGACAGTGCTGTGACTGTGAGTGAAAGTGAGGTTCGTGCTTATTACAACAAGCATAAGAACGACAAAGAGTACGCTCAAACGAAAGCGAGAAGCTTGGAGTACATTAAAATTCCCGTTGAGCCTTCTGCTGGAGATATCGCTGCCATCAATGATTCATTGAAGTCATTGAAAGCACGTTGGACAGCAGCTCTTCCGAATGACACTGCTTTGGTAAAAGCAAACTCTACAACTGGACGTTACATTAGCGAAACGTTGAGAGAAAATGCAAACAACACTGAAATGCAAAAAGAAATTCTTGCAGCAGAAGTTGGTTCAATCGTAGGTCCTTTCGATGAGAATGGAACTAGCAAATTGGTTCGTTTAGTAGAAATGAAGTCTGTTCCTGATTCAACTGCTAAAGTGCGTCACATCCTACTTAAGTTCAATAACAAAGGAACAGATGAAGAAGTGGCTACCTTGACTGAGAGAGCAGACTCTTTGAAGCGTGCTTACAAAAATGGCGCTGACTTCGAAGATCTAGTTACACGTTTCTCTGAGGATCCAGGATCTGTGGCAAAAGGCGGTGTTTACGAGTACTTCCCGAAAGGACAAATGGTTCCTCCATTTGAAGACTTCTCATTCAACATGCCTATTGGAAGCATCGGAGCAGTGGAAACTACTTATGGTATTCACTTGGTAGAAGTTCTTGACCAGCGTTGGTCTGTACAAGAAGCGCAACTTGCTGTTGTGGCGAAGCCAATTGAATCATCTATTGCAACTAAAAAAGCGGCATACAGTGAGGCAAGTGATTTCTCAATCAACTTCAATAACCTAGAAAGTTTCCGCGCAGCGGCTGACACTATGGGCTATGCGATTGTTGAAGCCAAAAACATTACGTCCAATGCTCAAACACTAGCCGGTGGATTGAGAAATGCGGGAGAAGTTGTGAGCTGGTCTTTTAATTCTACAACGAAGAAAGGCGAAGTAAGCAACCCAATTTTGGTAGATGGCAACTATGTAATTGCTGTTGTGACGAAACTCATGGAATCAGGAGTTCCTCCTTTCGAGAATGTTGAAGAAGAAATGCGTGCTGAGGTAATCAAAGAAGCGAAAGCTGAGATGTACGTTGACTTAATGAAGAATGGTGCTAACCTTGATGCTGTTGCTGCTGATGCTGGTTTGACTGTGAAGACAGCATCAAACATCACACTTAAGAGCGCTACAATTCCTGGATCAGGAGCCGGACCAGAGCCTAAAGTTGCTGGTTTAGCCTTCGCCATTCCAAAAGACAACATGTCATTACCAATCGTTGGTGACCATGGAATCTGGGTAATTGCGCCTTCAACTGAGATTATTACTACTGATGTACCTGAGAACTTGTTTGAACAACAAGATGCTGCGACTTCTCGTTTGCGAGGTGGAGCACCAGTGAAGATGTTCAATGCCATGAAAGAAGGTGCTGATCTTGAAGACCAAAGAAACTAATCGCCCAGTGCGTTTAACATAAAAAAAGGAGACCGTTTGGTCTCCTTTTTTTATGTCTAAATATCGAGTGTTAATCTAATTTGAAAATGATTTATCACATCCCTTATCAAGGGATAAGCAGTGAGCTATCGCCATAACTTAAGAAGCGATAGTCATGGTTGAGCGCGTGGGCATATACATCTTGCCAGCGGTCTCCAATAAGCGCTGCTACAAGAAACAACAGAGTGCTTTTAGGCATGTGAAAATTGGTGAACAACCCTACAATAGACTTCACCTTGTATCCAGGAGAAATCATGATAGACGTTCTGAACTGTATACTCGCAAGCTGATTTGCAGCTACGAATTCAGAAAGGTAGTTCATAGCTTCTTCGTAGTTTCCAAATACATCTTCAAAGGTATAGGGATCTGTTTGTGTGATTTCAGAAGTAAGTTCCCCAGAGACCTTCAACTTTACTGCCACCCAGTAAAGGCTTTCTAAGGTCCTGAGAGAGGTAGTTCCTACTGCAAAGCGTTTTTTGGGCACAGACAACTGTAAAAGCGTCTCCTTCGTCACATGACATTCCTCATCGTGCATGGTATGTTCAGAGAGTTTTTCAGATGCCACAGGCTTGAATGTTCCAGCGCTCACATGCAAGGTGAGTTTCACCAATTCAGCTCTTGTTTCAGCAAGAATTTGGGGTGTAAAGTGTAGTCCTGCCGTTGGGGCAGCAACGCTTCCTGGTTTGCTGGCATAGGTAGTTTGATAACGTACCGTGTCTGCCGCTTCGGCTTCGCGTTGCATGTAAGGTGGAAGGGGTATTTTCCCAAGTTCTTCCAGCACTACCGCGAGTGATTTTGAAGTGTCGTTCCAATCAATTTGCACACAGAACCGTTCCTCATCACGCTGCAGTTTTGTGGCAGACAGTTGAATGGCTTCAGCTTCGATAGATACCCTTCCTTCTTTCCACTTTTTCGCCCCTCCAATCAAGCACCACCATTTGGTAGATCCTTGATGAAGCATGGCCTCTTCAATGGTGGTTTCAAAAGGCTGAAGTAAGAAGAGTTCTATTCTTCCGCCGGTAGGCTTTTGCAAAAAGAGTCTAGCGTGGATGACCTTTGTGTCGTTCACAATCAGCTGACTCTGATGATCGAGTAGCTTGGGAACATCTTGAAACAAAGCATCTTGAATTACTTCGCCATGACTGATGAGCAGCCTCGCGTGTTGTCTTTGTTCGAGCGGAAATGCAGGAATACGTTCTGCTGGGAGATCGTAGTCGAACTGGTCTGGGGAAAGGTCTTCAAACATGCGGCAAAAATAATGCTTGAAGCGCAAAAAACACCCGCAGGTCCATCAATATTCCTGTGGGTGTTTCATTGTTGGTTTCAGTTTAAACCATTGAGAGCGAAAGAAGACCCCAAAACAGGGTCTTCCTCGTTAGAAAGTCACAACCAAAATGGTTGAGGCTGCTTCCTATTGTGCTTCAAATTTGCATTCCCATTTTTCCGACGAACCATCGTCATAGTTTTCTGTGAAGTCGAACCAGAGCTCGTCATTTTTCAATCTGGTGATATTCAAATCCGTTTTATCGCCATCATCATAGGTGATTTCCACTTCAGTTTTATCATTGGAAAACTCCCATTCACCTTCGATATTACTAGTTTGAAATCCTTCTATTTGGATAGATTGCTCGAATGTTCCATCTTTTTTAAATTCAATTTCCCAGCGATTGATATCAGCAGTGTAATCTGTTCCATCAACTTCCAACTCATCCAATTGCCATTTCCCTACGAGTCGTGACTTTTTAGAGCGAAGAGAGATTCCTGGTCCGTCTTCATACTTGTTACATGCCGGAAGGATGAAGATTGCAGCCATCATCAATAGAGGTATTGTCTTTACTAACTTTTTCATAATTATTTAGATTTTAATGATTCTAGAATTGAGCGTGTCACCGTTTTTCAAATAAATGGTGAGCATGTACACACCCGTATTCACCTGTGTTAGATCAAGGGTCATACTAGCTGTGTTTGAGAACATTTTTCCGCTTTGCACCTCATTTCCATTGACATCAGATAGCAGGTACATTGTGGCCTGTTGTTCTTCTTCTAGTTGAACTGTTAGGGTGGAATAACAAGGATTAGGGAAGGTCGAAAACGACACCTTCTTTTCGTCAGAGACAGACACAGTGCCTCCACTTGCTGCCAGCACGAGCGCATTTAAAGTATTGACAATTCCGTATCCAAACACAGGATCCCAACCACCATCGCCTAAGTCAAAACAAGACTGCTGGATAATGCTCCTCACATCTTCGTTGGAAAGTGAGGGGTCATAAGCCTGAATCAAGCCTGCTACACCAACTACATGCGGGGTTGCCATGCTAGTCCCTTGTAAGAATTCGTAATTGTTTCCGGGCGTAGTGCTTAGAATTCCAAAGCCCGTATTCATATCGCCACCAGGAGCAACCACCTCCTGTTGATTTCCATATTGGGAGTAGTCTGCTAAATAAAAATTGTTCCCATCTGTGCCTATTGATCCAACGGCCATGCATGCTCCGTAAGCCGCTGGATAGGAAATCACATTTGTGCCGTCATTGCCACTTGCGGCGATCAAGAGTTTACCCTGAGACCAAGCATAATTGCACGCTTGTTCTAGCGCAGCGCTGGGAGTTGGAGCTCCGAGACTCATGTTGATTGTGCCCACCCTATCAATCGTTGCGATGTCATAAAGTGCATCAACTATTGCCGCATCAGAAAAATTTCCAAACTGCGGATCATACGAGGCATCTGTTACTTTGGCGAAATAGATGGTATCATTCACCATCCCAGCTATTCCAAGTCCGTTGTTGATGGACGCCGCAATGGTTCCAGTGACATGTGTTCCATGGATTTGACTTTCCACATCCGGATAAGGATCTGCATCATTGAAGCCATAGTCCCATCCGTACTGCACTTGATCTACAAGATCTTCATGTGTATAGTCTACAGCGTCATCAATAACAGCGATGACATTAAAACTCCCGCCTGTGGTGTATTCCCACGCCTCATCAGCATAAATTGTATATGGTCCCCATTGTTGATTCCAGTAAAAATCATTTGGTTCGAAATCGCTAACATACTTTGATGCTGGTTCAAGAAATAAGATGGCATCCACTTCTTTTGCTGCTTCTGCCATTTCGATGACCCGTTCTTTGTTCGAGTTCTCTGTTTTAAAAACGAAATAGTTTGTCAATGCGGGGTTGTTGCTTGACCTATCAATTTCTGACAGGTTGAATTTGACCAGGAATTCAGCTAACTCAGATGAATTCAACGCGGTTCCTATGGTGAGTTCAATCCAAATTCGATTGCAGTCAACCTCCTTCCAATAGGCCTCATTGTCTTTGTTTTCTAGCGCATACCACCGGTAGTTGTCTTCGGTTTGTACGCGAGGCTCACTTGGTGTTCCATCCGATAGTTTTTCTATTCCTGAAGTTGAAACAGTTCTTGTATCGACTTCTTTTTGTCTTGCTGTGTTTTGTTCAGAACATACCTCATTTGACGCTGAGCATGAGGCAAGTGAAACGAACAACAGAGCGCCAACTATTTTTTGAATTGTGTTTTTCATAGCACTGAGGTTAGGTAGTTCTAATTCGAACAATTATTTTCCAAAAATGGTCACACTGAATGCGCGATCACTTAAGTTGCCTGACATATCGTATGTTCTGATCGTAACTTGTGAAGGATTAGGGCCATAAGTGGCCACAGCCACACCAGGAGCAAGATCATTGATAACTGTAGCAATTACAGATGGGTTCGTTGCTGTGCTGAACAAACCGCTATTCAAGGACACAACATACACACCAGTTGAAGCCTTTGAAGCTGATATCACATTGTATGAATCAAATGTTACGTTCACATTTCCTAGAATGCTCACTCTCGCCCATGCCTTCGCCTTTTCTTCATCGTCAATAGCAGTTGTACCTCCTTCAGGAAGGGTAACTGTATTTCCTTGAGAAATGGTCAATTGATTTCCATTAATGGAGAGTGATTGCAACTCGTTTGCCGCGTCTGCGTCTGCATCATCTACCTCATCATTCAATACATTTTCAGCCGTTGTAGCAAAATTGGCATTGTCTGATTTTAGGGCGAAGGGCACAGCGAGCATTGGACTTGTTCCGATCAAGACAAAATTAGTTCCGCCTGCGGGATCAAGTTCAACTTGCAAGTCGTAACTAGCCCCCTCCCAGTTCACGTCTTCGAGGTCATCTGATCCGCTGCCGTTCCCAATGTTTAAGTTAACGAGACCAAATGCATTGGTAGTTTGTACGTGAGTTTCCTGGAAAACATTTGATCCTTCTTCTAGGATAGTGAATCTGAGGCTTACGAGTTGACTAGCGAGCGGCTCTCCTGCAGAATTACGAACTACAGTTTGGTATTTCATGGACTGCGGAACTTGAGCAAAAAGGCTCAAAAATGGCAGTACCAGAACAGCGATGAGTAAAATTGATTTTTTCATGATTATAATTTTTGAATAAGTGCTGAATAGCTTGATTGGTTTGAGTCAGGTGAAGCAAGAACCAGCAGGTATGATCCACTTGGAAGGTCTCCAATAGAGATTGAAGATTGCTGAGCACCTGAAAGGTTGAACACTTTGACCTGTCGTCCTTGCATGTCGAAAAGCTCAACTGAGGTCAAGCCGTGTTGCTCTGAAGATTGAAGGTAAATTGTGTTCTCTGTAGGATTGGGGTAGAACGCCACTTGCATCGCATCGTTTTCGCTGATGGAAGTAATGGTCAATAGTGTCTGGTGAAAACCTTGGGTTAAAATAAAATCATCGGATTCCGTTTCAATCGCCAGTTCACCTAGCGTATAACTGAGGCTGTAATCTGCATTTGAGATGTGATCTCCTGCGGCAGAAAGCACTTCTTGTCCGTAGGTAGACAAAGTAGCAAGTGCGCAGACTGTGAGTAGTATTTTTTTCATGACTTTCGTTTCGATGAATCAAAATTCCATCGAATTCGCTAGCCATACATCGGGTGTAAACCCCAATCGGAAAAATCAGGGTTTTCCCTTAGTTTAAAAAATGGAAGAGCAAGTCAATCAAGCAAACCCTTTATGAGCGCCTCTTTCACGAGGCCTGCAGTGTTTCGAACACCCAGCTTTTGAATCAAGTTCAGTCGATGAGACTCAACTGTTTTGGGTGAGACAAATAGTATTTCGGCGATTTCTGCGGTTGTGTGTTGGTCAACAATGAGTGCTAAAACTTCCTTTTCTCTTCGCGTTAGCTTAGGAATAAATGAAGATTGCTTTTTGCCTCCCAAAGCAGAAGAAAGAAGAACTTCTTTGATGTCTTCTTGGAGGTATTGTCCGCCATTGTTAACAGTAGTAATCGCCGCTATGAGTTCTTCCTTGGAGGTGTTTTTCAGTAGGTATCCGGCGGCACCATTCTGAATCATGCCCTTGACAATAAGCGTTTGATTGTAGGTGGTAAGCGCAATGATGCGCATCTTCGGATACAATTTGGTGTAGACTTTACAAAGGTCAAGACCATTCCCGTCAGGAAGGTTAATGTCCAAAAGCAGAATGTCTGGCGTATTCAACGCTAGTCCGACCGCGGTCTCTTCAGCTGACAAATAGGCTCCAGACAAGCGCATATCAGGGGTAGACTCAATGATTTCTGTAATTCCATTGAGAATCAGCGGATGATCATCTGTAATAGCCACATTTATCATTGTTCTATCGTTTATTCAATTGGACTTCAATGTAAACAAAAGTACCTCGTTCTTGAGAAGACTGAATGTTCAGCTCTCCATCTAAGAAATCAACACGACTTTTCAGGTTTTGCATGCCTATTCCACTTTTAAACCCGCTAGTACTTGTATCGAAACCTATTCCATCATCTTCTACTGTGATGGAAAGGACTTCCTCATTTCGATTGAGTTGAACAAGCGCTTCAGAAGCATTGGCGTGTTTGATGATGTTGTTAATGAGCTCCAGAATAATTCTATAGATCACCAGCTCAATAGACTGAACAATTCTTTCTTCCATTCCATAATGCTGAAATTCAATTTGCAGCCTCCCCGAAGTGTTAATGGAGTTAAAGTAAGACTGTAATGCTTCAATCAGTCCGAAACGCAGAAGCTCTTGGGGCATCATGTTGTGGGAAATCCTTCGCACTTCGCCACTTGCATTGTCAAGCGACTTGATTGCTAAAAGGTACTTCTCTTTGTGTTTTTCGGCGATGTCATCAGACAGAGATGCAAATTGCAATTTAGTACCAGCCAGAAGTCCATTGAGTCCATCATGCAGGTCTTTAGCAATGCGCATGCGTTCTTTTTCCTCACCATCTATAAAAGACTGCACCGAAGCGAGTTGTTTTTCTTTTTCCAAGGTTGCCAACCGCTGTTGATTTAGTCGTTTCTTCTGTCGGTAATTGATGCTCACCCCAATTAAAAGGAGGAAAGCCAAACCACCTCCAAAGAGGGCTTTGTTCCTATTGGACTTCTCTTGTTGGACAATCAGTTTACCCCTTTCAATGTCGAGGTTTTGCTCAGCGATCTGCTGATCTTTTTTAACTGTTTCGAAGCGGATTTCGAGTTCGTTGATTGTTTCAATTTGTTCAATGCTTCGAAGTGAATCATTCAAGATTGTATACGATTCCAATTCGCCGTAGGCTTCATTGAATCTACCTTGGTTTTCATACAGTAAGGCCAAATGCTTTCTTGCATTTGCTTCTGTTTCCAGGAGTTGCAATTCTTGCGCTCGCTCTAACGCTCTCAAAAGTATTGGCTCAGCTTTTGCGTTCTCACCAAGAGCTACATAAGCCTTGCCTGTTGCTTCGAGTGCATCTACCTGTTCTTTTGGGAGGTCAAGCGAATCTGCAAGAAACAATGCTCTTTTATAGTGTTCAAGCGCATTATTAAATTGATCGACAAGCATATTTAAATCTCCAATAGCTATATTGTTCATGCACATTCCCCATTGGTCGTTGATTTCTAGGTTTATTTCACGTGCGGCCGAATAGTAACGCATTGCTTCATCAAATTCACCTCTATCACTCAAGAGGTTTCCGATGTTGCTCTTGACATTCGCCTGATCCCATTTGCGATTGGCTTTTTCAAATAGGGCAAGGGCTTCTTTGTATTTTTCAAGTGCTTCAGTTTCTTTGCCTAATTTTCTATTGACAATGGCGATGGAGTTCAGGCAATCAGCATTTCCAAGTTCGTAGTCATTCGCATTGTTGATTTCCATGCACTTGTAGTAATAACTCAACGCTTTTTCATAGTCACCTTTAAAGCTATATACTACTCCCAAATTGAACAGCGTTCCAGTGGGAAACAGTGGGTTCTCCATTTTCTGGGCATAAGGAAGTGCTGCTGTGAGGTAATGAATTGCAGAATCATATTGCCCTCCTACTCTGTGCATGATCCCAACTCTTCCTAAGCCAATGGCAATGCGTCTATCGTCATTTAATTTCCATGATTTTTGAAGACCTTGGTGCGAATGCAAAAGTGCCTGGCTATTGTTGTTGTTGGCCATGAGCCAAGCGAGGCGGTAATGAATGTCTATAGAATCTTTGGTAGTTGTAACAGTTGAGAGCTTTTGCACAAGGCTATCTATCTCTTGTGCTTGGAAACTTTGCAAACTGGATGCAAATGTGACTAGTACGATAGCAGCTAATTTTATCTGGGCGAAGGGAGAGAACATGGTTCAACAGTTTGAATGGAAGTTAGTAAAAAGTGGAGAAGTGAAGCGAAACAAAAAAGGCTTCTGAACGTTTCCAGAAGCCTTTCTAAACCTTAACTAAAACTAACTATACTATTGAATGGTGGTTCTGGAACGAACC
>CAYGUR010000045.1:0-15868 GCA_964353035.1 uncultured Comamonadaceae bacterium | reverse complement strand
AAGACGAAAACCACAGTAATTCTGCGGAAGAAATGGAGGGGATGTTGAAAGACACTGACCTTGTAGAACTAAGCATTAAAGATTACGAGTAAGATCAACGCTATGTTGCTTAAAAATACATTCTTATTTCTCTGTGTAGCAACCCTAATGGGTGCTTGCGTGAGTGACTCTAATAGTCCAGGTTTGGAGTACATGCCTGACATGTACAGATCTCCGGCTATTGAAGCCTATGTGGATTATGGTATGGATCCGTATCACTTCGGGGAGAGCCAGTATGATTCATTGAACTCACGCATGTCGGCTCGCAAACCAGCTGATGGCTCAATCGCTTATGCGGGTGACCAAATGATGTTCAATATGCCTTATCCGTATCCAAATACTACGGCAGGATATGAAGCTGCAGGTGCTGAGCTGAAAAGCCCACTTGCAATGAACCAAAGTCACATTGAGAAAGGGAAGGAACTTTACGAGATCATGTGCATCCACTGCCACGGTGAGAAAGGAAAAGGAGATGGTGCCATTTCAAAAAATGGACACATAGAGGGGATTCCTTCTTACACTGATAAGTTGAAAGATTTGCCTGAAGGAAACATGTTCCACTCAATCCATTATGGAAAGGGGTTAATGGGGTCTCATGCTTCTCAGCTCTCGAAAAAGGAACGCTGGCAAATTATTCAGTACGTACAAGTACTGCAGAATGGTGGCAAAATGCCAGAATTCGATGAAAATGGAAATGTCATGAAGGCCGAAGCTGAAGATGCAAATTCTGATGCTGCTGCTGACCAAGACAATTCTCAAGGATAATACACGAAACACACTTTACGAAGAACGCGACCATGGATTTCAAGTTCGAAGGAAAAGCTAAAACAGTATCAATCGCCTTAATGGTGATTGGAATCGTCGGATTACTCGTCGGTCTGTTGACATCTGGAGGTGATCACCACCTCAATCAAAGGTTTTGGGCGAACCTACTTGTGAATGGCTTCTTTTTTACAGCCATCGCACTTGGTGCCCTCTTCTTCTATGCGTTGCAATACGCTGCTGAAGTTGGATGGTCTGCATACATCAAACGTATGTTTGAAGCCATGTTCGTAGGGTACCTCCCAATTGGACTTGGAGTGATTGTAATTGTGCTTTTAGTAGGACAATTCCACGGTCACCATTTGTACCACTGGATGGATGCTACACTCTATTGCGAGTATGTGGTGGAAGTAGATGGACACGTGCATTGTGCCGAAGCAACTGAAGCAGGTGCTGTTTTGAATAGCAATTATGACGCAATCATTGACGCCAAAGGTGCTTATTTTAGTCCTGCATTTTACTGGGGGCGTACAATAGCGTACATCGCGGTATTCATGATCTTCACTTTCCTATTTAGAAAGTGGTCTTTGCAAGAAGACAAGCAAGCGAGTCTTGAGCTTCACTACAAAGTGCACAGACGAAGTGCACTCTTCTTAGTGTTCTTCGCCGTATTCTCTTCTACACTGGCATGGGACTGGATCATGTCGATTGACACGCACTGGTTCTCAACCTTGTTCGGATGGTACCTGTTCTCTGGTATGTGGGTTGGAGCAATGATTTTCGCTCTGGTATCCGTACTTTACCTCAGATCGAAAGGCTACTTCCAAGAAATGACGCAATCACACGTTCATGACTTGGCAAAGTGGATGTTCGCCATCTCTATGCTCTGGGCTTACCTGTGGTTTAGCCAGTTCATGTTGATCTGGTACTCTGATATTCCAGAAGAGGTGACTTATTTTACACAACGTTTCTTCACCGAGTATAAGTGGCCATTCCTCTTGATGTTCTTCATCAACTTCGCGGTTCCATTCTATGTAATGGTATCGAGAGATGCGAAGAGGAACCCAAATTTCATCATCCCTGTTGGACTGTTGATTTTTGTAGGTCACTTCGTGGACACATATCTGCTAGTTATCCCTGGAACGATGTTCGGACACAACCATTTCGGCCTTTTAGAGGTTGGTATGTTCTTGATGTTCCTCGGACTATTCATATTTACGGTATTCAGAGCGCTTTCTAAAGCACCACTTGTACCTAAGAATCATCCGTTCTTGCAAGAGAGTAAGGATTTCCACATTTAACAAGAAAGAAAAGAATTGGTCATGAAGATTCTTATCATTTTAGTAATCGCAGTTGGTATTGCAGCATTGTTGCAGTTAGGACGCGTGTACGATTTAACAGCTAGGCTCCGCAAAACAAGAGAAGAAGAAATCTCTTTTGCAGATAATAAGCTGAACGCGAAGCTCTGGCTTGTGTTTATGGTGCTTTTCTATGCAGGCGTTATTTGGCTCTTCGCCAAATACGGAGATTACCTTCCGGTATCTGCCTCTGAGCACGGTGAAGCAGTTGACACCTTGATGGGCTTTAACTTAATCATCATTATTTTCGTCTTCTTCGCTGTGAACACCTTGTTGTTCTGGTTTTCTTCGAAGTACTACTTCAGTTCTGAACGAAAAGCGAAATTTTTCCCGCACGACAATCGTCTTGAGCTTGCTTGGACAATCGTACCTTCTTTGGTACTTGCAGTAGTGATTATCTACGGACTCCAAACTTGGAACTCCATGACCGGAGAATCTGGTGACGATGCCTTGAAAGTAGAGATTTACGCGAAGCAGTTCGACTGGACCGCTAGATACCCAGGAGCTGATAATGAATATGGATTGGCTTCGTACAACCTGATCACACCAACAAATCCTTTGGGAATTGTTACTGCTGAAGGTGTAAAAGAAGTTTCGGAAGGAATCGAAGCGCAAGTTGCAACTCTTCGCGAGGAGTTGGCTTATGAAAGAGGTTTACTCGCAGCCGAGAGAGAAGAGCTTCAAAATCAAATCCATTCACATGAAGCACACGCAAGTGACGCACACGCTGAAGAGGGACATGGTGAAGAAGGTCATGGAGCTGGTTGGATTGAAGAGAACAAAAAGCGCATTGCTGAGATTGACGAAATGATGATCTCCCCTAAAGCTACCATCTTGACAGATGCTGCAATCGAAGCGAAAAGAGAAAAACTATATAGACTTGAACTTCAACTTCAGCGTATTCTTGCGTTGGACAATGAAGAAGTAGGTTCGGTATTGGCGTGGGAAGCAGGAAAGGACGATAAAGTAGTTCGTGAGTTGCACCTACCGGTAGGAAGAGAAGTTGAATTCGTTTTCAACTCACGTGACGTGATTCACTCTGCATACATGCCACACTTCAGAGCACAAATGAACTGTGTGCCAGGAACGGATACACGCTTTAAAATGATTCCTACAATCACTACTGATAGCATGCGCACAGTAGTAGGCGATCCTGAATTTGACTTCATTCTTCTTTGCAACAAGGTGTGTGGTGCTGCTCACTTTAACATGCAAATGAAGGTGATTGTGGAAACAGAAGCGCAATATAAAACTTGGCTTGAACAACAAGATACTTTCTATGTTGATGAGTCTAAAGAAAACAACGAATCTCAAGAAGCAAGTCCTGCTGAAGATGAAGCAACAGAGCCTGTAGTGTCTGAAGACCTAACAGCAGAGTTGAACTAATTACATCAGGATTAAAGTAATACAAGGGAAAAATGGCTGATCACGCACACGCACATCACCACGAGGAGAGTTTCATTTCGAAGTACGTCTTCTCAATGGATCACAAGATGATCTCAAAGCAGTTCCTGATCACGGCAATCGTGATGGGAGTTGTAGCTGTTATGCTTTCTATTCTTTTCCGTCTTCAACTTGGATGGCCAGGAGAATCATTTAGTATTCTTGAGAGCTTGCTAGGTAAATGGGCACCGGACGGAGTTCTAGATCGAAACGCATACTTGGCCTTGGTAACCATTCACGGTACCATCATGGTCTTCTTCGTATTGACAGGTGGATTGTCAGGTACCTTCTCAAACCTTCTTATTCCACTTCAAATTGGAGCACGAGACATGGCATCAGGATTCCTGAACATGCTGTCGTACTGGTTCTTCTTGATTTCAAGTATCATCATGCTTGCGTCTCTCTTCGTAGAAGGAGGAGCTGCATCTGGGGGTTGGACGGTGTATCCGCCGCTCTCAGCACTGCCACAAGCAATGCCAGGGTCAGGAACAGGAATGACGTTGTGGTTGGTATCTATGGTACTCTTCGTAGCTTCTTCACTGCTAGGTGGATTGAACTATGTAGTGACCATCATCAACCTTCGTACAAAAGGAATGCGCATGACGCGTCTTCCACTGACTATCTGGGCGTTCCTAGTAACAGCAATCCTTGGAGTACTTTCATTCCCAGTATTGGTGTCTGCAGTGGTACTTCTTTTAATGGACAGAACAGCAGGTACGGCATTTTACCTCAGTGAAATTCACATTGCTGGAGAAGCGCTTCCTGTAACAGGAGGATCTCCAATTTTGTACCAGCACCTTTTCTGGTTCCTAGGTCACCCAGAGGTGTACATTGTACTCCTTCCAGCATTGGGTATCTCTTCTCAGATTATTTCTACCAACAGTAGAAAGCCAATCTTTGGTTACCGTGCAATGATTGGTTCAATCTTAGCGATTGGTTTCCTTTCGTTCATCGTATGGGGTCACCACATGTTCGTGACGGGTATGGACCCGTTCTTAGGCTCTGTGTTCGTATTCACGACCTTATTGATTGCGATTCCTTCAGCAGTAAAAGCATTTAACTACATCACAACATTGTGGAAAGGGAACATCAAGTTCACACCAGCGATGTTATTCTCTGTAGGATTGGTTTCTACTTTCGTAACTGGAGGTCTTACAGGAATCATCTTGGCTGACTCTGCTTTGGATGTGAACGTTCACGATACCTACTTCGTTGTTGCCCACTTCCACATTGTAATGGGTATGTCGGCCATCTTCGGTATGCTTGGTGGAGTCTACCACTGGTTCCCTAAGATGTTCGGACGAATGATGAGTACCAAACTTGGTTTCGCTCACTTTTGGATTACCATCGTTTGCGGATATGGAGTATTCTTCCCAATGCACTTCGTGGGTATGGCAGGAGCTCCACGTAGATATTATGAATACTCGAACTTCCCATTCCTTGACTGGGTGATGGACTTGAACCCAATTATCTCAACATTTGCGATTGTTGGTGGTGCAGCGCAATTGCTGTTCCTGTTCAACTTCTTCTACAGCATCAAGCGCGGACAAGAAGCGGTTCAGAATCCTTGGAAATCAAACACGCTGGAATGGACTACTCCTGTAGAGCGTATTCACGGAAACTGGCCAGGAGAACTTCCTGTGGTGCACCGTTGGCCATACGACTACAGCAACCCGAATTATGAAGATGACTTCGTTCCGCAAACAACTCCTCTAAAAGCAGGAGAAGAAGAGCACTAGAGAACGTTAAACGTACTTCGGAGTCCGTACCTTTATAGCTGAAAGCTTATGGTACGGACTCTTTTTTTATGCCTTTTTTTATTGAGTGGATTAGCCAGCTTGGGTCAGCAACCCAATTTGACAGATTCGCTGCGCGTAGCATTTGCCCGAAAACCGTCATTTACAGCCAACTTCAATACGCGAAATACCATTGTCACTGGTAGACCCATTCGCACCAGAAGCGTGAAGGCTGGAATGTCATATGGGAGAAGAGTTGGAATTGGTGTGGGCTTTCATTGGCTGGAACATGACAATGTGAAGCTCTATGAATCAATTGAAGGACTTGAAGAACGGAGAGAATTACGCATGGCATACGGCACCCTCTACTTCGAATACAGTTTTGTGCGAAAACAACATTGGGAAATCACCCTTCCTGTGCATTTAGGTATGGGTGTAAGTAGAGAACTTGTCATTTCTGATCAAGAGCCAGTGACCATTAATAAGGGCGGATTTTTACTTTATGAACCGAGCATGATTGCCCAGTATAACTTCCTTAGGTATTTCGGAATTGGTGGAGGTGTGGGCCTCCGTATCATGCTCGTCAACAATGGAAAGATCGATGAACAATTTACTGCCCCGCTGTATCAATTGCACCTCAAGATTCGATTTGGCGATATCTGGAACGACATCACTGCTGAACGCTAGTTCTTTTGCCTAAATTTGGACGAACAATGGAAGAATTCGATTACCACGAGGAGGCCAGAAACGTTGGCGATGGCGAGCTAGAGAAAGTTCTTAGGCCTAGAACCTTTGACGACTTCACCGGTCAAAGACAGGTGCTAGACAATTTGCACGTCTTTGTAGCCGCCGCCAGACAAAGAGGGGAGGCACTAGATCATGTTTTACTCCATGGACCTCCAGGACTCGGGAAAACAACCCTTGCGAACATTGTAGCAAGCGAAATGGGCGTGGACATCAAAACCACATCGGGCCCCGTGCTTGACAAGCCAGGTGACCTCGCAGGACTACTCACCAACTTGGAAGAAAACGATGTCTTGTTCATCGATGAAATTCACCGAATGAGTCCGGTCATTGAAGAGTACCTCTACTCCGCGATGGAGGATTTCCGCATAGATCTTGTGATTGATACAGGTCCAAACGCGCGCACCGTTCAAATCGACTTGAATCCTTTTACATTAATAGGAGCCACTACGCGTAGCGGACTGCTCACTTCACCACTCCGTGCACGTTTTGGCATCAACCTGCGCTTGACCTATTACGATCACAAAACCTTGACTGACATTGTAGAGCGCAGTGCAGGCATCCTTCGCATCCCCATCAAAATTGAAGCCGCAGCCGAAATCGCGGGAAGAAGCAGAGGAACCCCGCGTATTGCCAACTCATTACTGCGCAGAGTGCGTGATTTTGCCGAAATCAAAGGGAACGGACAGATTGACTTGGAAATCACCCATTACGCTTTGAACGCGCTGAATGTTGACGCGAAAGGCTTGGACGAAATGGACAATCGGATTCTAACGACCCTCATTGACAAATTTAAGGGCGGTCCAGTCGGTTTGAACACCATTGCAACAGCGGTGGGCGAAGACGCAGGAACTTTAGAAGAAGTATACGAACCTTTCCTGATCCAGGAAGGCTTTTTGGTGCGTACCCCAAGAGGCCGACAAGTAACAGAACTCGCGTACAAACACCTCGGGAAGATTCCAGGAGGATCAGAACAGACCCTGTTTTAAGGTATGACGTCGCAAGACCTCTTGGCGAAGGAGCGCAGTACCGTCGTAAAGCGGTTAGCGAAGGCACACGGCTTTCTTAGCTGTGGCATTTCCAAAGCCGGATTTCTAGAGGAAGAAGCCCCACGATTGGAAGCATGGTTGAAGCAAGGAATGCAGGGTGAAATGCGCTACATGGAAGGTCATTTTGACAAACGGCTTGATCCCACCTTATTGGTTCCTGGTGCGAAGTCAGTGGTTTCGCTCATCTACAACTACTTCACAGATACGAAACAAAAAGATCCTGAAGCGCCGAAGATTTCGACCTATGCCTTCGGCGAAGACTACCACTTCGTCATCAAACGAAAGATGCGAGCCCTGCTAGAAGATATCCAGCAAGAGATTGGAGAAGTAGGAGGAAGGGTCTTTGTAGATTCGGCACCTGTATTAGACAAGGCTTGGGCGGCGAAAAGTGGCGTAGGCTGGGTGGGAAAGCACAGCAATTTACTGCGCAAGCAGGAAGGGAGTTTTTTCTTTATTTCGGAATTGATCTTAGATCTAGAATTAGAGGCTGACGGTCCCACAACAGATCACTGTGGTTCGTGCACGGCTTGCATTGATGCTTGTCCGACAGGTGCCATTATCCAACCGTATGTGGTAGATGGCAGTAAGTGTATTTCCTATTTTACCATTGAATTGAAAGATGCCATTCCCGTTGAACAGAAAGGGCAGTTCGAAAACTGGATGTTCGGATGCGACATCTGTCAAGAGGTGTGTCCGTGGAACCGCTTCGCGAAGCAGCACAACGAACCCGCATTTGAGCCCAGCAAGGCATTAATGGAAATGTCGAAACAGGATTGGTTGGAAATTACCAAAGACGTATTTAACGAACTTTTCCGTGGGTCACCTGTGAAGCGCACAGGTTACGATGGTCTGGTACGAAATATTACTTTTTTGAATGATTAGGCGAGTGCCAAGGTGAACGATTCATTGATGACATCTCCGTAGATGTTTCCGAAACGTGAAGTACACCAATTTTTTAAATGGATGAGTTCTTCGCGGTTCAAACGTTTAATCGCTTTAGTAAGTTCTTTGGTAAATAGTTTACGATCAAAGCTCACTTTCGTCAAAATTTTCTTGCAAAAATCTAACATCTCTTCCAGGGTTTAAAGTGCATTTCAAGATACGAAACAACTGCATTCGCTTTGGGTGGGTTTCCTTAATAGTTGTTAACAGGAGGTTGCGAATTGGGCGGTTGTTTAGACAGTAACGTGAGGATAAAATGGGGTATTGTGTGGATGGGGTTGAAAGAGTTAACAACGACTCCATTTGGGAATGAATTCGCACATAAAACTAGCTTTACTGAGCCTCTGGTTTGTGCAACCATTCATGAGGAGTATGGGTTTGTTTTATATCTTTTGATTTCTAAGGGATACATGCGTGATGACAAGAAGGACTGTTCTATGGATAGCCCTGTTTTGTTCGCTTTATGCGAATGAACTGATGGCTACAACTTATTATATATGCGATTGTGCAGCAGGTGCTGATCCCAACTGCGTTGCAGGTGACGACTTGAACAATGGCACCAGTCCTGATTCACCTTGGCAATCAACAGCAATGGTAAGTTCAGTCTTCGCCACGCTAGCTCCAAATGATCAGGTTTTATTTGCCAAAGGTGGAGCCTGGTTTGATGCTTCGATGCCGAACCTGTACAACGCCAGTTCATCAGCTTTCAATCCAATTGTGTTTGATAGTTATGATCCGCTCTGGGGTGGCACAGCCAAACCCATTCTTACCGAATCTCGGTCAGATACAAACCTCTTCAGTTTTGAAGATGGTGGGAATGCAGATCACGACGAAGGATACATTGTTCGGAACTTGGATTTGAGGGGCGAAGGAAATGGACAGTGGGCGGTATTTGCCTACAATGATGCTGACTACATCACATTGGAGAACTTAGAGATCTCTGGTTTTGCTATTGGTGTTCATTGTGCGGGTGCGAATACGCCAAATGCTGGAGCTGATGGCCAAAATCAGAATATGACAGTGCTCAATTCAACCATCAAAGACTGCTCTGTGCAAGGATTTCTTGGCGGAGGTGATTATTTGCTGATTGAAGACTGCTACTTTGAAAACAATGGATTCGCCACAGCCATTTACAATCATAATATATACTTGAGCAATGGCAATTTTGTCATTATTCGAAACAATGAACTCTACAAATCAGCCGTCGTCAATGGTTTAGCTGATGGCGTTTCGTTGGTGGTACATGGCTATCATGAAAACTTGTTGATTGAGGGCAACTACGTTCATGAAGACGCAGGAATGGTCACAGGAAACGCTTGGGGCATAGCGGTAGACCCTGGAGGATATGGTTATTCCGAAGGAACGACTGGATTGGTCATTAGAGGGAACCGAATTGCGAACATGTTCAATATAGGCATCGCTATTACAGCTTGTCCAGATGCAATCATTGAAAACAACGTAATCATTAATGAACTTGCTGGAGATTTCAGAGCCGTTGTTGCTCCCAATCGAATTCGAGATAATGATGATTTAGCCATGACGAATGTGAGCATTCGGAACAATTCCATCTATATGCGAAATAGCAGCATTTTCACTGCTGGGATTGAGCTAGGTGGAGAAGGCACTGATCATGTGGTAGTCAGTAATGTCATTTCTACGGATGCAGGTAACGCGTTGGACTTAGATCTTGCTGATGAGGCTTATGAAAGTGTCGATTACAATATGGTGGAATTAGTCAATGGCGCTTTTTGGGGTGGAAATCAGGATTTAGCCGCGTGGACTACTTCGAGAGGATTTGATCTCCAATCCATTTCAGGAGACCCATTGTATACCGCACCTGAAAGCCCAGATTACGATCTCACTCCACAATCCACTTCAATGGTGCTCAATGCAGGACATCCAACGTTGAGTTCTATTGTTGATTTCAATGGCACTCCACGCATTGGTATAGCTGATATTGGAGCGTATGAGCTAACAGACACATCCGTTGACAACGAAACAATGAACTCCAGTGCCCGCATTCACTGTTTTCCCAATCCAACTAGTGGATCTCTCATATTACAGACCAATAAAGAACAAATTGGATCAACCTATAACGTGTACACTTCTACAGGACAAGTAGTATTCGCTGGAGTCATTCGCGCAACTCAGACAGAGTTGGATTTTTATGCCTTACCACTCGGTGTTTACTTTGTGATGGTAGATCAGGGTGTAAAAGAGATGGTGAAGGTGCTGAAGAATTGAAAAGTCATTGATTATTTAAGAGAAATTCGTCCTTGATCCCCTATCAGATGTTTTTTACTCTTTCATCACCTTTATAACAGCTTGTTGAAGTTGTTTGGTTTTCACCTCCACAACGTACAAACCACCCGGTCCATGGAGTTCTAGTTGAATAAGTTGTGCCGATGAATAGGTTGCCGACGATACGATTTGTCCTAAAATATTTTTCACCGCAACCTCAACATCTGTGTGCATCACACCCAATTCGATGGATAGCAATCCAGTGGTTGGATTTGGATAAAGCTTCAAATCAGAACTCAAGTCATGTTCGGGAAGGCCAACGAATTCCGGCGCTGCCCAAACACGCACATGTCCGGCGCTGGTGCCATTGCCATCGTTCCAATGCGCACCTACAGCTGAGGCCATACCGTCTGCGCTCAAAGCTACTGATTGACCAGAAAAATCAAAATCGCTTTCTCCGTCAATATCGTCACCCCATTGCACCCATGCTTCGTTATACCATAAGTAAACACGCACATGACCCGCTACTGCATTCGTTCCAAATGTGCCATCGTTTCCCTTCGCTCCAATAGCAACAGTGTTCCCGTCTGCACTCAGACTCACGGCAGAACCTGAATTGTCTTCGTAGGCCTCCCCGTCGATGTCGATGCCTTTTTGTTCCCAAGCCGAATCATTCCATTGGAACACACGCACATGTCCGGCTTCAGCTCCATTGTTATAATTCATAATAGCCCCAACGGCTGCAGTATTTCCATCAGCATTCAAACTAACTGAAAACCCAAAACGATCAAAATTATCTTCACCATAAAGCGCCGTTCCTTTTTGTGTCCACGCTGAACCACTCCATTCATAGACTTTGATTTGTCCGCCATTCACATTCACACCTGAGTTCAGCGGAGCGCCAATGGCAATGGTGTTTCCGTTGTCACTCATGCTCACAGAATAACCAAAAGCGTCATTGGCAGCATCACCGTTCAGACTAGCGCCTTGTTGAATCCAAGCATCACCATCCCATTCATACACGCGAACTTGGCCTGCATTGGAAGCTGCCACATCGCTCTTTGATGCTGCAATAACAATCTTGTTTCCATTGGCACTTAGATCAATGGCATTCCCTGATTCAATGTAGTTCGCATCTCCATCGATATCGTCCCCTTTTTGGACCCATGCATCGCCGCTCCATTCGTATACCCTTACATGACCAGCGCCAGAACCGCCATCAGAATTGCTCACGGCTCCAATCGCCACAACATTTCCATCGCCGTTCATGGCGACACTTTTTCCTGATCCATCATACTCTGCTTCACCGTCAAGGTCAGCGCCTTTTTGCTGCCATGCTCCGTTGTTCAGTTCATAAACTCGTGCATGTCCAGCACCAGAAAAACTATCGCCATTGCCAGGAGCCCCAATTATAATGGTAGTGCCGCTGTCATCCATACCAATGGAATGACCAGAGTTGTCAAAAGCTTCTTCGCCATCAATGTCACTTCCTATTTGAGACCATTGTTGCGCGAGAAGCAGATGAAAAGGCAAAAGCAATAGACTCAAGGTAAGAGCGATTGTTCGTGTAGAATGAATCATTGGCTTTTTTTGGAAGTGTCAATGTACGGCAAATCTGGCTTCGAAATTGAACAACCAAAATGTTGAGACAATCTGTTTTTTCTTGCCTTTGGCTAAGAATTCAACGATCCATTCCATGCCATCAAAAATGACCGTTTTAACCCCCTGTCAATCTGACAGAAAATCCTGAAACCTCCGCCAATGAGCGGGGAGGGGACCGTGAAACAGAAAATAACGACTGTGAAACAGAATTTATCGACTGTGACGACGCCGAGATAGACTGTGAAAATGGATTTATCGACTGTGATTCACCTGAAATAGACTGTGACGACCCCGAAATAGACCGTGAAACACAAATTTACGACCGTAACGACCCCGAAATAGACTGTGAACCTGACATTATTGCAGGTGACAGCGACCTAGACGACCGTGACTCAGGCGATATCGACTATAATTTCAAGAAAACAGTCCGTGATTTCATTCTTTTCGCCCATGATGTAGAACGACATGATGTTGACTTTTTAGGAGAAAGATACATAGGAGGAATTGAAGTAGGTGATTCGAAGGTAGACGACCTTGCTCGGGAGGGAGACACGGTTTCCGTTTGAAGATTAAGGATTTGTTGAATATAGAAATCCGCATTTACTTCTTGGTCGGGAAAGGCTCTTTTGCGGGATTCCTGAGTACAATAGAGGTGTTTTCACTTTAGTCTTAAACACACTAAAAAATGCAAAGCTGAAAAAGATGAATTGAGATGGTCGTTATTGATTTGCAATTCGTTCAAGAAGGTTTTGAAATGGAAGGCTTGTTCAAAATCAATTGCGTTCTGGCATCAACCCATCCCAAGCCAAATTCAATCCAATTCCAAGCTGAAACGCAAATCCAGTGAGTTTGATCGCATCAAGGTCATAGTCGCCATTGGTGCGTGATAGCAGTACATTTTTCCAACCGGGTTTGGAAACATCATATTGATAGCTGATTGAAGTGGAGATGGATAAAAATCCATAACGGAAGTTGGGTTGCACAAAGAGTGCAGGACAGAAAAAAGGATTCTTCTTTGACCTAAATTCAGACGAGCTTATTTTCAGTCTTCCTAGATTGAACTCAACACCAAAGTTAATAGACCAGTGTTTTGATCGGGGTAAAAAGTCTGCTCCTATGCCGAAAGAAAAGAAGCTTCCATTCAATCTGGCATGAATTGAATCTTGGCCTAGAGTAATTGATTGGGGAAGTAAGGGTCCAAATAATATTGATTGCAAGAAGACATCGTCATGATTGACACTGTCTCCATATTGGGTGCTAATTTCAATTCCTATATTGCGAATTGGCTGTCTGAAATCAAAGCTTCGATTTGAATTGAAAGGGAGTGAACCGACTTTCCTAGGTAAGAACCAGCCTTGGGTTACACTTAAGAATCCCTTCTCAATATATGCAGTTGAGTATAGCGTATCGTCTTCCATTTCCTCCATTTGAGAAAAACCGACGTGATGACACAGCAAAAAGAAACAGGCACAGAAGAGAAACTTCATTGAGAAGGGCGGACTTATAACCAACTTCAATGTACCATTTCTTGGTAAATGAGCACTTGTTTTTGACTTGATTGGTATGTAGGAAGGATACTAATTGCTTGGTCTAAAACGAACAACGCTGCGCTTTTTCAGTTTTTCATCACCCAACACAGCGTTGGTGAACTGCTCACGAAAGATTAGGCTAGCATTGTGATAGATTTCTATAACGAACTGGCCAGACCAAGGGAAAAACAACTGGGGCGGTTCATGAGAGCTCGAACTTGGAAGCACGAAGCCTTCCTTAAATGGAGCGCCAAATAAATTTATAATTCGAAACGAAAGGGTGTCGTTTAGCTCTGAAGTGAAGAGCAAGGAGTCATTCCTAAATAGATAACTCAAGAGCGTGTTTTCAATCTGGTCTATACTGGTACCTTCCTGTTGAAGTGTGCAATCAGTCTTCCACACCTTTTCTTTTACCCTAACTGGCCGTGGTGCGAAAGAACCTTTTGAAGTTGTGCTTGTGCGCTTTGTAATTTGGTCACACGCATTGTAATACGTTTCAATGCGACGCACCTTATTCACACTGCTTCTTCTCAACTGCTTTGTGCTAGATTG
This sequence comes from uncultured Comamonadaceae bacterium, assembly GCA_964353035.1. Classification (GTDB taxonomy): domain Bacteria; phylum Bacteroidota; class Bacteroidia; order Flavobacteriales_D; family Sanyastnellaceae; genus JAQWQB01. The sequence goes on along the minus strand of CAYGUR010000045.1, from coordinate 1,871 downwards.
AATCACAATGTATCTTCCTTCAAAACCGTGAATGGTATCTATTGACCAAGGGGAATAGCCTTGAGCTGTTGATGTGGAGATGAAAAGCATCAATCCGATGGCTGTGAGAAGGGGAGGAATGGTTGTTCCTTGGGTTACTTTGCATGAAAATGTAGACCTTTTTTGTTCTGCATGTAACGTTTTTACCAACTGGGCAATCCGTTTGAAATCAGGCAAATTGTCCATGGCATGTTTATCGTCCTTTAAGTTCAGTTTCATATTATAATTTGATGAGTGAAATGGTTGAATAGGACCTAAAATAATCGTGCCCCTGTTTCTACTTTTGAACCGGTAATAAATTGGACCGACATTATTAAAAAATACTGAGTCCGTCACTCCTCGTTTATTAATGAACACGCACCGCAGATTCGTTATCACATAAGTGGTCGATTGGGTTTTTATATAACGTAAAACAAACCGCCGTGCGGCTATAAACAATAACGGAACAAAGAGAACGACGGGCATCAAAGCGGGGGCATGTCCATTCATAGAAGCATACACAAGGCCTCCTGATAAGACTATAAAGAAGAAGACGAAAGGAATGATTACAGTGTCGTTCGCCCTCATTGCAAAGCCGCCCGTGGGCTGAATGACTTCCAGAACTTGCTCTTCATCTAATAGCTCAAGAGTGCCTGGTAGAGCGCCTTGGTGCGGCTCCTTTAAAGAACTAGGAGTATTCCTGAATGAATCGTTTTCACTTGGGCTAATCATCTCTTCTTTTAAACTTATTGCCGCGGTATCTTACTTTTTCAAGTTTGTTCGGATTTCTTAAGGTCCCTTTTGATAAAAAAATTCTTTTTTGGCCATTAGACAAGTATTCAATTTCTTTCAATTTTCGGATCCTTGCGTACTTCCCATATGATTGATAATGCCGCTCAATTCTTTTTTTAATGTGTCCAGTTGAATCATATTGAAGGGTGCGTGTTTTAATTTTTTTCCGGCCGTCCCTCATCCTCAGATTGGTGCCTTTTGAAATAGATTTTTCTAGAACAATTCCCGTTCTTAAGTCTGTGACAACCAATAATTCTTTTTCACAGCTGAAATCTGAGTTGTAGCCAATACAGAAATAATCCAATCTTTTTCGAATAACAGAAGTTGAATCAGTAGTACTTTCATGAAGTTTTTTATTGTGGGGGATAATTGGTCCAAGCGAAACACATGAAGACAAAAAGAGAATGGCCGCAATATAGATCAGTAATTGATTGTTCATTTCTCGTTAAGATGAACTAAGCTTTTTTTGTGGTTCCATTTCTTGTGCTTTTAACCTCCCTTCTTCATTCGCCAACCTGAATTCATCCATCTTTTTCCATAGAAAAATAACACTCGTTATAGGTGTGAACAAAATAAGAATCCATGTCCATTCATTGCGTCTTGACTTCGCTAAATACTTGAATTGCCATAGAATACGAACCAAAATGATCGCAATAACAAGGTTGAAAAGAGTGATAGCCGCCATAGACCATTCGTACGATTGATGCGTAGGGAAAAGAAAGGAAGTTGACTTCGGAAACCAATGGATCAGAATATATCCGAGATAAAGCAGCGCAGGTAATGAAAGCAGTATTTTGACAAATCTATTCAAGTTGCAATTTACGAAATGCTATTTAGGGATGGTCAAAACCTCAAACCTCCGCACTCCAGACTCCAGACTCCGTACTCCAAACTCAATCCTCCGCACTCCAAACTCCAAACTCAATCCTCCCTACTCAGAACTCCGCACTCCTCACTCAAAACTCATTTCCATATCTTTGCACCATCCTGCAAAGGATTGTAACGCAAAACACGTATAACTTGTAATTGTACAGTGATGAAAAAGCTCCACAATCAAATTG
>CAYGUR010000044.1:0-15887 GCA_964353035.1 uncultured Comamonadaceae bacterium | reverse complement strand
CTTTTCTTACAAGTGAATCACCTCATCGTAGGCTGCAGCGGCAGCTTCCATGATAGCTTCGCTCATAGTAGGGTGCGGGTGAACCGTTTTTATCAATTCGTGGCCTGTTGTTTCAAGCTTACGAACCGCAACTAGCTCAGCAACCATCTCGGTCACGTTTGCACCAATCATATGTCCTCCAAGGAGTTCACCATACTTAGCATCAAAGATCAATTTCACAAATCCGTCTTTGTGTCCGGCAGCACTTGCTTTACCTGAAGCTGAGAACGGGAACTTTCCAATTTTCACTTCGATTCCCGCTTCCTTCGCAGCTCTTTCTGTCATTCCAACAGATGCAATTTCAGGCGAGCAGTAGGTGCATCCTGGGATATTTCCATAATCAAGCGGCTCTGGTGAATGTCCGGCAATTTTCTCAACGCAAATGATTCCTTCAGCACTTGCAACGTGCGCTAGTGCAGCTCCAGGAACACAGTCTCCAATTCCGAAGTATCCTGGGATGTTTGTTTCATAGAAATCATTGACAATCAACTTGCCTTTGTCAGTAGCGATGCCCACATCTTCCAAACCAATGTTTTCGATGTTTGCGACTACTCCAACGGCGCTAAGTACCACGTCGCAATCCAAGGTTTCTTCACCTTTTTTCGTCTTTACAGACACTTTGCAACCGCTTCCTTTGGTGTCAACAGCTGTCACTTCAGCGTTGGTCATGATCTTGATACCGCTCTTTTTGAACGTGCGCTCAAGTTGTTTGCTCACTTCTTCGTCTTCAACGGGAACAATGTTCGGCATGTATTCAACAATGGTCACTTCTGTGCCAATTGAGTGGTAGAAATAAGCAAACTCAACTCCGATAGCTCCTGAACCAACAACCACCATTTTCTTTGGCTGCTTTGTCAAAGTCATGGCTTCGCGGTAGCCAATAATTTTCTTTCCGTCTTGGGGAAGGTTTGGAAGAACCCTTGAACGCGCTCCTGTAGCGATGATGATGTTTGAAGCTTCGTAGGTTGTAGTTGCTCCTTTTTCATCAGTCACTTCAATTTTCTTTCCAGGCTTCACTTTTCCTGAGCCCATGATCACGTCGATCTTGTTCTTCTTCATCAGAAATTGAACGCCGTTGCTCATGCCGCTGGCAACGTCTCGACTTCTTTTTACCATTCCACCGAAGTCAGCTTTAGGGGCGTTCACTTCAATTCCATAGTCTTTTGCATGGTTGATGTATTCAAAAACATTGGCGCTTTTCAGCAATGCTTTTGTAGGAATACAGCCCCAGTTTAAGCAGATTCCACCCAGCGACTCGCGCTCAATAACTGCTGTTTTCAATCCGAGTTGTGAAGCGCGAATGGCTGCCACGTAACCTCCAGGACCACTTCCTAGAACAATAACGTCGTATTTCATAAATAGGATTCTTCTTGGTTCAATCGACTGCAAAGGTAGCAAAGTAGGTTAAAGGATGGTGTTGTTTCCATGAACTGAACGCTACATATTTGCAGAATGAAATACGATGTGACCCTTTTAACTGAATCACGGTACTTAAATCCGTCTAATCCAGATTGGTACGCAAATCAAGTGCTGACCGAAGATCGCTTGGTGCAAGAGGCCTTAGAGCGAAAGGGTATGACTGTGCGAAGATGCGATTGGTCAGACCCCGCCATTGATTGGTCTGAGACGAAGCTGGCACTCTTTCGAACAACGTGGGATTATTTCCATCGCTTCGAAGAATTTAGCATTTGGCTTGAGCAGGTTTCGTCCCAAACAAAACTGATGAACCCCGCTGAATTGATCTACTGGAACATCGATAAACGCTACCTAGAAGACCTGGAAGCGAGGGGCATAAATTGTATCAAAACAGTGTTTGTTGAACGAAATTCGCAACAAACACTGAGGTCCATTTGCGAAGCCACTCCTTGGAAAAAATGGGTTCTCAAGCCTAGCGTTTCAGGAGCGGGAAGACATACGTATTTGCTCACGGAAGCAGAACTAGACTCCCATGAAGAAGTCTTTCAGTCGCTGATTGCAAATGAGGAAATGATGATTCAACCTTTTGTAGACAGCATTGTGTCGTTTGGAGAATTGAGCCTCATGGTTATGAACGGACAATTTACTCACGCCGTCCATAAAAAAGCCAAGCAAGGGGATTTTAGAGTCCAAGACGATTTTGGCGGAACGGTGCACGCCTATAAACCTACCAAATTGGAAATCCACTTCGCAGAGCAAGCAATAGCAGCATGTGAGCCAAAACCTATGTACGCAAGAGTAGACATGGTAACCGACAATGCCGGAAACCTAGCCATTTCTGAACTCGAATTGATTGAGCCTGAATTGTGGTTTAGACTCAATGAAAATGCAGCTGAAGTATTAGCAGACGGAATTTCTAATGCCTTGCGTCAACTTACTTAACCAGAATTCGATTGGTAAAAAGCTTGTTATTGATGTTCAGTTCCACGAAGTGAATACCGCTTGGGAGATCTAGCTGCTTCAACTGCAAAACTTGCTTTCCACGGTTGAGCTGATTGGGTGCAATGGTAGCCACCGTTTTTCCTTCCACATTGAAAATACGCACGCTCACCGTTGAAGAAGATTCCAATTCAAATGCTATGTTCAGTTGGTCTACCGCGGGATTGGGAAAGGCTTGGAACGAAAATTCATTCAACAATTCGCTAACCGCAGTTCCAGAAAACTCTACAAAAGTGACCTCGCCGCTGCCTGAATTTGCAATTCCTAGAATGTCAACTTCAATCCCGTAACTGATGTCGGCCGGATTGTCTAATCCAGAAGCCGAAACAGTTTCATTGGTTGAAAAGTCATTGTTGAATTTCGTGATCCGCACTGGTTGCCAAGAAGAAACGTAAAAATTCCCTTCTCCATCCATGTCTATTCCGTCACAGTAGCTTAAGCCTGTTCCTGTGGCCACATTGGTCACGGCGTAAGTGTCCAAATCGAAAGCCTTAATGGCCGGATTCACGCCCCAGCTCACAAAAACACCGCGATTGTTAGCGTTGTCTATCACAATGCCATTCGGTTGTGCGATGTTTTCAATAATGATTTCGAACGAAGGATTGTTCAGGTCGGTAACATCGATTTTATAGATTTTATCGGCATTGAAGTCACTTACGAAAAGGGCGTTATTTCCATCAGACCCCATGCCATTTAAAAATTGTGAGCCGGTGATCACAATGCTCATTACTTGGTCTCCTGATGTAAGGTCAAATCCAAAAACGGTGGAGTTTTTTATGGCGAAAAGCGTGTTGCCCATTACTTCCATGCCGTAGTTCGCACTTCCAGAACCAAAGGTTTCCCAGGTCTCTCCCAAATCAGATGTAACTAGGATATTGTTGGAGTTTGAAACGAAAAAGCGATTGTTTATTGGGTCGTATTCGCAGGCCTCAATGTTCCCTTTTGTCTGTCCGAAAACAGCGCAGCTAAAAACAATAGCCGCTAGAGTTAATGTATGTTTCATGGTTACAGGTTTGAAGCTAAGATAAGTTTACAGATGAAATAAGCAGACCCATTTTGAACTCATTCATTTGAATGCTACTAAGGCAAAATGCTGCTCAGATTGGTTCATATTGGTAAAAAGTGTAATTTGTACACCAGACCAGAGAAACCTAAACCATTGACCAATGCGTGTTGCACTAACCTTGTTGCTATTCTGTTGTTTTCAAGCAACTTTCGCTCAAAATCTTGTTGTTGCAGACCCTCCGGGAGGAACCCTAGACGGTATCAATAAGATAGATCCAACCCGTGTCGTTTTACGTTTGTTCGCCCCCAATAAATCTACAGTTCATGTGATTGGCGACATGACAAACTGGACCGTTGATGATGCCTATTTGATGAATTTATCAAATGATGGCAATACATGGTGGATTCTTCTCGAGAACCTCCAGCCAGGCGTTCAATACCGCTTCCAATATCTAGTGAATGGCAATTTGGCCATCGCTGATCCTTACGCAGAGCTATTGTTGGACCCATGGAATGATCAATACATTAGCTCGAATACTTTTCCTGATCTGATTTCGTATCCTTACGGACAAACAGATTGGCCGGTCGCTGTTTTCGAAACATCTCCAGAAGCGTACGATTGGAATGACGGCGGATTCCAACGTCCGTCGCAAGATCAACTCATCATCTATGAATTGTTGATTCGTGATTTCGATGTCGATCATAATTTTCAAGATGTCATTGACCGACTAGATTATCTGGAAGACCTTGGAATCAATGCGCTACAGCTAATGCCTGTCATGGAGTTCGATGGGAATTTGAGCTGGGGATACAATCCTGCAGCTTATTTTGCGGTAGATAAAATGTACGGCAGTCAGCGCTTATTGAAGAGTTTAATTGACGAATGCCACCAGCGCGGAATAGCGGTCATTCTTGATATTGTGCCTAACCACTCGTTTGGTTTGAGTCCGTTTGTGCGACTCTATGAAGACAACTCCCAAGGCTACAACGCACCATCAGCTGAAAACCCATGGCACAATTCAGTAGCAACTCATCCTTACAATGTTGGATATGATTTTGACCACAGTTCCAATTTGACCCGAACGCTTTGGAAACGTGTGTTTGACTTTTGGCTGGAAGAATTTCACGCAGACGGTTTCCGCATTGACCTGAGCAAAGGACTTACACAGAACAATACACTTGGAAACGTGGGCGCTTGGAATGCCTTTGACCAAAGCAGGGTAGATATTCTTTACGACTATGGCAACCACGTCTGGAATACGGCTCCCGGTAGCTACATGATTTTGGAGCATTTCGCTGATAATTCTGAGGAAACAGTGCTAGCAAATGGCGGATTTATGCTGTGGGGCGACATGAATGAATCGTATTCACAAGCAACTATGGGGTATGGGGGAGATTTGAGCTGGGGCGCATGGACCAACAGAGGTTGGAACTGGCCTAATCTGATTACCTACATGGAAAGCCATGACCATGATCGCGTAATGTTTAAGAACACGGCCTTCGGAAACTCAAGTGGCGGGTACAATGCCGCTGATTTAAATACGGCCTTGGCGCGAACTGAAATGGCATTTACCTTTTTATTGGCCACACCCGGACCAAAAATGATGTGGCAATGGGGCGAAATGGGGTACGACTACTCCATTGAATACTGTGGAGACGGAAGTCTGAACAGTTCTTGCAGAACCGAAGAAAAGCCAGAAAGATGGGACTATTTGGAGGTTCCTGAACGAAGAAAATTATACAAAGTGGTTCGCGCACTGAATGCCTTGAGAAAGGAAGAGTCTGTATTTAGCACCTATAACTTCACCACAGATTTAGGGGGCTCAGGCAAACGGTTAATGCTCTATGGAAACGGCATGGATGCTGTTGTTGTAGGTAATTTTGATGTAGTTGGCTTCAATATGACGCCAGGATTTTCTCATACTGGAACGTGGTACGATTACTTCACTGGAAACAGTATTGAGGTCACTGACGTCAATGCTGCTATGTATTTCAATCCGGGCGAATACCACTTATATACAGATCAGCCGCTTGCTGTTCCTGATATCGATCCGAACACATCCATTTTTCTTGCGCCGGGCTGCACAGATGCCAACGCGAATAACTACGATCCGCTTGCTGATGGGGATGATGGCTCATGTGAGTATGACCTTACGTTGAGCGTGAACATGACGCAGGAAACAGTATCGGCAAATGGTGTGCATGTGGCAGGAAATTTCCAAGGATGGAATGCTGGAGGAACGCCCCTAATAGACAATGGAGATGGTATTTGGAGTACCACTATTTCAGTGCTTTCAGGCGAAACGCTCGCGTACAAATTCATCAATGGAAATGCTTGGGGCAATGAAGAAGTGGTTCCTTCAGACTGTGGGAGTTCAGACGGATTTGGAGGCTACAACCGTTCGTGGATTACCACGGCCAACTCAGGAACAATTCCCTTGCAGTGTTTTGGTGAATGCGATGATTGCTTGTTGCCACCTGTAAATGTGACCTTTCAAGTAGATCTGTCGCAGCAAACCGCGAATGCGAACGGTGTTCATCTTGCAGGATCATTTCAATTTTGGGATGCCAGCGCAGATGCCATGGTTGACCAAGGGAATGGAACATGGACTTATACCGTTCAGTTGATTCCAAGTACTGAGATCGAATACAAGTTCATCAATGGTAATGCCTGGGGCGAAGACGAAACTGTGCCTGAATTGTGCGCTCAAAATGGAAATCGTTTCTTAACAATCCCAGCTAGTGATCTGACCATTGACCTAGTTTGTTTCGGTGAGTGCGCGGCATGCGAAACCATCCCCATTGAAGGTTGTACGAATTCAGAAGCTTCGAATTACAATCCTCTCGCCACAGATGACGACGGTTCATGCCTGTTTGAAGTGACTTTCATTGTAGATATGTCTGAAACTTCGGTGTTGCCAGAAGGTTTGCACCTCGCTGGGAATTGGCAAGGTTGGGACCCCACATCCATTCCAATGGCAGATCAAGGAGGTCAGGTGTATACGTATACAACAACTTTCGCCGCAGGCACCTACCTAGAATACAAATATGTGAACGGAACAGATTGGAGCCAAGCAGAGGCCGTGCCTTTGGACTGCGGTGTGCCAGACGGATTCAACGGATTCCAGCGCACTTACACCACACAAGGCGTTTCTGAAACCATTCCAATTCACTGCTTCAGCAGTTGTGTGGCTTGCTCAGGATGTGTTGGAACGCCTGGCTGCACCTACAATGGTGCAGATAATTATGACCCCTTGGCTGAAATTGACAATGGGACATGCGTCTTTTCTGGTTGCACAAATCCATCTGCCATCAACTACATGGCAATGGCAACCGTAGACAATGGTACCTGCATTTTTGCCATCGACTACTGCGGGGAAGGAACAATTTGGGACGAAGTAGCGGGGCAGTGTATTGATGATCCAGGCTGTCCGTCGGATTTAAATGGTGATCAACTCATCAATTCAGCAGATTTACTGCTATTTTTAGGGAATTATGGCGGTGAATGCCTCTAAGTGAACCTAAATGAACAGCAAACAGTTGTGGCTCTTTCGTATCTTCGCATTTTTCCGCAAAGAAAAACGGCAAAATCATATGTTGAATATTGTTCTCTTCGGCCCTCCAGGAGCTGGAAAAGGTACTCAGTCTGAAAACCTTATTAAGAAATACGGACTTGTCCACTTAAGCACGGGCGACATTTTTCGCGCGAATATCAAGGGCGAAACAGAGCTTGGAAAGCTTGCAAAAAGCTACATGGATAAAGGAGAACTTGTGCCTGACTCAGTAACGATAAAAATGTTGGAGTCAGAGGTGAACAAGAGGGAAGATGCCAAAGGCTTTATTTTCGATGGTTTTCCAAGAACAAGTGCACAAGCAAAAGCACTTGATGAGTTCCTTAAAACCATGGATAGTTCGATTACCTATATGTTGGCGCTCGAAGTTCCTGAGGAACAACTGAAAGAGCGCTTGAAACACAGGGCTGAAACCAGCGGTAGAGCTGATGACGCAGATCCTGCAGTAATTCAAAATAGAATTGATGTTTACAAGCGTGAGACGGCTCCTGTGGCTGATTACTACCAAGCGCAAGAGAAATATCAAGGTATTAACGGTGTTGGAACAATAGAAGACATTGCTCATCGACTTTTCGAAACGATCGATCAAGTAGCTTGATCAACCATTATGGCAAACCAAAATTTTGTTGACTACGTCAAAATCTGTTGCCGCTCTGGTAAGGGAGGCGCAGGTTCTATGCACTTTCACCGTGATAAAATAAACTCCAAAGGTGGACCCGATGGAGGTGATGGTGGAAGAGGCGGACACGTCATTCTAAGAGGAAATAGGAACATTTGGACCTTACTCCACCTCAAGTACCGGAAGCACGTGATTGCTTCACCAGGGGTAGGTGGTAGCGGCGGACTAAAATCTGGGGCGCAAGGAAAAGATGAATACCTCGAAGTGCCATTGGGGACCATTGCCAAAGATGCCGAAACGGGTGAGGTCTTGTTTGAAATCAGTGAGCATGGTGAGGAAGTGATTCTGACAGAAGGCGGAAGAGGCGGACTTGGAAATGACCATTTTAAATCTTCTACCAATCAAACGCCACAATTTGCCCAGCCAGGAGAAGACGGACGAGAAGAGTGGAAAATACTCGAGCTCAAAGTTCTAGCGGATGTGGGCTTGGTAGGGTTTCCAAATGCAGGGAAATCAACGTTGCTCTCTGTTGTGTCAGCGGCGAAACCTGAAATTGCTGATTATCCCTTCACTACATTGAGGCCAAATTTAGGGATGGTTTCTTACCGCGATGACCGTTCATTTGTCATGGCAGATATTCCGGGAATCATCGAAGGTGCACACGAAGGAAAAGGACTCGGACATCGCTTTCTTCGTCACATAGAAAGAAACGCAGCACTGTTATTTATGGTTCCTGCTGACGCGAAGGACATCAAGAAAGAGTATGAAATTCTTTTGCGCGAACTGGAACTGTACAACCCAGAATTGCTCATCAAAGACCGTGTGCTAGCCATCACGAAATCTGACATGCTAGACGAAGAATTGATGGAAGAAATGAAGAAAGAACTCCCAGAAGGAATCGAAAGTTTGTTCATTTCCTCCGTCTCCGGACAAGGGATTCAAGCACTCAAAGATTTACTTTGGAGTGTTATGAGCCGCAGTATCTAGGCGAGAAAGCTTTTGATTGAACCATTTATCCCAATTGGCCTGCGCTTCAACAGCAGTTCCGTGCTGTGTTTCGGCGTCATACCTTTTTTGACAATCGTCCATCTCAGCGAAGACAACGTAGAACATGGCTTCAATTCTTTTAGCCAAATCCTGCTCCATAAATGAATTCACATCCGTCTCATAGATGTTCAATTGAGCGTCTAACTCTCGGGCATACACCGCGGCAATGTCGAAATGGCCTTGTTCATGGTTCAACAGCTCGTCTGTCAAATAATCAGTGTGAACCCAAGATTCTTCAGGAAGAAAATAAGGTGTCACCTCAATGTTCACGACCCCATTAGGAGCGTCAATCACGTAGCTTATTCCTGTGTAAGAAAAAGCTTTATACAATTCTGGAGGACCAACTCTACGTGTGAAGTCTGTCCATTCCAATTTACGATCTACCTGCCAATTTATTTGGGGCGGATCTGTTTCTGTGTTTAAAAACAGAAAGCTTAAGAGCAGTAAAATAGGATTCATGACTTCGTTTAACGTAGAAGTTGCAATTTTGTTCCCAAATTATTCGATATGTTTTCAAGTTACTTAACGATCACCGATGAAGTTAGAGCAGCTCTGCAGGCGAACATGCCGGTTGTAGCTTTGGAAAGCACTATCATATCACACGGAATGCCTTTTCCACAGAACTTGGAAACGGCACGCAAGGTTGAGCAAACGGTAAGAGAAGGTGGTGCCATCCCAGCGACCATTGCAGTGATGAACGGTCAAATTCACATAGGGTTGTCTGATCAAGAGCTAGAAGACTTCGCGCAAGCAAAACAAGTCATGAAACTTTCTAGGCGCGATTTGCCTTTCGCGTTAGCACAACACAGAAAGGGTGCAACAACAGTGGCGTCAACCATGATAGCCGCTGCGATGGCTGGAATTGAAGTTTTTGTCACGGGTGGAATAGGAGGTGTTCACCGTGGTGCCGAAAAAACATGGGACGTGAGTGCTGATCTGATTGAGCTCTCGAAAACCAATGTGACGGTTATTTGTGCTGGGGCGAAGGCCATTTTAGACCTTCCGAAAACCATGGAATACCTAGAAACATTTGGTGTTCCTGTAATTGGTTTTGGGACGAAAGAATTACCGGCCTTCTATTCTCGAAACAGCGGTATTGCGCTGGAAATGTCGGTGCAGAATGCGCAGGAACTTGCTGCAATCATCGCAACGAAGCGATCCCTGCAACTCGAAGGAGGGCTGTTGGTTGTCAACCCTATTCCTGAAGCACACAGCATGGACTTCGAACAGATGGAAGAAGTGATTGACAGAGCGCTGTCTGCGGCCAAGCAGCAAGGTATTCATGGAAAAGAAGTGACACCCTTCCTCTTGAAGTCAATAAAAGAATTTACTGGCGGACAAAGCTTGGTTTCAAACATTGAACTTGTGCTCAACAATGCACGAATTGGAGCCGCAACAGCAGGAGCTTTATGCGCCAATTCCACTGCAGATTGATTTCTTGAATTGCAAGTGCTTTCATTTCTGCGGTTTTCAAGCTAATTTTGCCCTCCCATTCGAGGGAATCAACTTTACACTTATGGCACAAGAACTCACTTCTGATTCATCAATGACTAATGAACAAATCCGTGAGCAACTTCTTGCAGATTACCGCATTGCCTGTCTGAGCAGAGAGGCATCATTGCTCGGTAGAAAAGAAGTGCTAACCGGAAAGGCCAAATTCGGAATTTTCGGAGATGGTAAAGAAGTGGCGCAGCTGGCCATGGCGCGCCAGTTTAGAAAGGGCGATTTTCGTTCTGGCTACTACAGAGATCAAACGTTTATGTTCGCCTTAGGTGAGCTGACCGTTCAAGCCTACTTCGCGGCACTGTATGCGCATCCAGATGTAGAGGTGGAACCTGCTTCAGGTGGCCGACAAATGGGCGGACACTATGCTACTCGCAGCCTAGATGAGAGCGGGAATTGGAAAAACCTCATGGAGCAGTACAACAGTTCTGCTGATATTTCCCCAACTGCCGGACAAATGCCTAGACTACTAGGTTTAGCCCAAGCGAGTAAGGTCTACAGATTGAATCCCGAATTGGCGCACATGTCGCAATTTTCGAACGGAGGTAACGAAGTGGCTTTCGGAACCATTGGCGATGCCTCAACGTCTGAAGGTCCGTTCTGGGAAACCATGAATGCCGCGTCTGTTCTTCAAGTGCCCTTGGCCATGTCGGTTTGGGACGATGGCTACGGAATCTCTGTTCCGAAAAAATACCAGACCGTTAAAGAAAGCATTTCGACCGCCTTAAGCGGTTTCGCCAAAGAAGAAGGCACCAACGGAATTAAAATCTTCAATGTAAAAGGGTGGAGCTATCCTGATTTGATGGTGACTTACGAAGAAGCCATTGACTACTGCAGAACGAACCATGTGCCTGTATTGATTCACGTTGAAGAAGTGACCCAACCACAAGGACATTCAACCTCTGGTTCGCATGAGCGCTACAAATCGCCTGAAAGATTGCAGTGGGCCATTGAATATGATTGCATCGCTCAGTTTGGTAAATTCTTGACCATGGAAGGGGCCGCAACCGAAGAAGAGTTGGAAGCCATTCGTTCTGAGGCCAAAAAACAAGTTCGTACCGAACAGAAATCAGCTTGGGCAGCCTACAGAGCTTCAATCGACACTGACTTGAAAGAAGCCCTAGCTCTGTTAAAGCCACTTGCTGAAACAAGCGCTAATAAAGTGTTTATCGAAAAGATTGTCACAGAGTTGGAAACCGCTCTGGAGCCAATCCGCAAAGATATTTTGTCCTCAGTTCGAAGAGCGTTGAGATACACACGCGGTGAAAACAGCCAAGCGAAACAGAATTTAGCTAGCTGGCTGAAAACCACAATGAATGCGTTGCAACAGCGCTACAGCGGACAGCTTTACAGCGAGTCAGAGCAAAATGTGTTGAACATTGAGCCTGTGGCAGCCACTTACGAAGATTCGCCAGAAATGGTAGATGGACGAATCATCTTAAAAGAGAATTTCGAAGCGATTTTCAAAAAGTACCCTGAAGTACTCACGTTTGGTGAAGACACAGGGAAGATTGGCGGCGTTAACCAGGCCATGGAAGGCATGCAGGAACGCTTCGGTGATCTTCGTGTGACAGATACGGGGATTCGTGAATGCACCATTCTCGGACAAGGAATTGGAATGGCCATGCGCGGACTGCGTCCAATAGCTGAAATTCAATACCTTGACTACATCTACTACGCGCTTCAAATCATGCGCGATGATTTGGCTTCTGTGCAATATAGAACCCATGGCGGACAAAAAGCGCCAGTAATTGTGCGCACAAGAGGGCATCGTTTGGAAGGGATTTGGCACAGTGGTTCACCCATGGGAGCTATCATTCACTCTGTTCGAGGAATTCGAGTTTGCGTTCCGCGAAACATGACCCAAGCAGCGGGGATGTACAATACTTTGCTAGAATCTGATGAGCCAGCGCTTGTGGTAGAGTGCCTGAACGGATACAGAAGTAAAGAGGCCAAGCCAACCAACATTGGAGAATTCAAAGTTGCTTTAGGCGAAGCTGAAGTGGTGAAAGAAGGAACTGACCTTACCATCGTTTCGTACGGATCAACATTTAACCTCTGTCAAGAAGCAGCAAAGCAACTCGCTGAAGTTGGAGTTGATGTAGAATTGGTAGATGTGCAAACACTCCTGCCTTTCGACCTAGATCACACCGCCGCAGCCTCAGTTGAAAAGACCAGTCGCCTGTTGATTGTTGACGAAGACGTGGAAGGAGGAGCAAGCGCCTACATCCTAGACCAAATTGTGAATGAGCAAGGGGGATATCGCTTTTTAGATAGCAAGCCTGTTACTTTAACAGCGAAACCACACCTTCCGGCTTACTCAACAGATGGAGATTATTTCTCAAAGCCAAGCATTGAAGACATTGTAGAAACGGCTTATGCGCTCATGCACGAAGCTGATCCTGCATCTTACCCTGAATTGTACTAATGCAGACCTTCGAATTAAAAGAGGAATTCATTGAATTGAATAAACTCTTGAAGGTTTGTCACCTCGTTCCAAGCGGTGGAATGGCTAAAATGGTGATTGAAGACCAGTTGGTGAAAGTGAATGGCGAAATTGAATTGAGAAAAAGACGCAAACTACGAGTGGGTGATGTTGTTGATTTTCAAGGTGTTTCAATTCAAATCAATTGAGTTTTCAAGTTTCCCAGTAATTTCGTTAATTAATTTTTCCTTCTTATGCACGCATCCATTTGCGGAAGTGTTATTTTGCTTAGCCTTTAGATGCAAATCCTATGCTAAGAGTATTCTCAACAGCAGTTCTGTGTATGGTTGTTGGCGTGGCTTTTTCTCAAGTAACACTGAGGGGGAAGGTGCGTGATGCGGTTACTGGTGAACCGGTTTTCAGCGCAAACGTCATCATCAAGGGAACTACAACTGGAATCACAACTGATTTCGATGGTGAATTCAAACTCCAAGTGGAGTCGCTTCCCGTTACCCTGCAATTTAGTTTTATAGGCTACGAGCAAAAGGAAGTTGTGGTGTCAGATGCCAGCGACCGAATCGACGTAAAACTCTCCTCTAGCCAAATCATGATTGACGAAGCAGAAGTAATAGGTGAACGCATTTCCGAAAAGCAAAAACAAGCCCCATTAACGGTTGAAAGCATGGATGCTTTAGCCATCAAAGAGGCTCCAAGTGGTAGCTTTTATGAAGGGTTAGGGAATCTGAAAGGGGTAGACATGACCTCAGCCAGCCTTGGATTTAAAATCATCAATACCCGCGGATTCAACAGTACGTCGCCAGTGCGTTCTCTTCAGCTGATTGACGGAGTAGACAACCAATCACCCGGCCTCAACTTTTCCCTGGGGAACTTCTTAGGAGCGAGTGATTTGGATGTAAAGAGCGTTGACATTGTAGCAGGTGCGAGTTCTGCTTATTTCGGACCAGGAGCCTTCAACGGGGTGATCAACATGGAGACGAAAAACCCGTTCATCTTCCCTGGATTGTCAATGAGCATGAAAGTTGGAGAGCGCTCACTGTTTGAACATGCCTTTAGATGGGCCGAAGCCATTCCGAACAAAGAAGGAGACGATGTCTTTGCCTACAAACTCAACTTTTATTCGCTTCAAGCTTATGATTGGGAAGCTGATAATTATGACCCTGTGAACTCTAGCGAAGTGCCCGTTGACAATCCGGGTAGGTACGATGCAGTTAATATATACGGAGATGAGTACTTCCCATCAATGGATTTTTCTACTTCCGCACCGTGGAATTACCCAGGGGTTGGTACCTTTTTCCGAACAGGTTACAAAGAGTCTGATCTGGTAGATTACAATACCAAAAACCTCAAAGCATCGGCCTCATTCCACCTTCGAACCAAACCCGAACAAAAATTTGATTCTCCTGAATTAATCTATGCCTTCAATATTGGGAACGGAACAACCGTGTATCAAGGAGATAATAGATTCAGCCTAAGAGACATTGTTTTTTTCCAGAACAGAGTAGAATACCGCAAGGCGAATAAATTCTTCATTCGTGCCTACATGACCAAAGAAGATGCGGGGAATTCATACGATCCTTATGCCACGGCCTTGCGCATGTTGGAAGACACCCGCTCACAGAACGACTGGTCTCAGGTATACATTAAGTACTGGAATGATTCCATTGCTGATTTAACAGAATTGTACGGCTTTCCAGAGTTAGAATTTGGTCCGAATGGTGCCACTTTCGATTTTGATTCCTTGGATTCATGGATGAATTATTACAATGATTCCTTGACCTATTGGCACAACCAAGTGGCCAATTGGACGAACAACGGGAATGCCGGAATTGCCCAGATTGATCAGATTGGTAGACTTGAACCGGGCTCGCCAGAGTTTAATGCGTTATTCAATAGTTATGTTGGGGCGAAGAACAACGAAATGGAGGGTGGAACCCGCTTTTTCGACCAATCAGCACTGTACCACGCGCACGGAGAGTACATCTTCGAACCCTCTTTTATCGATCAAATTCGTGTAGGAGCGAATGTGCGATTGTACCGTCCCAATTCGGATGGAACTATTTTTAGCGATACTGCAGGAACGCGCATCTCCAACTCTGAATGGGGCAGTTACATTGGCGTTGAAGAAAAGCTAAATGAAGACAAGATTATATTGAGTGCCACCTTACGGGTAGATAAAAACCAAAATTTTGACGCCATCATTTCGCCCGCTTTTTCTGCAGTTATTAAGCCGGGAGATAATGATTATCTGCGCTTTAGCTTTTCTAGCGCCCTTCGAAACCCTACCTTAGCAGACCAGTACCTTTCTTTAGATGTTGGGCCAGCTATTTTGAGTGGAAACCTGCAAGGAGTAGATAGCCTTATTACGCTGGAAAGTTTTAGCGATTACCGCAATTCGCTGGACACAGATACATTGAGGTTTTTTAACATCGATCCTATTCGTCCGGAACAAGTTCAAACCATTGAGGTAGGATACAGAACTACACTGTGGGACCGCTTGTACGTAGATGCAG
Source organism: uncultured Comamonadaceae bacterium (assembly GCA_964353035.1). GTDB lineage: Bacteria > Bacteroidota > Bacteroidia > Flavobacteriales_D > Sanyastnellaceae > JAQWQB01. The sequence goes on along the minus strand of CAYGUR010000044.1, from coordinate 731 downwards.
GTTACTATTTTAGTGAATACACCAACTTCATTGGATTTAACATTGGGATTGATGCTGAGTTTGGCACCAACGGATTGCCAACAGACCTTCAGGTTTATAGGTATTCAGCAAATTCAACCAATAAAGTACGTACCCAAGGTGCTAGCATCGGACTGAATTATTTCTTGAACGAAAAGATTTCGCTCTCTGGAAATTACTCTTGGAACAAATTGGTGCAAGCAAACGAAGACGACCCCATCATTCCGGCGTTTAACACCCCAGAACACAAGTACAATTTGGGAGTGACTGCGAGAGACATAAAATCAAGATGGGGCAAAGACAATACGTGGGGCTTCGGTGTGAACTACAAGTGGATTCAAGGATTCTTATTTGAAGGCTCCCCGCAGTTCACTGGAAACGTACCGAGCTACGATTTAGTAGATGCTCAAGTCAACTACATTGTAAACTCAATCAATACCACATTTAAAATTGGAGCTTCAAACCTCCTGAATAACATGCAATTTCAAACATATGGAGGTCCGAGAATAGGCAGATTGGCATATTTCTCGATCCTTTATGAATTAAAAAAGAACGAATAATTATATCTAATAAGTCAACCTATGAAGAAGATTTCTACTTTAATGATGATGATGCTCTTCGCAGCAATGTCGCAGGTTTCAGCCCAGCGATACCTCCAAGAGATATTTCATGATCTATCCGTAACAACAAGAGATGAATACCCTGTGAACGCA
>CAYGUR010000043.1:0-15907 GCA_964353035.1 uncultured Comamonadaceae bacterium | reverse complement strand
AAATAACGGAAAGCATGATCTCAGTTGATAACCTCGGAGTTGAATTTAGCGGCGCAACATTGTTTAGCGATGTCTCATTCGTCATCAATCCCACAGATAAAATTGCCCTCATGGGTAAAAATGGCGCTGGGAAATCTACCATGATGAAGATTGTAGCAGGCAAACAAAAAGCTACCAAAGGACAGGTGCGGGCTCCTAAAGACGCAGTGATTGCCTACTTGCCGCAACACCTGCTCACGGAAGACAACTGCACCGTGTTTGAAGAAACGGCCAAAGCATTCAGCCAAGTCTTCGAAATGAAGGCCGAAATGGAGGAACTCAACAAGGCGCTCGAAACTAGAACGGACTACGAAAGCACTGAGTACATGTCGATCATTGAGCGGGTTACCGACCTCGGTGAAAAATACTACGCCCTTGAAGATGTGAACTATGATGCTGAGGTAGAAAAAGCGTTGAAAGGACTGGGCTTTAAACAGTCAGACTTTACCAGACAAACCAGCGAATTCAGCGGTGGCTGGCGAATGCGCATTGAATTGGCGAAGATCTTACTGCAAAAGCCTGATTTGATACTTTTAGATGAGCCTACCAATCACATCGATATTGAGTCGGTTATCTGGCTTGAAGACTTTCTTGTCAATAAAGCGAATGCCGTGATGGTCATCTCCCACGACCGTGCATTTATTGACAACATCACCAATCGCACCATCGAGGTGACCATGGGCCGCATTTACGATTACAAAGCCAATTACACCCATTACCTCCAGCTGCGCGAAGAACGAAGAGCTCATCAAATAAAAGCCTACCAAGAGCAGCAGAAGATGATTGCTGATAACATGGCGTTTATTGAGCGTTTCAAAGGAACGTACTCCAAAACAAACCAAGTTGCTTCACGTGAACGCATGCTTGAAAAGTTGGAAATTATTGAGGTAGATGAGGTAGACAATTCAGCCCTGAAACTTCGTTTTCCTCCCGCTCCAAGATCTGGGGATTACCCGGTAACCGTGGCTGAAGTGTCTAAGTCGTATGACGATGTAACGGTCTTCAAAAGCGCAAGCATGTCGATCGCTAGAGGGGAGAAGGTCTGTTTTGTTGGACGAAACGGAGAGGGGAAATCTACCATGATCAAGGCTATTTTGGGCGAAATCCCGGTGGAAGGAAAGTGTGAACTCGGACACAATGTCAAAGTGGGCTACTTCGCACAAAATCAAGCTTCGCTGTTGGACCCTGAGCTGACGGTATTCCAAACCGTTGATGAGGTAGCGAAGGGCGATATCAGATCGCAAATTAAGAATATGTTGGGGCGCTTCATGTTCGGCGGTGACGACATCGACAAAAAAGTAAAAGTACTTTCTGGGGGAGAGCGCACACGTTTAGCAATGGTTAAATTGTTGCTAGAACCAGTGAACTTACTGATCCTTGATGAGCCAACCAATCACCTGGATTTGAAATCGAAGGATGTGTTGAAAGAAGCGCTTTTGGATTTTGATGGAACCATGATTCTTGTGTCTCACGATCGAGATTTCTTGCAAGGTCTCTCTCAAAAAGTCTTCGAATTCAAGGAACAACGGGTCATTGAACACTTTGAAACCATTGATGCTTTCTTGGAGCGCAACAGCATTAAACGCATTGCAGACATTCAATTGATGAAGTAAAATAGAAGGCCTTCGGACTAAGGTCTGGCGTCAACTTCTTTGACGAACTTGATGAGTCCTTCAAAGTAGGTGTCAGCATCGTCATACATTGATAAATGGCTGCCATTCGGACAAAGTAGAAAAGTGCCGTCTTGGACCTCGTTGGCAATCCATTCCATGTGCTTGGGGTCCATGGTGTCATACGTTCCTCCAATAGACAAGACAGGAACTGTGATGTTTTTTAATTCGTCTTTTACATCCCAAGGCAAGAGGCGCGCGTTACCAGCAATTCCAAATTCACTAGGACCTTGCATGGTGACATACAAGTCAGCGTTGGTATGACTGAATGATCTGGTCACAGGCTCTGGCCATTCGTCCAAAGGCATGCGCAACAAGTGCTCAGGGTAATAATTCTGTTCAATCAATTCAATGTACTTCGGGTTGGCGAAGTCATTGTTGGCTTCCATTTGTTCAATTTCCGCTAACACATTTGGATCCATTTGAGGCCCCAACACGTCGTGAGCATAAGCGTTGTATTCTGGTATGGAAGCCATCATGTTCGAAATGATGAGTCCTTTGAGGTTTTCTTGGTATTTCAGTGCGTATTCCATGCAAAGAATTCCGCCCCATGAACTTCCGTACAAGTAGAAATTGTCTTTGTTCAAGCCCAGCGCCTTTCGCACCTGCTCTACCTCATCTACATACCGATCTACGCTCCACAGACTGCTGTCATTGGGCTGATCACTGTAATGCGAATCCAACTGATCGTAATAGTAGTATTCGATTTCGGCGTTGGGTAAATACGAGTCAAACGATTCAAGGTATTCGTGCGTCACGCCTGGTCCGCCATGGAGCAGCAATACCTTCATGGTAGGATTGTTGCCAATGCGTTTGGTCCACACGTTGAAAGTTCCTTTTGCTGTTTCTACAGGAATCATTCGCACACCACCACTCAATTTGTCATCGCGTTCAGAATAATCGAGGTAAGCGCTCTTTTCGATTTTTTGAAGAGCTTGTTCAACAGGAGCTTCGGCGCAGCCAAAGAGAAAAGCACTAAGTGAAATAAGCAATAGATATGAACGCATGGGAGTATGGTTTTTCTTCGTTCTCAAAGTAAAGGATTTGCAAGGATTATGCATCATCGTCCAAGAGAGAAAAGTAGAGTCTAATTTCAGAACTGCCTTACAATTGATAAATTACAGGAAATTAAACCGCCCTTCGACTTCGCTCAGAGACCATGTAAAAAAGATAAATGTATTCTAACAGTGTTGTGAAAGTAAATGTGCTCCAAACACTTCGTTCTTTTTAAAAAGAGCGCTGGCGATTTGTACCCATATTCGTGTTTCATTCGTCGTACAGAAGCAGAGCTTAAAACGACGAAATAACAATTCATGAAAGCAATCTATTTCACCAACTACGGCCCGCCAGAAAAGCTGGAAATCAAGGAAGTTCCCAAGCCTACAGCAAAGGAAAATGAAGTGCTCATCAAGGTGAAGGCAGCTGCCGTGAACGATTTTGATTGGAGTTTGGTTCAGGGAACACCGCGATTGTACCGACTTATGTTTGGGCTTTTCAAACCTAAAATGAACATTCCAGGCATGGAGGTAGCTGGCGAAGTGGTTGAAGTGGGCTCAAAAGTTGAAGCTTTTTCTGTTGGAGACCGTGTGTATGGAGACACCTCAAATTTCGGTTTTGGGAGTTTTGCAGAATTCTTCGCCATAAACGAAAAGGGCCTGAGAAAAATGCCAGCAGGGATGAGCTTTGAAGAAGCAGCTGCCATTCCACATGCGTCGCTATTAGCCTTGCAGGGACTAGACAATATTGCTCATTTGAAAGAAGGACAAAAAATACTCATCAACGGCGGCGGCGGTGGTGTTGGAATGTTCGGATTGCAGTTGGCCAAATTGAAGCACTGTCATGTGACGGGCGTTGACACGGGATCGAAGCTTGACAGCATGAAGAGCTTCGGCTTTGATCATGTGCTAGACTACAAACAGGTAGATTTCACGCGCACTGGCGAAACTTATGACGTTGTGTTGGATTGCAAAACAAACCGCTCGCCTTCGTCCTACCTTAGAAGCCTCAACCCCAATGGAATCTATGTGACGGTGGGTGGAAAAGTGGGCAGGCTCGCTCAAGTGCACCTGTTTGGACGGTTCTTCGCCGCAGGCAGCCAAAAAAAGCTCAAAGTGCTGGCGCTTAAACCGAACAAAGGACTTCAGGAAATCAGCACGCTGTTTGAAGAAGGAAAGTTGAAGTGTCTGATTGATGGGCCTTATCCACTGGCTCAAGCGGGGGTGCAAATTCGTCGGTTTGGCGAAGGAAAACACACGGGGAAAGTAGTGTTGCACATCAATTCTCAGGCTTAGCTGGTCATTCCTGTAAAGGAAATTTTACGAAAAGAAAGCATAAGCAGTTCTATTCGGTGAGATTAATTAAATTTATGGTTCCGAATGCGTGAAGCGTTGAAACCATATCGCCCATTGTCTTGCACTGTGCAAATCTGCACCAGTCTGATTCTGTTGCTCATGTTTTTCATAGCGGTTGAAAAGGGGTTCAGTCTGTGGGACGAAGTGGAACAAGAACAGATTGAGCTTTCTGAAAACGCTGACGCTGATTCCGACAAAGAAGACTCTTTAGAGGAAGACAGCGACGATTTCATTCATTCATGCGCACTCTCAAACGCCACCATGAGCGGAAATACAGCTGCTTTTTGGTTAGAAGCTTACCATCAGACCCATTTCAGATCTGATGTCTTTACCCCACCTCCAGAAGCCTAGTAAGCATTCTGTCTTCAGTTTTGGCATATGCCAATCATTTCCTTTTTAGTACTCATTGTGAAGCTTCGTTTCTAACGAACTCACACAGCGACTCTGCATTTAGTCGTTCAACGTTCATTTATGACTCCTCAAAAAAAAGAAGGTTTCTTTGCTAATTTGAAGCATGACCTTCCAGCAAGTTTAGTTGTTTTCTTAGTGGCGATGCCACTTTGTTTAGGAATTGCTCTAGCATCAGACGCCCCACCATTTGCTGGAATCATCGCTGGAATTGTTGGTGGTACAGTGGTAGCACTGATCAGTGGATCGTCGCTCGGGGTGAGTGGTCCGGCTGCGGGACTAGCAGTAATTGTGGCCAGCGCCATAGGTGAACTTGGCTTCCACACCTTTTTGCTCGCCGTTATTTTCGCGGGGGTCTTACAAATCTTGTTCGGGATCATTAAGGCCGGGGTCATAGGGTATTACTTCCCTTCTGCGGTCATCAAAGGAATGCTCGCTGGTATCGGGATACTGATTGCCCTGAAGCAAATTCCGCACGCGCTGGGCGATGACGCTGATCCAGAGGGCGATTTCGAATTCATGCAAGTAGACGGACAGAATACGTTCACAGAGTTAATGCAAGCGTTTGAGAGCTTTCACTACGGGGCCATTATCATCTCAGTATGTTCATTGTTGATTTTGATTTTATGGGACAGGCCCTTCATGAAGAAGCTTTCATTCACGAAGATTATTCCAGGTCCGCTTGTTGTAGTAGCAGCAGGCGTTGGCTTCGGATTTTTATTTAAAGGCTCAGAAGAGTTAGGACTCAGAACAGACATGCTGGTGAACATCCCTGTGTCTGATTCCATGAGTTCATTTTTAGGCCAATTTCAGTTTCCTGACTGGAGTCAACTCGGCAATACACGAATTTATGTGATTGGATTTATCATGGCACTTGTGGCCAGCTTGGAAACCTTGTTGTGCGTAGAGGCAACAGATAAAATGGATCCTGCGAAACAGATCACTCCAACCAATCGGGAGCTCTTCGCCCAAGGAACGGGAAACATCTTGGTAGGTTTGATTGGAGGAATCCCTGTTACCCAAGTAATTGTGCGTAGTTCTGCCAACATTCAATCAGGAGGAAAAACAAAGGCTTCGGCATTCTTCCACGGAATTCTACTCTTGGTGACGGCGTTTGCCATTCCGGATATCCTGAATATGATTCCGAAGGCCAGTTTGGCTGGAATATTATTGGTGGTTGGATATAAACTTGCCAAGCCGTCGCAGTTCAAGCGGAAATTCAAAAAAGGATGGGCTCAGTTTATTCCCTTCATGGTGACCATTATTGGTATTGTGTTTACCGACTTGCTCATTGGTATTTCGCTGGGTGTTGCTGTGGCTGTTATTCAATTGTTATGGAACAATTACAAAACGCCTTACCACTTCGACCCTACTAAAATTGAGGCAGGAAAACCAATTGTCATACAGCTTTCAGAAGACGTCAGCTTCTTGAATAAGGCGGGCATTATGCACACCTTAGAACTGATTCCCGAAGGTGCGGAATTGGTGATTGATGCACAAAAGACGAAGACCGTTCACATTGATGTACTTGAGATGTTTGATGAGTTTAAGATTACCGCTAAACAGCGAGACATTCAAATCAAGTTTATTGGGTTTGAGCGCTTCGGTCCTACAAATCAAATTGAGGGAATGGAAGAGTCTATGAAGAAACGCGCTAAGAATCAAAAGTGAGTGGTTTAACGGAACACAACCCTATTTGACGACGAATTTCGGGTCGGCTGACTGTTTAAAAAGCAGCTTTTGGCGAAGAAAGGAAGTCTTTTATTTCATTTGAGTCAACAAAACCATGCTAAGCTGTGTTGTAGGTTATAGAATGTGAAAAATACGTTCATTCGACCTGCGGCATTGTGCTAGCTACGAACGCAACAGATTGAACGAACAGTGAATGCAAAAAGGAACTTGGTTTCATGCATTTTGTGTTTGAAGATGATTGTGTGGAGTGAACACACCATGGAAGAAGATTTAGGGTCACGGTTAGCGGTTAACGCGTGTCAAACAAGCAAAACGCCTGCTAAGGGAATTGAAACCGATTGAGGAACATATCATTCAATTGCTAAGATCAGACAGAAGGGAAGCTGTTTCCCAGATTTATGATCATTATGCTGACACCTTGTATGGAGTGGTGTTGACGATGCTTGGTGACGAAGCTTTGGCGAAGGACACTTTGCAAGAATCCCTCATTAAGATTTGGAAAAACGCGGGGTCTTTTGACGCCAAGAGTTCCAAGTTGTTCACGTGGATGCTACGAATCACAAGAAGTACGGCCATTGATAGGCTGAAACGTGAAGGGAACCAAAACAAGATTTTAAAACGAAGTCAGGATTCAAAGGCGCAAGCTTCATTGAATCCAAATCAGAAAGACATTCACAAACACATTGACCAGCTAGATGCAAAATATTCCAAGGTGATTTTTGCGTTGTTCTTTAACGGACTGACCCAAGAAGAAGTGAGTGAGGCGCTAGAAATACCTGTTGGAACGGTGAAATCTAGACTGAGAATTGGTCTACAAGAATTGAAAACAATTTATCAAGATCCGTTGGTGCTTTTGGTACTTATCGAATTTTGGATGCAATGAAAAAGGAAGAGATCATATCATTTTTGGAATCAGGTGCCCTGGAAAGCTACCTGCTTGGCATGTGCTCTGAAAAAGAAGCAGAGCTGGCAGAGCAGATGATTCAGAAGCACCCCGAAGTGCGTCAGGCGTATGATGAATTGCAAGCTGAAGTAGAGCAGTTTTCGAATCAGTTTAGGCAGACACCGCCGCGTCAGAGCAAGGATGATGTTTTAGGTCAGATTGATCAATTTATTTCTAGTTCACGTGAGCAAAACAGCACAGCGAGTGTGTCTCATGCTCAGACAAAAAGATTCCGGATTTCTAACATTGCGGCTGCCGCTGCTGTGCTAATCATTGGGGCATATGCCGCATACATGACCGTTCAGTTCAACTCTGCTGCAGACCACAATGCTCATCTTGTTGAACGCGCAATTGAACTTGAAAATCAATTAATTTCTCAAAAACAAACCATCGCTGAGACACAAGGATTAAACGCTATAGTGGTTACGCCAAGCACTTAAAAACTTATTCTTAAGGGCGAAGTTGAGTCAGATCAACTCATTGTTCAAGCGTTTTGGAACAAGGAACAAGAAAAAGCATTGCTTCATGCGAGCAACCTGCCGAAGCTCCCTTCGGATCAGTGTTATCAGTTGTGGGCAGATGTCAATGGTGAGATGGTCAGTGTAGCCATTCTTTCAGAGTCCGAGACGCCTGTTGAAGCGCAGTTTTTAGCAAATGCTTCCAGCCTTAATATTACTATTGAGCCCACAGGTGGAAATGACCACGCAACGGTGGCGAATCTTGTGGCATCAGGTGCTCTTGGAGCCTAACCTACAATGGTAAAACGGGTTGTGGCTAAAAACCCATTTTTTTCAAGTCGTAAGACATACATTCCCGGTGATAAGTAGTCTAACTGGATGCCCTCACCTTGAGAGGTTCCCCACTGGACAGACCTACCTGTTTGATCGTGAATTTCAAAATTGAACTGTCCGGTTAGATAACCAAAACTTTGGATTTGTATGTGTGAGTTTGCCATCGCTGGATTCGGGTAAACGAGCAATTGATTGGCATTGAGTTCCTTGATTTGCTCAATCATTTCGAAGTGGCGAGTAAGTAGAAAGAAACGCAGGCTTTCAACGTTTTGTTCCCATGCACTTCTGCTTTGAGGAAACCCCCACCTCGAAATCTGATAGTCAACTAGGGGTGTCATTTTCTCAATGGTCTCATCAAGCTTTTCAAGCAAGTTATCTACTGCGAAGTCAGTGCCCATAAGTTCAATCATTCGGGTAATAAACTGGGTTCGAAAAACTTCATTTTGCATCAACTTGCTAAAAAGGATGCTGTGGTCTTCACTGGCTAAATCTGGATAGAATCGATCTATGCTTTCTTGTTCAAACTCGTTGAAACACGCATCGCAATCAAAGAAATAAAAGCGTATTGGAGTATTTTCAATGTCACTGTACCAAAGCTTTACGTTTTTGATTGGCCAGTCCCAATTTGCAAAGAAAAGTTGGGCTGCATAATAGTCAATCATAGAGGCGATATCAACCCGTTCATTCACCCAGTTAAAATTCGTCCCCAAAGTCAAATCATTGTTTTGAGCAAAGTCAATAACTTCCTGATAAAGGGCCGGGACTTCGTCGTCAAACACCACAACATCATCGTCATCAATGTCATAGTGACTTTCAGGATAATGCTCATCCATGCTTTCTTGCAAAGAATAAACGCCCCAGAATTCCCCGTTCAGGAAAAGAAGTGTAGTTTTTGAATTGGGGGCGTCAATGTTCAAATCCTGCACGAGTTGCATGGCATAATGATCAGTCAACATGCTTGAAATAAAATCAGTGTGAGGTGTCCTGAGGTTGAGTCGTTCAAATTTCTGAACGTTCTCATCGAAGAAGACATTTTCAAAATCATCTGCTGAATCATACTCGTCTCTAGCAAATAATTTAAACGATTTTTGGGGCGCATAGCGCGAAGAGTTTCCACGAATGCGAATACCTACGTTTTGCTCAAGTTTTAACTGTTTGCTCTCATCAAAGTAGGCCACTGTTGCTTGGCGTTCCCAAAATCGTCCTTTGTAAGCAAAGTTGACCCCTGTAGACCCATAACTGTAGATACCGTCGTCTTCAAACAAGTCATCATCATTTGTGGTTATTGAGACAATTGGGACGTCTAACGCGCTAAATTCTGAATCACCTACGAAATATACTCTTCGTTCAATTGGAGAAACAGGACACCCATGCTCATAGGCTTGAATAGCAACTGTATGTGCAGTTTCTTGGGGTCCTGAGGGCACAATGTATTGACCAGAGGCCTCAATGAATGACAGTTCGGTTTCATTGCTATTTGCGCTTGTGAGTTCCAGACCTGATGAAGGCCACTCGGTGGACGTGGCATTCGGGGAGGCTCCTAATAAAGTGTAATGAAAAGCAAGGTTGTCATTTGATGAATTTGTGAGCTGCAGTTGTGCGTGACTGTAAAACCCAGATGGATGAGAGAGCTCAATCACCTCTTCTTGGAAAACATGCACATCAGTTGAGTTTTCCTCCCCAGGAGTGGGAACCAAAAAGTGCGCCTGTGAAGGGAATGAAGCGCTTCTGCCGTAACTCATGGTTTCGGGAATGCAAACCCAGTACAGAGACGAGATTACCTCGTCTGTAGAATTCACAAGTTCTACTTGAGTAGTACTTTGACTCACATATGCATGAATTGATGCAGAGTGGCGCAATGACTGATCTGTGATTGGAACCACTTCATAAGCACCGCCTTCTATGAGTAGAGGTTCCAAAGCCATAACAATTCCTTCCTTTACAAAACGAACCTTCCAATTTTCTAGATAGTAAGCTTCATCTGTTGGGTTATGAAGTTCAATCCATCCTTCTGCATCAGCACTTTCAACGAGTGAATACTCGTTCAACAGAACAAATTGTGATTGACCTCCAAAGCACGAGAATGCAATAAAAATAATGGCAATGAGCTGTTTCATCAGTTCATTAGAATTCCAATGTGCACCAATAGTCCAATTTGGTCTTGGTCAATGGAGTAGGTCTTTCCTGCTTCGCTTCGGTACGTGAGGGTTGAGTTGTGAAACGTAGCTGAAATGGAAGGCTGCAAAGTGAAACATGCAGAGATCGGATAAGACCATTTCGTTCCTAGAGAGACAAACATACTCCCAGACATTTCATACTGCCAATTGATATCTTCAATTTCTGACCGTGCAAATGTGTAACCGGTTTCTAATAAAAAACCAGCTGCCTTTTCACGGCTTTGTTTCAGGTGAAAAGTAACTCCTAAAGGATAGAAAGTACTACCAGAAAAATGGTTTATTCCAGCCAGCAAACCTACACTAGAGGCATTCAATACTTCATACTGAACAATTGCTTTGAATGAAGTTCCAGAGGCATAATTGAACTGATGCTGTGAAAGGTTGGCTCCAAAAATATAGCCTGCTGCAAATGCTGGCCGAAGCTTTTTTGGGGTTTGGGTCTGGGCAGAAAGTGAGAAGCTCATGACGAGCAGAAGGATTGAAAGTCCCACCTTAATTCTTTGGCTGTAGCACATACTAGGCGGTTTGGAAGTATAAAGGTACGCTAGACTACATTGTGCGCCGTACCATTTGTGCTAAAAATGGCAAATAGAGAACCGAACCGTCAAAAAAGCGAGTTGAACGGTAAATAACCTAAATGAGTTCGTATGCCAACACACACACATCATCTGTCTGTTCCTCCTCCATTTTCCATCCGTCGAACTGCTTTTGGAGGTAGTCTTTACGACGAAAAGCTGCCATTTCCTTCAATTCTACTGCGAGTTCTTTGAACTGCCTGCTCCCGAATTTTTTCGTGTTCGGTCCGCCAAATTGATCTTTGTAGCCATCTGATGAGAGGAAGAGTAGATCGCCAGGCTCGTACGTCAGTTCAAAGAGCTTAAACGGAGCTTCATTACCATCAGCAATGCTGCGTCTTTCGGACTCAATTTTGACTACTTCATTCGAACGTACCAAGTAACCAATGCCATGGGCAGAAGCATACGAAATGGTGCGATTTTCGTGATCAATTGCCATAAAAGCCATGTCCATCCCATCTCTCACGTCCATGCTTAAATTGGTTCGAAAACTATTCTGGATGCCCTTGTGTAAATGTGCTAAAATTAAATTCGGCTGGCGCGACTTCACTTCGTCCATGGCGTTTTTCAAATACAAGTGCCCCATTAAACTCACAAAAGCGCCTGGCACACCATGTCCGGTGCAATCAATCACCGAAATGTAGGTCATGTTTCCACGCTGTTCAGCGAGGAAGAAATCGCCGCTCAATGTGTCTTTTGCACGCTGAAAAAGGGTCAGTTTGTTTTCAGAAAATGGCTCAGGAACATCTTGGGGCAACACCGCTCTTTGCAATCCTTCCGCGTAGCGGATACCTGCGGTTAACTCGTCTTTTTGATAAGTGGTTTTAACAAGAAGGCCTTCAATTTGTGCTTCGTACTTCGCATTCGCTTTTTTCAAGAAATACATGCCTGTCATAATCGCCAGTGCCGCTGAGGTAGATGCAATGGTGATAAACAAGTTGTTTTTTAATGGCTCACCCAAGATCTGTTCTGGATCAGCTCCAAAAAGGGTGTGAATAGGGATGTAAAAGAGTAAGATTCCTATGTTTAACGTGAGGCTAACAGTCAGAATTCGAGATTGTCTTTTTAAGTCGAAAACAGCCAAGGGAACAAACGAAAGTCCAATCAAAAAATACCTCGGGTTGAAGTAGCTTCCTTCGTGTATGAGCTCTGCATTGACCACTTTTGAATGAATGGTGGAAAGCAGTAAGATTAAAGGCAGTCCCGTTGAAAGGATGAACTGATTGAACTGGAAGAACCCTTGTTTTTGCAAGAACACTCCAATGCTAAAACACACCACAATACCTGCCAGCCATGACAGCATCACTCTGTTTTCAGGTACAGTAATCAGCAGCGTAATGAACAGAATAGCAGTAATCCCAAGCAGGGCTTTGCTCATTTGCTGTGCAAGCGAAATAACGCGGTCACTTACGAGTGTCCGAAGATCAGTTTGTGTGGAATGTTCAAGTGTGGTTGCGATGGCGCCATTCTATTGATACAATGAGTCATACGAACAGTCAGCCGCAAAGTTTCGCGTACTATACCTCCTTAGCCTTGAGTGTTTTCATGTCGAAATGTTTCCGGAAAAACTCATCACACCACAAACAGATGTTCTGCAATTCGTTGGTGCGTTCTTGTGCATGTTCAGCAGAAATGCCAATGCTTTCGCCCATACGAATGGGGTCTCCTTGGTTGATTTTCTGGAAAATGGGTGAGTCTACAACACGGTCCATGACATCCGTAATTTTTTCGGTGCGGGCATCGCCCATGGCTCGAATGGTTCCTGGACAACAAGGGTTCACTGCCCATAGTTGAATGGAAATCTCTTGTGGAATCCCTTCGGCCCCCGTCAAAAAACCTACACCACCTGACAGCACATTGCAAAAGTTGTGGGAAGGATCTTTTTTCCAGATGTTCTTCTGCATGGCGCGTCCTCTGGCCCAGTTTCCACCCAACCACATGTCGTCAGTTGCACCCCAATAGCCCCAACTCAACTTTTTACTGGTGAGGTAGGTGTCTGTTTCAATGAGCGGATCTTTGTCTTCGCCATCAACACCTTTCGATTCAAACAAATCTGCTAGCTCCAAAAGTCTGTTTCCTGCCGCTTTGTGGTAACGATCAATACTCGCAATATCGAAACGGGTAACGCCTTTTTCAATCAGCGTTTCAAGACGTTCTTCGTTCAACAAATCGCCATTGGTTTGAAGCATAATTTGCGTCTTCGACCCGTATTTCTCCTTTAAACGATCTAGAATGGCGTACAACAACTTTCGATCTGCCAAAGGTTCGCCCCCAGAAAGAATGATGCGGCCAACGCTCGGCGGTAAATTCTCTATTATTTGCATGCACTCTTCTTCTGAAATGCGCGCACCATTTGGACCCGATAAATTGTAGCAGTGGTCGCATTGATCGTTGCAAAGCTGAGTGAAGACCCAGTAAATGGATTGTATGTGATCAAATTGGCTCATTGAGCGTTGTTTTTTAAGTTGTTCCAAAAAGTGATTTCTTCCTTTACTCCTGAAATTGGATCTGTTGTGAACGAATTCAAATCGGCGTAAACCGTGAGTTTCCCTTCGTCCATCCGTGCGAAGCGATCGCCAATCACCAAGGCTTCTTTTAAGTCGTGGGTGATAAACAAGGAGGTCATGGCGAATTGTTTCGCTAGCTTCAAATAAAACTGCTGCATCTCGCTGCGGGTTCCCGCGTCTAAGCTGCCGAAGGGCTCGTCAAGTAGGAGTACTTTCGGGGCGATGACAAGGGCACGACCAAATGCAATGCGCTGTTTTTGTCCGCCACTCAATGCACTAGGTAATTTCGCCGCGTGTTCCTCCAAGCCCAATGCAACCAACATTTCATTCACTTTTCTGTTCACCGTGACCTTGTCTTCTTTGCGAATGCGCAGTCCGAATGCGATGTTTTCAAAAGCCGACAAATGCGGGAAAAGCGAAGGTTCTTGGCTGAGATAAACAATTCCACGCTGTTCTGAAGGTACGGACGTCAAATCCATCCCATCTACCATGATGGTTCCGTTGTCAGGGGTGATGAGTCCAGAAATGGCCTTCAACAAGGTTGTTTTACCACAGCCTGAAGCACCTAGCACACTCAAGGTTTGCCCTTTCGCGCAGCTCAGATCAATGCCTTTCAGCACGAGTGCATCGCCGAAGCGTTTCTGTATGTTTTTTACCTCAAGCATGTCCTAGATTCACTTTTCGAATGAGTACCAAAGCGATGAATGGGGGCGAAATTAAGAGCAACGAAGCAACTGCAGCTACAGCTATATTCCCTTCTTGCATAAAACGAAAAACTTCTACCGTCAAGGTTTTGATTTGTCCGACACCAATGTACTGTGTCATTCCGTATTCGAACCAACTGAACAAAAAGAGTTGGATCAAAGCGATGCGTACCAATCCTTTCGCAGCAGGAAAATGAACCTTCCAAAGCAAAATGCCATCTCCAGCGCCCAAGGTGCGTGCGGCATCATCAATGGTCTTTCGGTCTTTGTTCCAGAAGGTGCTGAACAGTAAAAACGCATAGGGAATGCCAATCAAGAGCTGGGCGATTAACACCCCCAACCAACTGGCGCTCAGGTGTGCAGCGATAAAAAAGTATTGGAAATTCGCCGCCAGAATGACAGGTGCAGTGCAAAATGGAATGAGGCTCAACCACAACAGCAAGGTTCTTCGTTTTCCCATCAATAAGTACGAAAGAAAATAGCCGAAGAAGGTGCTCAAAATCGAAACCAGCACTGCTAAAAGTGCCGAAGACAACAGGGCAACAATTCCGTTCGAAGAACTGGACCCCACTAAAATCTTCCAAGCGTTTAATCCGCCTTCAGGAAATACTTGCGGGAATTCCCATCCAGCTGAAAAGGCCATGATTCCAATGAAGGTGATCGGGGCTAAAAACAAGATCGCCAATAACCAAGGTGTCAATCTACGCAGCATACCTTCTATTGATTAAGCGCACCAAGAGGTAGGCGATGAGTAAAATGAAGAGTGCGTAAAAGGCCGACATCGCATAGCCCACTGGTATACTCGATAAACTGTATCCACGGATCTTGTCAATGATGACCAAGGCTACCGGCCTCATTTTTTGTCCGCCCAGCAGCAGGGGAATCTCATACGTTCCCAAAACGAAGACAAACCAGATGACAATCAAGGGAGCGTTTTGACGCACAACCAGCGGACGAATGACGCGCTTCATAAAATACTGATTCGAAGCACCGAGGGTGGTGGATGCTTCTTTTAAAACCTTCATCTTTGGCGATTGTGCTGAAGCCAAGAAGATTAAAAAGAAGAACGGAAATGCCAAGAACACATGCGTGAGCCAAACGCCTACGCCTATGCTATCATTGATGAGCACAGGGAAGTCGGAAGGAGAATCAATCATCCCCAAGACACCCAGAAAGCGCGCAACAAACCCCGTATTCGCCAGCATTAAAAAACTGAAAAAAGCGGCAACAATGGGAGGGATGCCCAATGGAATGAGGTAAAACCATGGGAGCAATCCATTCTTTAGCTTTTGAAAAAGAACACTTAGTAGCACCAAGGCCATCACACATGCCGCTCCAATGGCTGTTCCGGCTAACAGCAGGGTATAACCAATGGACTGTATCATTCGTCCTTCATCAAACATCTTGGCCCAATGAACAGTGGTCAAATGGGCTTCCGCATTGCCCAATCCGACCAATCCCGTGCTGATGGACAAAGCATAACTGATCCCCAAAAATGAGGGAAGCACAATCAACAGCGCAAACAACGATATGGCGAGCGTTCGGGTCATTTTTCGATCACAAAAGTTCTAAAATCTTCATATAAACGAATCATGTATTCAGGCGCAGGTTCTTGAATGGCAAACGGCGCAATGCTATCTCTAGCGGGGGCATATTTCCTGGCTTTTAATTTCGAAACCTCTTCCGAATACGCATCTGGCAACAAGCTCAAATCGAGTACGGTGCCATCGCCCCACACATTCGGATCTGCTTTTTTAAGCTGGGCCTCGGGCGAAATCATGAAGTTGATCACTGCTTCTGCTCCAGCTGTATTCTTCGCATTTTCAACAATGCCCAAATAGTGCGAATTTTGAATGGTGCCGCCCTCTAAAACATAGGCTCTGCTTTGTGGAGGAAGCACTCCCTGTATTACTTTGTTCTCAACTTCGCCGTCATTGTTGCTCATGGTAAACCACAATTCGCCATTGCTAAACAACTGGTGCATGGGTGCTACAGAAGCGGGAAAGGTATTTCCTTCGCGCCAAAAATAAGGCTTGATGCGATTGAGATA
>CAYGUR010000042.1:0-16377 GCA_964353035.1 uncultured Comamonadaceae bacterium | reverse complement strand
CTCGGACTAATAGTTAAGCGTAATCCACCAGAAAACGCATAAGTGCATTACCTTTATCCCGCATTTTTGAATTAGACGTACATGGACCAACCAACGGTCTCTATAGTTATACCCTTATTGAACGAAGAGGAATCCCTGCGTGAACTCTATGACTGGATTGTAAAAGTCATGGACACGCAGGGGTTGTCCTTTGAAGTCCTGTTTGTTGATGATGGGTCAACAGATTCTTCATGGGGAATCATTTCTGAGTTGAACGCCAAGGATCACAGAATCAGAGCCTTTCGCTTTGCTCGGAACTACGGAAAAAGTGCTGCGCTGAATACCGCATTCGCAGAAACAAGAGGTGAATTCGTGGTGACGATGGATGCTGATTTGCAAGATTCGCCTGACGAAATTCCTGAACTAATTGCGCAGATCAATGAGGAGAACCTCGATTTGGTTTCAGGATGGAAAAAGAAACGGTACGATCCCATTACCAAAACACTTCCAACCAAATTGTATAACTGGGCAACGCGAAAGATGTCGGGGATTTACTTGCACGACTTCAACTGCGGACTGAAAGCCTACAGAGGTGTGGTGGTTCGAAATATTGAAGTGTATGGCGAAATGCATCGCTACATTCCTGTGATTGCAAAACGGGCGGGCTACGGACGTATAGGTGAAAAAGTGGTGCAGCACCGTGCGCGAAAATACGGGACCACGAAATTCGGTTTGGAACGATTTATCAATGGGTTTTTAGATTTACTCACCATCACCTTCATCTCACGTTTTGGCAAGAAACCCATGCATTTCTTCGGAAGTTTGGGCACCTTGATGTTCATCTTTGGTGTGGTTTTATTTTCAATCATTGGCGGACAAAAAATCTACTATTTAGCCATTGGCGAAGAAGCGAAGAACATCACAGAGATTTCGGCATTCTTTATTGCCTTGACCTCAATTATATTGGGAACGCAGCTGTTCTTAGCCGGATTCATCGCCGAGCTGATTTCAAGAAATTCACCACAACGGAACAGTTATTCAGTGATTGAAAAGCTTTAATTCATCACCGCACTTCCAATCAGTTCGTCGCCGTCGTACCACGCAACAAACTGTCCGGCAGCAATGCCTTTTTGATTTTCGTCAAAAATAAATTCTAGAACATCATTTTGTTGAGTTAAGGTCACAGACTGAAGTGGCTGTCTGTATCGAATTCGCGCTGAATATGTGCGAGATTCACCTGTTGTCATTCGTAAGTCTTCACGCACCCAGTGTACGTCATTGTTCTGTATACGCAAACCCGAACGAAGCAACCCTGGATGTGTTTCGCTCTGCCCTACATAAACAATGTTTTCTTCTATATCTGTGCCAAGCACGAAGAGTGGCTCTTGCTTTCCTCCAACGTTCAATCCACGACGTTGGCCAACCGTAAAGTAATGTGCACCTGTATGAGTGCCCACAATGTTTCCGTCAGAGGAAGAAAAATGATATGGTTCAAATCGAACACCTTCTGCCTGGGTAGTAAAGAGAGGAGCATCTCGATTGATTTCAACAATTTCGCCTCTTTTTGGGGCAAGCTGCTGTTGCAAAAACACAGGAAGTTTGACTTTGCCAATAAAGCAAAGACCTTGTGAATCTTTCTTTTCCGCTGTTGCCAGTCCAATCTCTGCAGCAATTCTTCTCACCTCAGGTTTTTCTAGTTCCCCAATGGGAAATAGGGCTTTGCTGAGTTGAGCTTGCGTTAGCTGGCAGAGGAAATAACTTTGGTCTTTGTTGCCATCTGCGCCAGCTAGCAAATGGTGAATTTCATTGCCCTTCGCATCAAGCGTAGTGGCTTTTCTGCAATAGTGTCCAGTAGCTACGAAATCGGCCCCCAGTTTCATAGCAGCATCTAAAAAGATATCGAATTTAATTTCACGATTGCAAAGCACATCCGGGTTGGGGGTTCTTCCTGCTTTGTATTCACTGAACATGTAGTCTACGATGCGCTCTTTGTACTCTTCGCTAAGATCCATCACTTGAAACGGAATACCGAGCTGCTCAGCCACAAGAATGGCATCGTTTGAGTCATCAATCCACGGACATTCATTGTTGATGGTGACAGATTCATCATGCCAATTGCGCATGAAAATTCCAATGACTTCGTAACCTTGTTCAATGAGTAAATGTGCCGCAACACTGGAGTCAACTCCTCCTGACAAACCAATAACCACTCTTTTCACCCTACAAAGGTAAGGCAACTAGTTGTGAAAACAGATGTAGGATGACTCCTACAGTGGCAATCAGTGTAAAGACTACACCCACCTAAAAATAGTGATAGTAATTTGTCAGAACAATTAAGCGCTCTATACTCATGGAATATGTGAAAACCGTTCTTCTGATTGATGACAATCCGAGCTGCAACTTTATTATGTCTGAGTTTATCAAGCTGGCAGATGAACGTATCAAAGTATTGGCTGCCGAATCAGTTGAAGAAGCTCTAGATTTATTAGAGACTTCCGACGCGTTTCCAGAAGTCATTTTTGTTGACATTAACATGCCAGTGCTAAGCGGTTTCGATTTCATTGAAATCTACGAGCGAAATTTTCTCGGAACCAATCCTTCATCAAAATTATACATGCTCAGTTCAACCCTTCGCCAAGAAGATAAGCAGCAAGCATTGAATTTTGAAAGCGTAAAAGGCTTTATGAGCAAGAACGACATTGACACTTTTCTGCAAAAATCTTTGCTGAAGGAGTTCGCGTAAAGTTTTCGCAACGCAATAATCATCCATTTCGTACACTTTAGATAAATTTTCTTTTCTTAGAGGGCTGTCAAGGAGGCAACCGTACGAAAAGAGTTACGTCTAATTGTTGAGTACATGACCGAAGATCAACTTCGCGAACTTATTAAAGGATGCATCAAAGGGAGCCGAAAAGCTCAAGAGAGCATCTATAAGTTATTGTACGGCAAGATGTTAACTGTTTGTATGCGGTATACGCGAAACGTTGACGAAGCACAAGATATTTTGCAAGAGGGGTTGCTGAAAATGTTCGGCAATTTGTCAAAATATAATTTTGAAGGATCATTTGAAGGTTGGGTTCGACGAATTGTTGTGAATACAGCAATCGATTCCATTCGAAAAAAGAAGAATGATTTCATTCTACTTGGAGAAAATCAATCTGTGGAAGAATATTCAGAGTTGGTTGACGAAGAGGAAGAAGAAGCAGAATTTGATTTTAAGCCGAGCGATATTTTAGCAGCGATGCAGAAGTTAACTCCGGCTTACCAAATGATTTTTAACCTCTATGTGTTTGAGAATATGACACACATGGAGATTGCTGAGAAAATAGGCATCAGTGTAGGAACATCGAAGTCTAACTTGGCCAAGGCGAAGAGAAACCTTAAAAAGATATTGATAAACGACTTTAAGGACCATAATGGGTAAGAAATTGACAGCGTTCGAAGAGAACATTAAACAAAAACTAGATAACCATGAGATGCCATATGACAGCGCGCAGTGGCAGCAAATGCAAATGCATCTTGGAGGTGCAGCGGGTAATTCTGCTGCATCAGGATGGGGGGCTGCTGCAATCTTCGTGGGAGTGCTTCTTCTAAGTGGAGGTGCATGGTACTTATTTAGTCCAGATTCTAGTGTGTTAGCGCAACGCGCTGAGCTTACTGAGTTTGCCATTGAAAAAGGCGAATATGCCGCTATCCGAAGCAAAGCTGAGCACTACATCTTTGACAACGCAACAGAGGTTCCGGTAGAAACAATAGATAGAGCTTCTGAAGTTGCGACTTCACATCTAAACCAGACAACTTCGAATACCCAACCTCAATCTCAAAATAGAGTATCTCAATTTTCAGATGACGAAGGAGAAGAGTTAACCTCAGGTACTGTTGAAAATGGCGCTGTGATTGAGAGCGTTAAGATCACTTCGAAAAACCACGTGGTAGCTGAAATTCCTGCTGTAGGAGATAAACCAGCGATCTCAATCTTTGTTGATACAAGAGAAGCATGCGTTGGTACATCAGTAGAATTCAATTTGAGTACTGATGATAATACTGGAGTTTATTTATGGAACTTCGGTGATGGTAACTTCAGCAACGATATCAATCCATCTCACACCTTTAATACACCTGGAACGTATGAAATTACGCTTTCAGTGACTTCTAAAGACGACGGTGTGATTCGCACGTCATCTATTGAAAGCATGATTGTGATCAATCCGGAACCAGACGCTAATTTTGATTGGACCATCTTAGGGAACGAGGGAGAGTATCCTGAAATCCAGTTCAACAATAAATCTCAACGTGCAAGTCAGAGTGAGTGGGTGATTGCTGATGATTCAACTTCTGAAATCAACCCGAAGACCATCGTTAAAAGCAAAGGTCTGCATGTGATTGAGTTGACAGTAATCAACGAGTTTGGATGCACTGATCGTAAGGCTCGCGCCATAGCTATCAATGAGGATTATGCGCTGATGGCTCCTCAGAAAATTTCTCCAAATGGAGATGGTATTTTCGATACCTTTATGCCAAGAGCCTTAATGGATGGTTCGATGGATTTCGAACTGACAATCCTTGATGGTAATACCGAACTCTTCAAAACTACAAGCGCTGCCAATCCATGGACAGGAGATCTGAAAGATGGCACGCCTGCAGAACGAAATAAAGAATACATGTGGATTGCAATCGTGAAAGATCGCAACGGATTCGAAAAGTATTACAGTGGTTCATTAGAAATCACTCCTTAACCAAAACAACTGATAATTCAGTATGAAGGCCCAGACTAACCATCTGGGCCTTTTTTTGTACTTTTGAACAATTGTTGATAACCTTTGCTAAAATGCAAAACGCTCGTTCTTGGAAGTGTTTACTAACCAGCTTCCATGGTGTTCTGTTACTGGTGGCACTGCTATTCAGTTCTTCCGCTTTTGCGACTGTTACTACAACAGTGAGCACAGACTGCTTGTCTTGCAATGGCACAGCCACATTCTCACCAGGAATTGCTGGCAATGTGCAGTACGAATGGTTCAACCAACTTGGTGGTCTGCTCTTCGTTGAAAACAATGCTTTCGGTACATCTTCTTTGTTCAACCTTTGTCCGGGACTCTATCAAGTGCAATGGACGAACGGCACAGAAAATGGACAAGAGTGGTTTACGGTAAATACCACCGTAGTTTCAGCCGGGCAACCCGGTTTCATCGAACTCTGTTCTACCACAGGTGCACACAATCTCAATTTAGATTTAGAAGTGGGAACAGCTCTAACCGGGAATTGGTTTGATCCCTTCGGGAACCAGATTTCCAATACGATTATTCCTAGCTCAGCTATTCCAGGCTTTTACAGCTACCAATTGCAAGATGGAACCTGCTTCGTCACAAGCGGTGTTCAGGTGTCAATCATTGAGAATGCTGATCCAGGACTGAGTACAACTTACCTCATTTGTGAAAACTATTCACCATTTGAATTGCTGGATGTGATGGCTGGGAATCCAGATACTGGTGGACAGTGGTTTGATTCGAATGTCAATTCGTTTTCAGGTGTGTATGACCCCGCCGTAGATGTTACAGGTCTTTTCACGTATCGCATTGATACCGTCGCTGGTTGTCCTCCAGTTTTTAGTACCATGATGGTCATCGAAAATCCACTCCCCAATCCAGGAGAAAATACAACCATTTCTGTTTGTCCGTCTGGAATAGATTTCAACATGACGGATGCATTAAATGGAACTCCTCAATCAGACGGACAATGGTACGACGAAGATTTCAATCCAGTGAGTCCGGTTTTCGATGTGGATGTGCTTCCTGAAGGAACTTACAATTATGTTGTTTCCGGATTAACGCCGTGTCCTGTTCAAGAGTCCTTTCTTACAATTGATTTTACCAATAGCATTTCATCTGGAATTGATGCGTCGATTGAAGTGTGTGAGAATGGCCCTTCGATCAACCTAATTGAAGCACTTGGCGGTAGCCCGACTTTAGGCGGTGTATGGGAAGGCCCCAACGGCGTTATTGCAAATGGTGTGATAGAGCAAGGGCAAGCTCAATCGGGAGATTACACTTACACGGTAGACGGATTTGGCTGTGTTCCTGAAAGTTCGGATGTTGCGCTTACGGTCGAATTGCTTCCCAATGCAGGCTCAGGTGCGGTATTGGAGGTGTGTGAGAACAGTTCTCCGCTTGATTTGGCTTCATTGCTTTCTGATGCTGACGAAGGTGGAAGTTGGTACATCTCTGGAGATGAAATAACAGGTAGCCTAGTAGTAGAAGGAGGGCAGACCTATGACCTTATTTACTCAGTGGCTGGAAGTGTTTGTCCAGATGCCCAAGCCAATTATACAGTTCAAAGTGATGTGCTACCCATTGCTGGTGGCGATTCATCTGTTGAGGTTTGCATAACAGAAGGAATGGTTAACCTGACGGATTATGTAGATCCAGCAGGAGTATTTACTACAGAGTGGATAGACCCCCAGGGAAACACAATCGACCCAAATATTGACCTAGCTTTTGCAATCTCGGGGAATTACACCTATTCCATTTATTCTGACAATGCCTGTCCAGACGATCAGGCCATAGTTGCTCTGAGTGTTGGAGTCCCTGCGTTCTTCAATGGGAGTTTAGAAGAAACGGGGTGTGCCCAAGGACAAACAATTCTTTTAGATGACCTTTTGCCACAAGGAATACCTAGTGGGGGAAATTGGGAGTCCAATGGTGACACAGCAGAGCCCACCTTCGTTGTAAGCACGGGGATGCAACAGGTTTTTACCTATGCGTTTGAAAACGAGCTGGGTTGTGAGCCTTCAGTTTATAGTGTAGAGATGGACTACTCACAGCAGCTTTCAGCCGGACAAGGCGTTCCAATCACATTGTGTTCAGATGGAAGTCCTATTCCACTCAGTGAGCAAGTGGTAAATGCTTCAGCAGGAGGAAGCTGGTTGATTAACGGAGCTATTACAGATGATTTTTTCGACCCGCTCCTTGACCAACCGGGTATTTACGAATACATCGTACCGGCCAATGGATTTTGCCTGGCAGACACAACAGAGGTTTTGGTTGAGGTAGAAGAAGGTTTTGCATTTGATTTAGGGCCAGATTTAGCGTTTTGCGAAAATGAAATTTCAGCAGTTATTGGAAATGCAGATTGTTTTGATTGTGAATACACGTGGAATGCATCACCCTTATTGACAGAGTTGGCCAATCCAATGACCGATGTGCTTTTCCCCGATGTTTCTGAAGAAGAATCGTTTCAGCTGATGGTAACAGTAAACAATGGGGCGTGTTTGGTCGAAGATTCCATGGTTGTCAGTGTGTATCCTGAACCGTTGATTACCATTAACCTTCCAGATCCCATTTGCCAAGGTTCAGAGGTGCTGTTTGAAGCTACTGGAGCTGAAGATTTTGAATGGAGTGGCAATGTGCAAGGGGATGGAGCTTTCGCTACAGGAACCTTTTTTGAAACAACGGAAGTAACAGTTGCTGGGGTCAATCAATTTGGATGCTCAGGAATGGCAGCGGCGCCAGTTGATGTGTTTGTATTACCTGATGCCATTTTCGATCTTGAACCAGTCTCTGCATGCTACCCCCTCGAATTGACGCTCCAAATGCCTTACGTTTCAGATGAGAACACTTCGTATTTTTGGGAAATAGACGGACAAATATATTCAGGTGCTGTTGAAGACCTGATGTTTGATATACCTGGAAGTTATGATGTTACGCTTGTGGCCACGTCTTCAAATGGATGTCAAAATTCTTTCACGCTAGACGGATTGTTCGATGTGCATGATTACCCAGATGCCCGCTTTGATTTCAATTCAGATGCGCTTTCATCGCTTTTCTCAGAAGCCCAGTTCACAAATCTATCGACAGATAATGAATTGAACTACTGGGATTTCGGAGATGGAACAACGTCGAATGCAGAAGAGCCCATTCATGTGTATCCGAATACTGAAGATGCTGGATATAGAGTTTGCTTGATCGTTGAAAATGAATTTGGATGTCAAGATGAACACTGTGATGAGTTTTTCATTTCGGGAGAATTCTTAGTCTATGTTCCAAATGCTTTTACTCCTGATAATGATGGTGTAAACGATGTCTTCTATCCCGTAGTGAAAGGCATTGAAGTGGCTGATTATTCCTTCTCTATTTTCAATCGCTGGGGCGAAGAAATTTTTCATTCTTCCACGCCATCAGAAGGATGGCTTGGTAATGTGAAAGGTGGGGGGTATTATGCTCAGAATGAAATTTATACGTGGGTTCTTGAAGTGAAAGACCTGTACACGGCTAAAGTTCATACGGTCAAAGGGCATGTGAGTTTGTTGAGGTAGCACTCCAATCTTCAATTCTTTTGTGCAACCATTCGCGGACCAACTAGGTCTACTTCAAGGAATGCTTTCTCTCAGCATTTTGTATTTTTGTACCAATCCCATTTATCTGCAAGAGCCGTCATTTATGAAGCATTTTACACTGCTTATTTCTTTTGTTTTAATCGTTTCAGGAGCATTTGCTCAGAACGATGTGATTATCGCCAATGGAGTTTTTGAATCCTGCGGTGGGTTGTTCATTGACAGTGGAGGTCAAGGCGGACCAGGTTATGGAAACGACGAGTATTTTGTGTGTACCATCTGTCCAGATGTAGAAGGAGATGTGGTTACGGTAGATTTTGTGACTTTTCAGCTCGATCAAACAGGAAATGAAAACACTTGGGATTACATTGCTATATACGATGGAGACAATACGGGAGAAGCATCACTTGGTTTTTATACAGGGACGGAGCTAGAAGGGCTTTTTGTTACCGGTACTTCTCAAAACACTTCAGGTTGTCTCACATTTGTGTTTGATTCGAACAGCGCGGGAACGGGGAATTTTGCTGGAACCATCACCTGTGATACGCCCTGCGATAGACCAACTGCCGCTGCTACCATGGATGCTCCTGAGTCCCTTCGTATTTGTGTAGGTGATGAAGTTACTTTTGATGGTACTTCTTCATTTGCGGCTCCTGGTTTCAACATTGTAGAGTATTTATGGGATTTTGCTGATGGTACAACAGACAACAGTGGCCCGATTGTAAGTCATGTATTTGATGAACCTGGAGAGTTCATTGTGGAGTTGTATTTAACAGATGACAATGGTTGCTCCTCTACCAATAGAGTGAGTTTGCAATTATTGGTAGCAACCTTGCCTTCGTGGGATCCATTCCCAGGTGATCAAGTGCTGTGTCTCGGACAGGAGTTTTGCGCCGAAGTGGATCCGGAAGAGTTTCAAATCACTTGGAGTGGTCCTGATCAATCGTATGAGAATGCGACTAATTTCGTCTTGGAAGATGTTGTTGGAGCCTGCTATGAATCTGAAATCAATGTTGCTGGTTTCGCCCCAGGACAAACGTTGAATAACGTCAATGATTTGTTTTCTGTGGACATGAGCATTGAGCATAGTTTTATGTTTGACCTTGTGATTTCGCTCACCTGTCCAAACGGAAACACGGTAGTAATGCACCAACAAATGGAGCAACCAGGGGGAGCTGATGTAGGCGCCAATGGAATTGACCTGGGAATAGCCAATACAGAACCGTGGGATTATTCATGGACACCAGATGCAACTCAAGGAACTTTTTCGCAAGTAGGAACTGGTGGTGGAGCTAGCTTACCAGAGGGTGAGTATACCACCCTAGAGCCATTGGAGCAATTGATTGGCTGCGAGCTCAATGGAACCTGGACACTAGAAATTTGTGATTTGTGGGGAGGTGACGACGGCGAACTCTACAGCTTTGGATTGAATTTTAATCCTGCCATTGTTCCTGATGTTACTGAATTCACACCCGATATTGGAGAATATGCTGATAGCTCGTACTGGACCTTCCCTCAGGGCGGACCAGTGCCATATGATGTTTCTGCTGATGGAAATGATTTTTGTATTCTTCCAGAATCTGAAGGTTCGTGGGACTTTACGTACACTGTATTCAATAACCACGGCTGCACCTATGATTCGACATTCAACGTGACCGTTGAAGAAGCATTTCAGGCTGACGCTGGGGAAGATTTTACGTTTTGTGGCGACGGAACTACGCTGAACGGAGGATTGCAAGGTATTCCTACTGCCATATGTTCAAGTGATGCTGGAAATTACACCTACTGCTATACGAATGGTGGGATTCAAAGTTTTACTTATTGTCCTGACGCTGGTGGCGAAGATTACACCGCTATGGAAATCTTTTTCAATACAGGAACAGTTGAGAATTTCTTTGATGAATTCTGGGTGTACGACGGTCCTGACATCAATTCACCCATTCTTGCTGGACCTATCTATGGCAACTTAGCAGGACTGTCTTGGACGGCCACTAACCCTTCTGGGTGTTTGACCATAGCTGTAACACCTGATGGATCTGTAGATTGCGCTGGAGGTAGCCAAACTGAATGGAACTATGACGTGTCTTGCACTGCTGGTGGTCCAGATTACACCTTTGAATGGACGCCAACCACTAACTTGAGTGATCCGAATATTTCCAATCCGGTAATCTCAGAAGTGCCAGCAGAAATAACCTACACCTTGACTACCTATCCTGCTGGAAGACCGGAATGCGCCTCTACAGATGAGGTGGTTGTAACACCAGCATTTTCATACACCGTAGACTTTTTTCAACCCTTGTGTTTCGAACCAACCGGTGAAATCTATGTGGACGTTGATGCCGATTCGGGTGTTGCACCATGGACGTTAGATTTGATCCAAGGTAACGATACGCTTGAAACCATTGTGACCAATGGCGGCCTATCAACCTTTGATGAATTGTCACCTGCCAACTTCTTAGTGAGTATTTCAAATGCAACGTGTACGTTTGAAGAAGAGGTGAACATGACAACACCACCGGTTATTTCGTTGATTCCTTCGCCGGCTGATACTACAATCTGCTTGGAAGGAACTGCATCGATTTCGGCATTTCCAGATTTTGATCCAGGTGATATGACTTATCAGTGGAGCACTGGAGGAGACACTCAAGAAATTCAGGTGAGTCCAGATAGTGATGCTATTTATACCGTAACAGGCTTTTATGGTGCTGGGTGTTCAACAGAACCCATTGAGCTAACGGTCAATGTATTGCCTTCGCTTTCGCTGGGATTACTAGCGGGTGATCAAATTTGTCCGGGAGATTCCATTGCGATTGGTACAACGGTGACCGAAGGAGGTATTCCGCCTTACACGTATGTATGGACTTCGGACGAAGGACAAACTTCAGCTGTTTCAGATCTTTTCGTAACTCCAACAGAAACAGGAAACTGGTGTTTGGCAATGAATGATCAATGTGAAACACCAGAAGAGGTGCAATGCATAGAAATTATCGTGAGCGACTCAGTGGACCCTACTTTCTCTGTGGATACGCTTGGAGGATGTATTCCTGTGATTGTTGGATTCGAAGGGAATGCTACGAATCCAGAATTGATCCAATCAGCCGTGTGGGATTTTGGTGATGGTGCTATTTCTACTACGCCTCATGTTGTCAATCACAACTATGACAACCAAGGCACCTATGACGTGAGTTATGAGCTTGTAACAGTTGACGGATGCTTCTTTGAGCATAGTGAACAAGAGTTGTTGACCTTTTACAATTGGCCAATTGCTGGTTTCAAAGTGGAGCCCCAAACTGCAGTACTACCGAATTCAGAATTTGAATTTATCAATTACACCTTGGGAGGTAATTCTTACAATTGGGTATTCAACGAAATGGATTCTACAGACGAAGAAAACCCAACATACTCTTTTCCACCAGTTGCAGGAACATACCCGGTCACACTTTACACAGAAAATGAGTGGGGTTGCACAGACAGTATTTTCAGGTACGTCTATGTAGTAGATGAATTCGTCATGTTTGTGCCGAATGCGTTCACGCCAGATCAAGATGGTATCAACGACGTTTGGAGGTTTGAGGGGATCGATGTGGATACAGAAGATTTCAAAGTTCAAATTTTTGATCGCTGGGGCGAAGTGGTTTATTTGTCGACTGATTTCTATGAAGGTTGGGACGGAAGCGCAAATCGCGGTGATTACTATGTTCCAGACGGTGTTTACTTGTACCGAATCGAGACCAGATCTTTGACAACCCTCGAAAGAAAAGAACTTTTCGGGCACATTGTAATTCTAAGGTAGACTTAGGCAACCTTTCTTGTTTATATCTGGTCTTATAGATAGGGAATAGCTTTTGCCTATTTCGTATTTTTGACCAAACCTTGAACAATGAAGAGAGTACTTTTGTGTGCAATCGCTGTATTCACGGCGTTTACTGTTACTTCGCAAACAAATCAGAACGATGTTGTCAAAGCCTATTTGGGCGATGAGAATTTTGAACTTTTAGAGCAACAAGCTCCAGAGAAGTTGCAATTCTATGTGTTTCTCAATGAAGAAGGTTATTCGGTTGAAAACATTGCCCCTAAATCAACGGTTAGTTATACAGATGCTCTTGAAATTGAGGGAATCAATAATGAAGTAGCGCCTATTACCGCTGATATGCTCATCAGCGGGGAGTTCAATGGTCTGCTCTACAAGTTCGAACGCAAGTACGATGAAACTGTTTATTACAGAATCGAAGGAGCAGAAGGGATGGTATTAATTGTTCATCCAACGCGCTACATTCAACGTTTATTCGAAGAACAATGAGAAGAATTCTACACGTATTAACTGTATTTTTTGCACTGCTTGCGGGAGCTTCAGTTTCTGCTCAGGTTGATGTGATCATGTCCAATGACTCTTTCGAGTCGTGTGGAGGTTTGTTCATTGATAGCGGCGGACAAGGAGGTACAGGGTATTCGAATAATGAATATTTCGTATGTACCATTTGTCCTGAAACGGAAGGAGATGTTGTGACAGTCGATTTTGTCACCTTCGACCTAGACCAAACAGGGAATCAGAATCAATGGGACTCCATGGCCATCTACGATGGAGACAACACAAGCGCGGGTACCCTGGGTTCATATACAGGAACTAGTTTGCAAGGACTTTTTGTAACAGCAACGCCCTTGAACACCACAGGGTGTTTAACTTTCGTTTTTCAGTCGAGCGGAGCAGGTACTGGAAATTTTGGTGGAAGTATTACATGTGAAACACCATGTGACCGTCCAGTTGCTGAAGCGACCTATGACGCCCCTGAGAACAAACGTATTTGTGTTGGAGATGTCATCAATTTTGATGGCAGTGCTTCTTATGCTGGAGCAGGTTTCCAGATTGATTCGTGGTTGTGGGATTTTGCAGATGGTACAACAGATTCAAGTGGACCAATTGTTTCTCATTCTTGGGACGAACCAGGGGAGTACGTAGTAGAGTTGTTTCTTATTGATGACAACGGCTGTGCATCAACCAATCGAATTAGCCTTCAAGTGCTTGTTGCTACTTATCCTAGTTGGGAGCCCTTTCCAGGTGATACTACCTTGTGTTTAGGCGAGCAACTCTGTCTCGAAGCATTTCCAGATGATTACGAAGTGACATGGGCAGGTCCAGATGTATCCTATGAAAACCCTGAAAACACAGATCTTCTAGATAACGTAGGAGAGTGCTTCTTTTCTGAAATTGACGTGGCTGGATTTGCCCCAGGCCAACAACTTGAAAATATCAACGACCTTATTTCAGTAGACATTTCTATTGAGCACTCATTTTTGTTCGACTTGGTAATCACCATTAGTTGTCCAAGTGGTGAGTCTGTGGTTCTGCACCAACAAATGGCCTCACCTGATGGACCAAATGTGGGGGCAAATGGAACGAATTTAGGTGTTCCTGACACTGAGTTTTGGGATTATTCTTGGGCAGCTGACGCCACTCTGGGGACTTGGTCTCAAGAAGCTACAGGTGGAG
This sequence comes from uncultured Comamonadaceae bacterium, assembly GCA_964353035.1. Taxonomy (GTDB): domain Bacteria; phylum Bacteroidota; class Bacteroidia; order Flavobacteriales_D; family Sanyastnellaceae; genus JAQWQB01. The sequence continues at coordinate 2,584 of CAYGUR010000042.1, read as the reverse complement.
GAGCTACTGCACTGCCTGAAGGAATCTATTCATCACTGCAACCAATGGAGCAGCTGGTAGGCTGTGATTTGAACGGTGCTTGGACATTTGAAGTTTGTGACCTCTGGGGAGGTGACAATGGTGAATTGAATTCATGGGGATTGAGTTTCAATCCAGCCATAGTGCCAGATGTAACTGAGTTTACTCCTAATATTGGTGCGAATGCTGATAGTTCTTTTTGGTCATTTCCTACCAATGGATTGGACATCATTTCTGAAAGTACCGATGGGAACAGTGTTTGTTTTGCGCCAATTGATGAAGGAGAGTATCCTTTCACCTATTCTGTCACGAACAACCATGGTTGCACTACAGATAGCACAATAACAGTTTCGTCTAACCTTGCTGCTCAAGCAGATGCTGGACCAGACATTACGTTCTGTGGTGACGCTACAACTCTTCAAGGTGGTTTAGACGGATTTCCAACGCCATCTTGTTCTGCAGATGCTGGAAACTACACGTATTGTTATGACAATAGTACAACAGTGACGTTTACTTACTGTCCTGACAATCCTGGTGATGGAATTACGTTTATGGACATTGCATTCAATGCAGGTTCAGTAGAAAACTTCTTTGACGAGTTTTGGGTGTATGATGGTGATAGTGATGGTGCTCCGCTTCTAGCTGGTCCGATTTACGGAAACTTGGCTGGAATGAATTGGGTTGCTACAAATGCAACAGGATGCATTACCATTCAATTGACGCCTGATGGTTCTGTGAGCTGTCAAAGTGGGTCACAAACAGAATGGAATTACGATGTAGGTTGTACGCAGGGTGGGCCTCAATATGAATATGCTTGGACACCAGAAGATGGACTTTCTGATCCATCTAGCCCTTCTCCAGAAGTGATCAGCATCAACGGAGAAACAACCTACGAACTCGCTGCATGGCCACTGGGTCACCCTGACTGTGTGTCGTACGACGAAGTAACTGTTTTCCCCGCTTTCCAGTTTGTAGTAGATTCTTCTGACCCCTCTTGCTATGGAAATGATGGTGTCATTTCAATGGACATCGATGGAGGGACAGGAACGCCGCCTTGGACGATAGAATTTTATGAGGAAGGAGTACTTACTGACACCCAACAAACCAATGGCGGATTAACGTCTTATACAGATTTGTTTCCTGGGAACTATACCATTTCGGTATCAGATCAAGGTGGTTGTGAATATGTGAACGACATTGTAATCAATGCGCCACCAGAATTGATTTTTGAGTTATCACCTGATACGCTCATTTGCGTTGATGGAACCGCTTTGCTGCAAACATCATCCGATATGGACGATGATAACTCATGGGAGTATACATGGGACGGTGGGTTAGGCACTGGAGACCAAGTGTTTGCGTCACCTGATGTAACAACTACCTACACTGTATTCGCCACAGATGACGCTGGATGCGATTCAGAACCACAAACAGTTGAAGTGGCTCTTCGCGATAGCTTATCCGTAGCCATTACAGGTCCGGATTTAATTTGTGGTGGCGAAGATGCCTTCCTTGAAGTAATCGATGCGCAAGGAGGAATTGGAGAGCCGTATAGTTACAACTGGACCTTCAATGGAGGAAGTGTTGGAGATGCAGATACACTTGTCTACACACAATTTCAAACAGGGACATATTGTGCTACAATTACAGATGGATGCGAATCTCCTGGAGTTGAAGCATGCTTCGAAGTAGTTATTGAAACGCCTTTGAATGTTGCCTTTGAAGCTGACACCACAAGAGGCTGCTTTCCTGCTGGAATGAACTTCACCAATTTGCTTGATCCCGCTGTATATGAAACTAGTCTTTGGGACTTTGGAGACGGTGCCTTTTCTTCAGAACAAGATCCACCACACGTGTATGAAAACCCTGGTTTTTATGATGTATCATTGACGGTAACAACTGATCCTGGTTGTGTCTATTCTGTGAACTATCCAAACTACATTACCGTGTACGATAATCCAACAGCTGGCTATACAGCCACTCCGCAGCCTACAACGATGCCGGACACCGAAATCAGCTTTTTTGATTACTCAATTGGTGATGTTGTAGATTACTTCTGGGTATTTGACACCTTAAATTACCAAGGAACATCTACAGATAAAGATCCTGTTTTCGAATTCCCGATGTCGCAAGGGGGATACTATCCAGTGACGTTGACAATTACAGATTCAAACGGATGTAAAGACCAGTTGACGCGTTACATTCAAGTGAACGACTTGTTGAACATCTTTGTTCCGAACAGCTTTACGCCAAACAATGATGGTATCAATGATGTATTCTTCGTAACAGGAACCGACATTGATCCAGATCGTTTTGAACTTATGGTTTTCAGCAGATGGGGAGACAAAGTCTTCGAAACAACTGACATGACTCAAGTGTGGGATGGTGATGTCCACGGAGGCGATTATTATACCCAAAATGAAATTTATACCTGGAAACTGGTGGTGTATTCACTTACCACAGCTGAGCGCTTAGACCTTTCAGGTTCCATTATGATAATGCGATAGGGAAACCACCCTATGCAACGCCCTAGAGCGCGGAGATGTAATGTCTTCGCGCTTTTTTT
>CAYGUR010000041.1:0-16427 GCA_964353035.1 uncultured Comamonadaceae bacterium | reverse complement strand
GTTGTAGCTCTTTCTTCTTGCAGTAACCGAAAGGGAGTTCGAAAACGAAATATAGTTAACCAAAAACCATCTGACCCCCTCAGGCCGTATTACAGTTTGTACGTAAATGCGTTAATGCTCATTCCAGCGCCTACCGATGCAAACACCACGTGATCTCCTTTTTTCAAAGAATGTCCGCTCATTTCTCCACGCATGACCATGTCCCAAAGGGTGGGAACGGTGGCCACAGAGCTGTTGCCCAACTCGTGGATCGACATCGGCATGAAATCAGCAGGGATTTCTTTTATGCCGTAGTGTCTGAACAGACGTTTCACAATGGCGTCATCCATTTTTTCATTCGCCTGGTGCAAAAACAACATTTTAATGTCGCTCAAATGCAGCCCAGCTTTATCAATGGTCATCGCAATCGCCTTTGGCACTTCCACCAAAGCGTACTCATAGATCTTTCTACCCTTCATCTTGATCAGTCCTGTCAGATCAACATCTGGGTTGTTTGACTTCCCTGAAGCCAAGTAATTCAATTCATCGCCGGTGTGTGCCACTGTGCAGATGGAAAGCACACCGCGTTTTTCAGCTTCTTCTTTTGTTTCCAGCACCACTGCGCCGGCGCCATCGGCAAAAATCATGGCGTCTCTGTCGTAAGGGTCTACCACGCGTGACAGCGTTTCACATCCAACTACCAAACTTTTACTTCCGCTTCCCGCCTGCATAAACAGGTGTGCTTGAATGCATCCTTGCACCCATCCCGGACAACCGAAAATGACATCATACGGTACACAAAACGGATTCTCAATGCCTACTTTGTGCTTGATGCGCGCGCCAATGCTTGGCATAATGTCTGACCGCCTGTTCTCCGCTTCAACATCACCATAGTTGTGCGCTGTTACCAAATGGTCAATGGTCTCTTTATCAATACCTGCATTTTCAATGGCAAGGCTGCACGCTTTGGCACCCAAGTCAGAAGTGAACACACCTTTCGGAGCGTACCTCCTAGATGCAATGCCGGTGATGCTTTCGAATTTCGAAGTGATCTCTTCACCGGTTTTTTCGATACGCTCACCAGTCACTTCATAAAAGGAGTGATCATTGAATGCACTGTTCGGAACAGGGTCACTTGGCACGTGACACCCAGAACCGGTAATTAAGGTGTTGGTATGAGAACTCATTTCGTTTTATTCTGATTCAAAGATGCAATACTGTTGGCGAACTTACGAATATATCCCATCTTTGAAATACGATATACAAAATGGGTTACACTCTTCAAATGCCCTGAAAACAAGCATAAATGTTTACAGTAGGTACGATAAGCAACGGCGGAAATGAATTGGATGACCTCCTCCTTTCATTGGAAAAAAGGGAAAAGCGAGCGTTTAAGCTGTACGTGCGTCAGTTTGGAGACCCCGAAAAACTGAAGTTCGTTCAGTTGTATGACCTTTTAGTGGCGCATCCAGGCTGCACTTCGGCGAAGCTGGTAAGACTAAACCCTCAGCTCAAAAAAGCTCAAATCCCTAACCTTCGCGCTGAGCTCCTAAAACACCTATTGGAAGCATTGCGGATCTTTCACCAAGCAGGTGTGCCCGAAGCTGAAATCCGCAAGCAGCTAGACCACGCCGGAGTGCTGTTTGACAGAGGGATGGTGCAGCATGCCATGCGAAGGTTGAACAAGGCACGAAAAATGGCTGATACAGCAGAACTCTCAGAGCTGCTGTTTGAAATTCTGCAGCGACAAAAACTGGTGGAGATGCACTTTTCGGTAGATATGGATCTGCATGAAGCAACGGCACTGCGGGCGCTGGTGGAAGACTCAGCACGACAGGCGCGCATTGGAGGGGCTTATGCCGGACTGGCGCTAGAGTTGAGGGCTGTTTTCGTGAAAGACGGATTCGCAAGAAATGAGGAACAGTTCACCGAAGTGAAATCCTTCTTCAATGAACGGATTCCCAGCAAAGTGATGGCCACCACACGTTCCCAAAGACTGCACTACCACCGTTGTTACTTTTGGCTGAATTACATCTTGCAAGATTTTAAGCAATGTTACCGGCACGCATCGAGCGCCATTTCTTTGCTTTCAAGTCCGGGCATGGAACACCAACAAATATCGCTGCTCAAGTTTTACAACGCCCTGCTGAACAGCTTGTTCCGAATGAATCAACCCCAGCGTTTCAAGAAAGCACTGGTCTCATTTGAAGCCTTGAAAGGCAAATTGAATGGGGCGCAAGCGAAAACGCTGTATGTGGGGTACCGACTGCGGCACGATTTCAACGAACGTTTTCTCTTCGGGAACTTTGCTGACGCGAAAGCAGTGGTACAGCGCGCCAATGTTGAACTGCAGCATGAGCACCTTTCGTCTACCTCATTGAACCTGAAGTACAAAATGGCCTCGCTGCTCTTTGGCGGGGGCGAATTCAGGGCCTGTTTGAAACAGCTCAATGAAATCCTTCATTTGGAAGATGCTTCGCGAAGGAAAGACCTACACCGCTTCGCCCGAATTCTCAAGTTGGCAACGCTTTTGGAGTTGGAAGAATTGGACCACCTTTTCGCACTTGTGCCCTCTACCTACCATTTTCTGGTGCGCGTGGGGGAGTTGAACGAATTCCAACGCGTCATTTTGAAGTTCCTAGGTACAATGGCCAGGCGAAATCAGTTGCCCGAAACCCACGACTGGCAGCTACTGCGCGACCAAATGGAAGAGGTGGTTCGGAATCCGTTTGAGCGACGTCCGTTCTTCTATTTCGACATTATTTCTTGGCTGGATGCGAAGATTCTTCACAAATCCGTGGCCGAAGTCATTCGTCAACGCGGACTAGGACACAAAGCTTCGTTGCACTGAGCTATTCGGTTTAAGTGTATTTTGAACACAATTGTGAACTCTTTTGATGTCAAGGTGTTATCTTTGAGTTACACTATGAAAGTTCTATTGTCAATTGGTTTTCTACTGCTGTTCGGCTTTGCTTCTGCACAAGCCCCCAACTTTATTGATGGAACTGAAGCATCGGGAATCACCAGTACCTCCTCGAATTATTCCGCAGCAATCGTCGACATTGACCAAGACGGACTAGAAGACTTTTACATTGGGTCGAAGAACCAGCCCAACAAACTCTTTCGGAACAACGGAGATGGCACCTTCACAGACATCGCCCCGGAACTCGGATTGGATTTCGCAGGGAATACCTACACCTCGATTTGGTGTGACTTCGACAACGATGGAGATCCAGACGGATTTTTAGGGAATTTTGATGAACCGAATACATTCTATCGCAATCTTGGTAATGGGCTGTTTGTTGAAGAGGCACAAGCATTGGGAATTGCAGGGAATGGAAAGACTCGGTGCGTCACAAGTGCGGACGTGAACCAAGACGGATTTCTAGACATTTACGTCATCAACCTCACCCAGCAAAATGAGTTTTATCTGAACGATGGCAATGGAGGCTACATCGATTTCTACTTTCAGTCAGGCGCCACCGATGCCCTCATTGGCATGGGGGCGGTGTTTTTCGACAGCGACAACGACGGCGATCAAGACCTCTACCTCACGCACGACGCCTACCAAGCCAATAAAATGTACATCAATGATGGGTCAGGACATTTCGTGAACAACGCAGTGGCCTTGGGCACAAACCATGCAGGTGAGGGAATGGGAGTGGATGTCACCGATGTGGATCACGACGGCTGGATGGATATCTACATCGCCAACAACTATGACGGCAACACCCTGCTCATGAACAACGGTGATGGAAGCTATACAGATTATTCTGGTGGAGCGCTGATCGAAGACATTGGCATGGGATGGGGCACCGCTTTTACCGATTTCAACTTGGATGGCGAAAAAGACATTTATGTGGTGAACAACTACGCATTTACTACCATCATCAATCCGCTCTTCCAGAACAATGGCGATACTACATTCACTCAGGTTGGACAAGGAACAGTCCTTGATTCGCCCAACATAGGCGCAGGTCTTGCGGTTGCAGATTTGGATTTGAATGGGACCGAAGACTTCGTTATCGCCAATGGATTCAATGCCAATAGCGCAGGAACGCAAGTGTTGTGGAATCAAACACTGGGGAACAATTGGGTAAATTTGAAATTGCAGGGAACCATTTCAAATAGAGATGCTGTTGGCAGCAGAGTCACGCTGTACACGCCCAACACCGTGCAAACAGATGAGGTACTTTCCGCCAGTGGGTATTCCCAAATGAACAGTTTGAAACTGAATTTCGGCTTGGGCGAAGAAACACAAATTGATTCAGTGGTGGTGCGCTGGGCGAATGGCTTGGTGGAGACGTTTGAAGACTTAGCGCTCAACCAAACGCACGTCCTTGTTGAAGGCAGTCAAACCTATGCGCCACTCTCAGGCGATTTCAATGAGAACATGATTTTCGACATTATGGACCTGCTCATCTTGCTTGAAAACCTTGGGTGTTCAGGTGAACTGTGCGAAGGCGACCTCAACGGTGACGGCACCGTCAATAATACAGACCTCCTTTTTCTACTCACCCTTTTTGGTGGTGTATAAGCTAGTTGCAGGGGCGGCACACCTGCCGCCCGAAGATGATACACCTTGAACGTTTTGGTTTTCTATATCGGACAAGGACGACCGCTTGCGTTCGTCCACCTGAAGAATCACAGGCAACAACCACTATCACCCATTTTGGTGATGCATTTTCCCAACTGAGTTTGTACCTTGCATGCATGCTGAAAAAAATCCTTTTCCTTGTAAGCTTCGTTTGCTTATTCGTCTCCTACAGCCACGCACAAACGGCTGAATTACTAGACCATTATACCATTGAAGACATCGAAGACATGATGGCCGGTTTCGGATTTCCTTCCGGATTGATTGACCTGAACTATGAAGTAGACTTTTACAAGGTGACTTACGAAACCTTGCACCCCAATGGAGACATGGTACTGGTCACTGGAGCGCTTTGTGTTCCTTCTGACGTGGTTTGTCCGCTCCCGTTGAACAGCTACCAGCACGGTACGGTGGCGGCGAAGACCAATGTTCCTTCACAGCAGAATGTTGAATCGTACCTGGGTGTGATCTACGCCAGCGCAGGCTACGTAAGCACCATGCCAGATTACATTGGTTTAGGTGATTCTCCCGGAATGCACCTCTACGTGCACGCTGAATCTGAAGCAGGAGCCAGTTTGGACCTCATTCGCGCAGCTGAAGACCTGCAGGAAGAATTGGGGTACAACCTAGACGGACAGCTTTTTTTGTGGGGCTACTCTCAGGGCGGACACGCTACGCTGGCCTTGCAACGCATGATTGAACTAGACTTCCCAGATGAGTTTACCATTACCGCTTCGGCACCCATGAGCGGACCCTATGACATTTCTGGTGTGCAGGCCGAAGTTGTGACTTCCACAGAAGTGTATCCAACACCGGGCTACCTGCCGTACGTGGTGTTGAGCTACCAAGAGGTCTACGGCAACCTCTACGAAGAACTCACCGATGTCTTCCTTCCTGAATATGCCGAAATCATTCCCGGATTGTTTGATGGTTCTGTGTCCATGGGGGTGATCAACGCCAACTTCCCAGACGTTCCTTCAGAATGCCTATTGCCAGAAGTGTTGGAAGCATTTGAAAACGATCCCAACCACCCCATTCGTGTGGCACTTGAAGACAATGATTTGTACGATTGGACCCCAACAGCACCAACGCATTTGTATTACTGTGAAGGCGATGACCAAGTGGCTTACGAAAACTCAATCGTTGCACTTGACGCCTTTATTGCCAACGGATCAACGAGCGTACAAGCCTTCAATGGCGGTCCGTTTGATCACAGTGATTGCGCCCCCTTTGCCATGTTGGGTGGCTTCAATTGGTTTGGCGAAATGTACGTGCCTGTTTTCGCTCCTGAGATTGAAATTGACGTGACAGCTGAATCTGCAGAAGGGGCTGAAGATGGAGCCATCACCATTACCGTCTTGAACGAAGAAGCAGACTGGATCTACGAATGGGACAATGACGCTACTGGAACTTCACTTTCAGGATTGAGTCAGGGCGAATACACCTTCACCATCTACGATGAAAATGGCTGCGTACAAACGTGGACCATCGCTGTGGGTGGCGTTGTTGGTATAGATGCGCTCGCTGAAGAGGCAGACTTCATCCTGTTTCCTCAACCCGCTACCTCAGTGGTGAGCTGGACCAACGCTACCTTTCAAACGGTAGACATTTATGACAGCATGGGAAGGCAATTGCACAGCGCACCTTTGAATGGAAGCACATCAATGTCGGTAGACTTTCTGGCGAAGGGCATGTACGTCTTCGTCTTCGACCAACAGGTGCAGCGCAAGCTCATCAAACACTAAAAAACGCTCTTTTTCAATCCATTTCGAAGGTGGATCAGTCTAAAAACCACGACGAAGAGGAAAAGGCTGTTCAGCAAAAGGCAGTGTTTTCAAGGTTTTTAGGGCGAAGGGGTATTTCTTCAAAAAAGGATACAACCTATTTTATTTTTAAGGAATATTGCACCGCATTTAAGCACGTATGGAACACATTGATCACATCGTACAGCAATTTCTCAGCTTCCTGAACAGGACAGTTGCGGCGCGCGATGTGCAATGGTATCCTATCCGTCTCTGAATTTAGCGTCAACCTTTCGCAATCAGGCACGATTTCTTCGTGCAATTCAGAATCATTTTTTTACATTCTCAGCATGAAAATCCATTACAGAGATCTGATTGAACAAACGTTCGATTGGCCACAAGAAGAATTTAAGTCGAACCCAGCCGGTACCTTGATGTTTCACGACATCGACTTGATGGAATTGGTTGAGAACTACGGCACGCCGTTGAAGTTCACCTACCTTCCGAAGATTGGTGAAAACATCAATCGTGCACGAAAATGGTTCGATGACGCCATCGCAGAACACAACTACGGCGCTGAATACCACTATTGTTATGTGACGAAGAGCTCACATTTTAACTTCGTCATAGAAGAAGCAGTGAAAAACGGAGCCCATTTGGAAACCTCTTCGCCCTTCGACCTAGACATTGTGAAGTCGTTGTACGAAAAGGGTGCCATTGACGTGCACAAACGTGTGATTTGCAACGGATTTAAGAAACCAGAGTACGTATCGCGCATCAAGAATTTGGTAGACCTCGGCTTTGACAACATCATGCCCATCTTGGACAATGACAGCGAGGTGAAGCTGTTCAAAGAGCACATTGACACCCCTATGGACGTGGGCATTCGTATTGCATCAGAGGAAGAGCCGAAGTTTGAGTTCTATACCTCAAGACTGGGCATTGGGTACCGCAGAATCCTTCCCTTCTACAACGAAATGAAGGAAGAGAATCCGAACTTGAACCTCAAGATGTTGCACTTTTTTGTCAACACCGGTATTCGTGATACAGCGTACTACTGGAACGAGTTGCTGAAGACCATGCGTGTGTATTGCGACCTCAAGAAGATCTGTCCAACCCTTGATTCATTGAACATTGGCGGGGGATTCCCCATTAAGAACAGCCTGGGCTTTGAGTACGACTACGCCTACATTGTAGACGCCATTGTGCAACAAATTAAGAGCATTTGTGACGATGAGGGCATCCCAACACCGCACATCTACACTGAGTTTGGTTCATTTACGGTGGGCGAAAGCGGTGGAGCTTTGTACAAAGTCATTCACCAGAAAGCGCAGAACGACAGAGAGAAATGGAACATGATTGACTCTTCCTTCATGACCACTTTGCCAGACAGCTGGGCCATCAACAGACGTTTTGTTATGCTTCCGTTGAACAACTGGGACAAGGAATATGAGCGTGTATTCTTAGGCGGACTAACCTGTGACAGCGATGATTACTACAATTCAGAACAACACATGAACGCCATCTACCTGCCCAAGTTCATGCGCGGTAGGTCCTTGTACATTGGGTTTTTTAATACCGGTGCGTACCAAGAGAGCATTGGCGGATTTGGTGGGGTGCACCATTGTTTGATCCCAGGGCCGAAGCACATCTTGATTGACAAGAACGACAAAGGAGAAATTGAAACCAAGCTCTTCAGCAAAGAACAAACGTCTGAAGACATGTTGAGTTTATTAGGTTACTAGCATGGAGAACACATACGCCGGCATTCCAAGTGAGTTTGCCACAAAAGAAAACGCGAAAATTGAGCTGATCACTGTTCCTTATGACGGAACCAGTACCTGGGTGAAAGGTGCCGACAAAGGTCCGGAAGCGTTCCTGGACGCGTCAGAGAACATGGAGCTGTACGACATTGAAACCGGAACTGAAGTGTACCATGAAGGCGTGTACTTGGCGCCACCTGTTACAGAAAACGCTTCGCCAGAGGCCATGACAGCAGAGGTAAAGTCGCGCATTGCCGATGCCATCAGCAGAAAAAAGTTTGTGACCCTTTTTGGCGGAGAGCACTCTGTTTCCATAGGTGCTATTCAGGCCCACGCAGCGGCGTACAGCAATTTAACCGTGTTGCAGATTGACGCCCACGCAGACCTTCGTCCGAGCTACCACGGCTCAGAATGCAACCACGCATGCGCCGTGTATTGGGCCAGCAAAAACACCAACTTGTTGCAAGTCGGCATTCGTTCCATGGACATTGAAGAGCTGGAGCACATGAACCTTTCAAAGACCTGGATGGCCGAAAAGTGCCATGCGGTGGAAGATGCGCAGTGGATGCAAGAGGTAGTTGACAGCTGCACAGAGAATGTGTACATTACCATCGACTTGGACGCCTTCGACCCAAGTATTCTTCCTTCAACAGGAACGCCAGAGCCAGGAGGTTTGCAGTGGTACCAAACATTGAATTTGCTGCGCAAGGTGTGTGAGCAGAAGAAGGTAGTAGGCTTCGACATTGTAGAGCTTTGTCCGAACAAAACAGAAAAATCTTCTGACTTCGTAGCCGCCAAACTGTATTATAAATTACTTACTTACGTATTCTATTCGTCAAACAAGCATTAAATGGGAGCAATTCGAGAATTCATTGAAAAACATTATTTACACTTCAACGCAGCCGTTGTAAAAGACGCTGCGGTGGGGTACGAAACACATTTAGCCAAAGGCGGAAAGATGATGGTGACCTTGGCCGGCGCCATGAGTACGGCTGAGCTGGGGAAATCATTGGCAGAGATGATTCGTCAGGGCAAGGTACACGCCATTTCATGCACCGGGGCGAACTTGGAAGAAGACGTGATGAACTTGGTGGCGCACAGCCATTACGAGCGCGTTCCCCACTACCGTGATTTGACCGCAGAAGACGAGCAAGCCTTGTTGGACCGCGGATTGAATCGTGTGACAGACACCTGCATTCCCGAAGAGGAGGCGTTCCGAAGACTGGAAGATCACATGGTTGACCTATGGAAGGCAGCAGAGGCGAAGGGCGAACGCTATTTGCCCCACCAGTATTTTTACCAGGCCTTGAACAGCGGCGTACTGGAGCAGTATTATGAAATTGATCCGAAAGACAGTTGGATGATTGCTGCGGCAGAGCGCAACTTGCCCATTATTTGTCCGGGATGGGAAGACTCAACCCTCGGCAACATCTTCGCTGCGCACTGTTTGCTGGGGGATGTAAAGCCACAGACGGTCAAGTCAGGCATTGAATACATGATGTGGTTGGCAGACTGGTATACCGAAGAGGCCGATGAACACGGAATAGGATTTTTCCAAATTGGTGGCGGAATTGCTGGGGATTTTCCAATTTGTGTTGTACCTATGCTTCACCAAGACATGGGCAGAGATCAAGTTCCGTTGTGGGCGTATTTCTGTCAGATTTCAGACAGCACTACCAGTTTCGGTTCGTATTCAGGGGCTGTGCCGAATGAAAAAATCACTTGGGGTAAATTGGGCGCAAAAACACCTAAATTTATCATTGAATCAGACGCAACTATAGTAGCACCCTTGGTGTTCGCTTGGATTTTGGACAATTAAGCATGTATTGGAATGAAAAGAATCATTAAAGACTACAAGACGATTACCTCAGCACAACTGGCACTGATCACTGCAGAGTATCCTGATGGATTCGAAATTGCAGATTTGGTCTCCTTTAAAAAGCCTGACGGAACAGAGTTTAAGGGGCTTGAAATTGTGTCTGAAGACACAATGTACTTGTTTAAGATTGACACCAAAATGCTGCAAGCGATTGACGAGCAGACGGGAGACGATTACGATTTGGACACGTTCTCAGATTCAGACAACTATGAATTTGACAACTCCGAAGGAGGATCAGACGACGATGACATGGATGACCATGACGTTGCAGATGACGATGACGATTGAAGCTTGAAAGAGCTGCCGCCATACCAACATTGAAACCCATCTGATCAAGGTGGGTTTTTTTATGCCTACACCTCAACACCTCAATTCTAGATGACACTTTAGTGCTATTTCGAACCACCCTTTTGTGTAAAATATAACTAGTATCTTGAGCCTTCCAACCGCTTAACTAGTTGAATATGACTACCACCAAATACCTTTTCCCCAGCGCCAAGGATATAACCCAAGAAACCACAAACGATTTTGAATACTTTGATCTTAAGCAATCTATTGCAATCGAGAACAACAGGGACGTAGGAGAAGAACTCCTGCTGGAACTAGACGATGATGAGGTTGTTGAACTCGAATTCGATGACCAGACCACGTGGATTGGTCGTGTAGGTGACATCCCTGAGATCCTCCAGAGTAAGGAACAAAGAGAAGCAGACCGTGATGGCAATGAGGTGTTCACTTTTCCCACCAAAATTGAGAACCTCAATGAAGAGCGGGGGATAGGAGACATCGGAATTAAACTCATTAAGTTTTTTACCAAAAAGGCCACCAAGGCTGTTACTGTAGAAGTGGTAAAGCGGTTGGCGAAGAAATTAGATGCCAAGCTGCAACCGAAACCTGGGTTGTACAAAGTTGATAGTCAGTTTCAACTTAAAAAAGTAGCTGCGGAATTACCCAAAATCAACGCTCCCTATTGTTTATTCTTACACGGAACAGCCTCTAGTTTTGAAGGTTCGTTCGGTAAAATGACAATGGAGGAAAAAGATCCTCTGTGGCGCCATATTCGTCAGGAATATGACGGACGAATTCTGGCACTTGAACATTATACCTTCTCGAAGTCGCCGTTTGAAAATCTTATTGACCTTTTAGAGCTTTTACCCGATGCGGTTGAGCTACATGTTATCTCACACAGCCGTGGCGGACTAATAGGTGAAGTGCTGGCCCATTACCACTCTGAGAATGCAGAAATAGGGTTTAAGAACGAAGGGCGAAGCTTGCTAGAACGTATTGTGCCAGCAGACCTACTCGGGAAATTGGATGAGCTCACGTTCAGCAAAGAGATCACCATCGGCAAGTTCATTCGTGTGGCGTGTCCGGCAGAGGGCACAACAGTCATTTCAAAACGAACGGACCATTTCCTGAATGCACTTTTCGGCGTGCTTCAAGTAGCATTTCCACAAGCGAACCCCGTTCTGAAGCCATTAAAAGAGTTAACAGCCGCCATTGTAGCGCAGAAAGAAAACCCGAAAGCGCTTCCTGGAATAGAGGTCATGAATCCGTTTTCTGACTTTCAACGTTTGATCAATAGTCCATTGGATCCCATAGCCGCACCGCTTACCATTGTTGCTGGCAGTAGCAAGATGGGATTCTCACCCAAAGGGTTCTTGAGCGTTTTAACAAGGCTCTATTTCTTCGGACAAAATGATTGGGTAGTTGACACCAAATACATGCTGAGAGGCAAACTTCGCGAAGCAGACCCGTATTATTTTATAGACAACAGAGTAAGTGTAAATCACTTCAGCTACTTCAAAAATGTGCTTACCCAAGAGCGCATGGTGGACGCCATTCAAGCATTGCCAGGTGCAATTCCTGAAGGATTCAAAGTACTGCATGCTACGGGAATGACTGAGGCAGATCGAGACCTATTCGTTGGTCAGTATTCTGGTTTAGAGCTGGACGAAATTACAAGCGACAAGCCCGTTATGATCATCGTTCCCGGTATTCTAGGCTCCAATCTTGAGGTGAATGGCAAAGAGATTTACTTGCATTTGGGACGAATAGCCGCAGGAGGCATGAGCAAGCTCACCATGGACCAAGAAAATGTGGTGCCCAGCTCTGTCATTAAGTTTGCGTACCAGAAATTCGGAGCACATTCAGACAGTCAGTTTCAGGTGATGACCTTTGCTTTTGATTGGCGAAAATCAGTAGAGGATGAAGGCGAAAGGCTGACAACATTGGTCAAAGAGCTTTTGAATAAAGTTCCTGACCACCCCATTGTGTTTGCGGCACATTCCATGGGCGGATTGGTCGTTCGGGAAGTGATGTTGAACACCCCGGTTTGGAAACAGTTGCAAGCACGCAAGAATTTCAAGTGCATCTTCTTTGGCAGTCCGCTGGGTGGTTCATACCTCATTCCTGAGGTGCTTGTGGGCGAAGGAAAACGAATCAAGCAGCTGGCGCGAATTGACATTCCGAATGCGGGCAAATCGCTATTGGAAGTGTTCAGCACCTACACAGGTTTACTTCAGTTGCTGCCGGTTCAAGGACACCATGATTTTGCACAGGAGAATGTCTGGACATGGATGAAAACACATTGGACCAAAGACTGGACGGTGCCTTCAGATCATGAGTTGAATGACTTTGGACGTTTTCGAAACAAGGTGCTGATGGCGGGCGAAGCAATTTATGACAGCCCCGAAATCATCTACGTTGCCGGAAAAGACGATTCAACACTGGACGGCATGTTTCGCGCAGCGCGAAGAAGAGACGGCAGACAGCTTGACTTCACCAGCACACCACGCGGAGACGGCTCAGTGACTTGGGACAGTGGAATCCCACGCGTTCTCATCCAACGCAACCAGGTGTACTACGTAGACGTGGGTCACGGCGCTTTACTGAGCAAAAAGCACCTCTTTGAAGGCATTTCAGAACTGTACAAGAAAGGAAGAACAAGCAACAAACATTTCAGCGAAACCGAAATTCGAGGAAAGAAGAAAGGCTTTTTCGGATTGTTTAGGGATGAACAATTGCTTCCAGCCAACGAATTGAACCTCAGCGGTGTTATGATGGGCGGCAACTTCCAAGATGCGGAAGAGCCTTACGAAGACCTGAATGAAATTACCGTTTCCATCTCTGCCGGACACCTTGACTTTTCAAAGTACCCCGTAATGATTGGACATTTATGGAACGACGGGATAGTACATGCCGAGGCCGCATTGAACAACAAAATGAACGATGCCTTACGGCGGAGTCACAGCCTCAAAAACTATCCGGAATTGATTGGAGAGAATCAGGTGTTTCGAAACAAAGGCGAAATAGGGGCTGTGATTGTAGGCCTAGGCAAACCTGAAGAACTGAGTGCCAAACAACTGGAAGAAACCGTGCTCAGAGGAATGTTGAACTACCTCTTGGAGGTACCTCATGCTGAAGGTGCTGGTGATCCAGCAGGAGTTGGGTTGAGCATTCTCTTTATCGGAACGGGCTACATTGGAATGACCCTTGAGACTTCACTGAAGTCCATTCTCAGTGCTGCCCACAAAGCCAATCAAACACTCTTAAAAGAAGGCATCACAGGCACCATTCTCAACAAGATTGAGTTTGTAGAACTGTATGACGACAAGGCGAAGAACGCGCGTAAAATAATCAACAGGCTGATGCGCATGCCAGAGTTTAACTTTCGTGTGAACCACCCAGAAATACTTCGTCAGCCTGGCATTGTTAAACGTATTTTAGAAGAACAAGACAGCTCTTGGTGGAAACGATTGAACATTGCAGAAAAAGAGTTGTGCTCAGCAGACGAGCGGAATGAGATCAATTTGGAGTTCACCATTTCGTCAGGGAAAGCCCATTCAGAGAAGCACAGCTTGTCGTTGCCCAAGAACAACATAGAAGCATTGATTCATCGTGTTTCGCGCGGCAAGCAATGGGATGCTGTTTCGGCCAAAGTCATCTTTGAGTTTCTGATACCCGCAGATCTCAAAGAAGAGATTCGACTCAAACAAAACATGTTGCTACTTGTAGATAGGAACACGGCGGCCTATCCGTGGGAAATGATTCAGGACGAATTGGAAGACACCCAACCCTTGTGTACCGAAGTTGGCATGATTAGGCAACTGTCCACCCCTTCGTCAAACCGCGTAATGAACCATGTTGCAACCAATAAGGTTTTAGTGGTAGGTGATCCTGATACGGAAGGAATGGTAGCGCAACTGTTAGGGGCGGAAGCCGAGGCGAAGGAAGTGAATGCCCTCTTTGAACAGCACCAGTTCGACACCGTGCCTGTCATTCGTGAAGGACATTCGCGGATTATGAGCGCTTTGTTTGCAGACAAGTACAAGTTTGTGCATTTGGCCGGACATGGATTCTATGACCCATCCCGTCCGAACGCGTCAGGCATGGCCATTGGAAAAGACGTTTTCTTGACCCCCACCATGATCAGACAGTTGCCCTTTACACCCGACTTCGTATTTGTCAACTGCTGTCATTTGGGCTTCATTGACGAAGCAGATTCAGGCTACCAAGATTACCGAAGTGCATTTGGCGCGAACTTCGGCGTTGAGCTGATAGAAAGCGGAGTCAAAGCACTTATTGTAGCGGGATGGGCTGTGAACGACGGGGCAGCGAAACTCTTCGCACAGACATTCTATTCAGAAATGTTCGCAGGGAAAAAATTCGGTGATGCCGTCCTTGTTGCGCGAAATGCATGCTATACACGTTATGGAGGCACCAATACTTGGGGAGCATATCAATGTTATGGCGACTACAACTACACCTTTGTTGCAAAAAAGGGACGACATCAAAAGCAGCAAGCAGAGCAGTTTGACTTTGAAGAAGAAATCATTGTTGCCTTGGAAAATGAGCTGGCCAAAGCAGATACCCTCAACGCAGCAGATCAGAAGCTGGAACGTTTGAAAGCCATTGAAAAAGGCATGGAAGCGTACTGTGCCAGCTTAGCAGCACCACCAGCAACGCCATTGATGTATGAATTGCTTGCGAAAGCCTATTTGGAATACCGGTTTGATGAAGAAGCCAAACGCGTTTTTGAGCACGTCTTTGAATCAGAGGAAAGCACCTATTCCATTCGTTCCAAAGAGCTTTATCAAGTAGTGTTAAGGAAGCTTGTTGTGGGCAAAGTGCTTACTCCTTCACCCAATGAAGCCGTTGACCAAGAAGACTTGAACGTGTTGGAACGCGGGGTGGAAGAACTATCTAGCATACGCCACGGCAGCGCTTCCTTTGAACGCACCAACTTGATTGCAGGTCAATACAAACTGATGGCCTTGGTGAAAGACAGCCTAGGAGAGCGAGGAGTGAACGACGCTCTTCGCAAAGCCATCTCATTGTATGAAAAAGGATACGAAGCGGCGCTTTCTTCTTCGCATTCCATACTATTTCCTTTGACCAACATTGTTTCACTTGAAGTAATGTTGATTGAACGCGGAGCACAGCCCAATACGAAGAACGCGGCAGAAACCCTTGCCAAGTTGCAACACAGGCTTGACGCGCTTCAGCCTGTGCATGCGGTAGAAAGGCACTCCTTTGACCATTGGCACAGCTTTTATGAAGCCAACGCGAACCTCTGCAGACTACTGATACATCCGTCTGAACAAGCCTACAATGACCTGATTGGTTCAGCAACCAAGGCGCGAGAAAAGGGAGGCTCAGTGAAAAAGTGGAACAGCGAAAGAGAGCACATAGGTCTTTTGCTTCACCTGTTCACTCAGCAGAGTGAGCTCAGAGGATTTTTAACCCGGTATGCTGAGTGGTTAGGTCAGGATGCCGGTAAAGTGTGAGTAAAAGCGTAGCTTTGCGGCGCTTTCGAAGCCAGGAATGTGTATAAACACACTTTTGGTGTGAATTAAATTCTAGGGTGTTTGTCAGAACAAGATAATTGTACTATCTTCGCAGCCCGTTTTTGGGAGCAGTAACACTCTAATATATAGTACTGTGGATACTTTGAGTTATAAAACCGTTTCAGCAAATAAGGAAAATGCTGGAAAGAAGTGGTTGTTGATCGATGCAGAAGGTCAAACACTTGGACGCTTGGCATCAGTTGTTGCCGGCTTGATCCGAGGGAAACATAAGCCTAATTTCACCCCGCACGCTGACTGTGGTGATTACGTAATTGTAATCAATGCAGAGAAAGTGGCCTTGACAGGTAACAAGTGGGATGATAAAAAATACATTCGCCACACAGGCTATCCTGGTGGACAACGAGTGCGCACAGCGAAGGAAGTCCTTAGCCGCAAACCAGGAGACCTTGTAGAAAAGGCTGTTCGTGGAATGTTGCCTAAGAACACCCTTGGACGTGAGTTGTTTAGAAACCTCTACGTTGTAGTAGGTTCTGAGCACAACCACGGAGCGCAGAAGCCAGAGAAATTTGAATTGAAAAAGTAATAACCCATCCGTAGTATGGAGACGATAAATACATCAGGACGTCGTAAGTCAGCTGTAGCACGTGTTTACCTTTCAGA
>CAYGUR010000040.1:0-16699 GCA_964353035.1 uncultured Comamonadaceae bacterium | reverse complement strand
GTTAGCTTCAGCTCCAATAACTACAGGAGATTCGATCTCAGCAACAATTCCAGCAGGGCCGATAATTGAAATTTGATCAACAGCTCCATAGTTAGTAGCAGCTCCGTTAGAGAACTCAGGCTTCACGATTACGTCATAAGTAGCACCAGGAGTCAATCCAGATACATCGCTTAGACGCATGAAACGGTTAGCCGCCCCACGTGTGTGAGTAATTGGCAATTGTGAACCGTCAGTGTTAGTGAATTCCCATGTCCAATCAACAACACCACAAACGAATGGAGTTGCAGCGATGTAATCACCTAAGTAGTGAGCTCCATAGTTCACAACGTTGTCAGACGCACGAAGCGCAGCAAGTGGCTGTGGGTTCACATCGATTGCACAAGGCTCATCGTTTTGAACTTCTATAGACTCAACGTTTCCGTTTCCGTCAGTAAGATCGAATACAGAGTTGATTGATACATCGTATGAATCATCCCATCCAAGATCAGCAACAGCAGAAAGCACTACGAAAGTGTTTGCTCCACCAGCTTGGTATACATAGTCAATTCCAGAGTTCTGAGAAGTGAAAGTGAAGATGTAATCATCAGCACCAACCCAGTCAGCCTTGAATAGGTCACATAGGTCATAAGGACCAGAACCATAATCACAACGTGTATCAGGAATAGATTGTACACAGATATCGAATAAAGCAGGACCAGTTGTAGCCTGCCAAGGAGAAACACGCACAGTGTATGTGTCACCAGCAGTCAAGCTACCAATGTTCAATACTTCACTTCCGTTAAAGAAGTTGGCATCTTCCAATTCAACAAGGTTGTTACCAGCGTCATAGATTTCTACAACAGCGTCAAAGTCAACAGTGTTCACTTCAAGTCTAACACCAGATGTCATAGGCACAAATGAGTACCAAAGGTCATTGTCGTCAGAGTTGTAAGTAGCGATAGGAGCAACAACTGTTGCAGCGTCCATATCTTCACCTACCAATCCGTTGCAATTTCCAAGTGCATTCATTGTAAGAGCATATGCCAATTCTGGAAGATCGTTGATACAAGGACCAGCGATACAAGAACCGTCATCATCAGTTGCAGCCATATCATAGTTACAAGCAGTAGGGTCAGTACATCCAAATACTGGACAAGTACCTGTTCCACCTAGATCATAGAAATCAGTCCCGAAAGAATCTCCATCTCCAATTTGTGCTCCATCAACATCATATGTACCTTCAGAAACACCGTTTACAATCAATTCGATTGAACCACCGTTCCATCCGTCTCCGAAATCATCTGTCATAGCGATTTCAATACATCCGTCAAGAAGACATAGTTCAACAGAACCATCAAATCCAGTTCCACTGTAAACAGTAACTCCACCAGAAATGATATCAAAGAACATTTCCTCTGGGAAACCACCTTCAGTAATCACCAATTCAACACAGTTGTCAAAACAGCAAGAACCGTCATCAGTAGATGCTCCAGCATCGAAGTTACATGCAGCTGGATCAATACAACCAAGAGCACAAGCAGCAGCATCTTGAGAGAATGTCAAGTCACAAGTACCTGAATCTCCGTTATAACCGTCAACAATTACATAGTAAGTTGTGTTTGCAGCTAGGTCACCACAATCGAAAGAAAGTGATCCGTGAAGACCGTTTCCATCATCGTTACCAGCAACTAAGTTACCACCACACGCATCAAAAATAGCAATCTGAGTGTCAGTCAAAGTACCGCTTCCATCATTGCTAAGTTCAACAGTGATTTGCTCATTTGTTGCACCAGTTGTGAAGGTATACCAGATACCATTTTGCTCATCACCGTCACCAAGGCACCATCCGTCAGTTGCGTTACAACCAGAACCAGAAATACCAGTTACTTCGTTTTGGCAAGCTGCAGTATTGTCAACGTTGATTGTACCAACGGCAAGAGCTACTGCTCCAGAGCAAAGGTCATTTGCTGCAGGAGTGATACAAGAACCATCATCAGTATTTGCTGTAGCATCATAGTTACAAGCTGTTACATCTGTACATCCGAAAACTGGACAAACAGTGTTTACAGAGAAAGCAACTGTTTCAGGAGCCCCACCAGAGATAGGAGAAACGTCAGCACCCGTAAGTGTCCAACCAATTTCACTGTCCCAAGCACCACCACCTACGAAGATTTCGTAGCAACCGTCAACAAGACAAAGTAGATCTTGTCCAACAGAACCACCGTCACCAGTTGCTGCGTTGTCAAGGTCACCAGAAGCAACCAATACAGGCACCAAAGGATCAGCAACGTCATAGATTTCATAAACACCACCGTCCCAGCCGTCGCCGTTTGAGTCAGTCATGTCAATCGTCAATTCAGTATCAGCACATCCACCAGCAGCAGGGAAAGTCAAACCAGCTGGGTAATCAGGATCACCAGGTCCAACTTCGAAACCTGTTTCAGTACCTCCGTTGTCACAACCAGCAGTGTGAACGTAATCTACACGTCCATTAACTTGATCTCCACCAACGAAAAACTGAAGGTTGATATTGAAAGAAAGCTCACCATCAGTAGTAAACTGTCCAAGAAGGATACGGTTATTTGGTCCAGAAGGCAATGCAGAAGCTGATGTAGGTAGCGTATACCAAGCACCATCATTCATTACCATGTTGCCACTTAAACCACCAAATGCGAATGCATCTTGAAATGGACTAGCTGGATCTGTTGCAGCTTGACCGATATCACTTGCGCCTGGATCTACTGAATCATCTACACCAATCGTAACCCATGAATCTGCTTCTACAGTAGGAAATGGAAAATAAAATCCTGGGTTAATTCCAGATGGATTCAAACCTCCAAAGTTATCATTGTAAAATGAGGTAGTTGTCGATATGTCAAGTGGGTGACAATCAAGGATAGCGAATACCGCAGTAATCTTATCCGTTGGTGATGTACACTCGGCATACACACGGTAGGTAGTTGTACCTACCGGTTGAGCAGTAGGACTAGCAGACGGGTTCGTCAGCGTATACGCCTCAGTAACTACGCCTGTCAGTTGAGCCATCGAAAGAAGCCCAGTACAAACTGCCGTTAGAGTTAATAATATTTTTTTCATAGTGCTAGAATATATAAGTAATTAGAAAGAAGCCGGTCACCGGGGTGACCGGCTTCTCTTTATTTGGTTACGTGTTTATTAACAAGATGAACCGAATGCAGCAAGGAATTGTAGAAGGTCACCTGCATTGATCAAACCGTCACCGTTCAAGTCCTCAGGACAAGGGTTAGCAATGTCGAACATACAAGATCCATCGTCGATTCCAGCAGCTGCATCAAAGTTTGTTGCATCTGGGTAAGTACATCCTACACAATCAAATGTACAAGCTCCACAGTCAGCGATGTTTGCAGCAGGGTCGAAGTTACAAGCCACTGGCTCAACACAACCTACAACGCAAGCACCAGCTCCCATAGAGAATGTAATGTCTCCAGCAGCAACAGGCGATCCACCACCAACGATACCGTTGTTAGTTCCGAACAAGTTCCAAGAAACTTCTCCAGTGAATGCACCAGCTACAAGAACGATGTAGTAGCATCCATCAGCAAGACAAAGAACGTCTGTACCTGTTGATGAACCATCACCTTGTTGAGCGTTATCAAGATCTCCAGATGCAACAAGTACATCATCAATCGTGTAAATCTCATAGAAGTTACCGTTCCATCCGTCACCGAATGAATCAGCCATTGATACAGTCAAGCAGTTTTCGAAGCAGCAAGAGCCATCCTCAATTGTTGCAGCAGCGTCAAAGTTACAAGCACCAGCATCAGTACATCCAGCACACGTTACGAATTCGCATGAACCGTCTTCGTCTGTTGCAAGAGGGTTAAAGTTACAAGCACCTATATCAGTACAACCACAAACGGCAGCACCAATAGTGAATGAAACTGAGAAGTCACCGATTGTGTTACCTCCAGCAGGAGTTCCTTCAGAAGCAACAGATGTTCCGAATTCGTCAACGATATCAATTGCAGTTTCTCCTGGGAAGGTAGATCCAGCAACAGTGATTGTGTAACATCCGTCTTGTAGACAAACTAAGTCAAATCCTGACTCAGCACCTGCAAAGTTATCTTCATCTACGAAGAACAATGCATTGTCAATCGTGTTCGTTGCGATTACAGTACCAGCACCATCAGTAAGTGTGTAAGTACCAGCATCCCATCCGTCACCGAATGCATCATACATGTTGATTTGTAGAGGAGTACCTGGTCCACCAGCACATGTGTCAGAGAAGAAGTCACAAGAACCGTCTTCAATGTTTGCAGTTGGATCATAGTTATAAGCTACAGGGTTGGTACATCCTTCAACAACTACTTCACAAGTAATGTCCATTACGAAAGAACCGTTGTCATCAGTCAATGGGTTACCATCAACGTCTTGAGCTCCGATGTAGATATAGTATGTAGAAACACCGTCACCGATGAATGATACAGAAGCATCATCTTGGTCGAAGAAACCACAAGAACCGAAGTCAGTTGTTTCAGACGCGAATGTTCCGTCTACTTGATCTACACATGCAAATGGTCCAGCACAATCAGCAGCAGTCCATACGTTGATTTTAGAATCAATTACAGAACCACAAGTTGAAATTGTTACAAGATCAGTAGTTGCAGGAAGTGTATACCATACACCTGTTCCTGGAGCACCATCGCAAGGAAGCAATGTTGGAGCACCAGTAGCCGTAGAACCACCAGTAGAACCTACTGTTAAAGAGTTACATGCTACAGCAATTGCGTCTGCACATAGATCATTCACAGCAGGGTTTGTCCAGACACAAGTACCATCGTCAAGTGTAGCCAATGGATCAAAGTTGTCTGCAGTAGGATCAGTACAACCAAGGAATTCTCCTGTAGTTGTGAAAGAGAAGTCACCACATCCAGCTGGATCAGTTGTAAATACTGCGAAGTAGTAATCAGTGTTTGGTGTAAGTGTCAAGAAATCAGAGATGTCACCCGCACAAGTACCAGTAACAATACAACCTACTTGATCAACCAATGATCCACAAGCACCTTCGTAGATTACCAAACCAACTTCTGAACCAGAAATGTTAGTTAGATCGAAGTTAAATGTATCGTAGTTAGAAGAGTTGAATACGAAGAATACATCGTATGCAGTGTTGAATCCAGCTACAAAGTTAGGTGCATCTGAAGGAGAAGCACAGCAAAGAGAACCTACGAAAGGAATACCACTCACTTGAGGAGCAGCATTAACGCAGTCATCGTTAGCTGGGATTCCAGGACAAGTCTGACATGCAACATCTAGTGTAAAATCAATTCCAACACCTGCTCCAAATTCAGAAACAAGGATGAAATAGTTGTTACCCGTCTGTGCGTTGAATGCAATTTCAGAAAGCAATCCACAAGCATCATCGTTAGATCCTACACAAACAAGGTTTGTACAATCAGGAGCTCCAACATAAACGTGGATTTTTGTGTCACCACCAGCAGAGTTACAAGTTCCAACGATTACCTGCTCATCAGCAGCAGCGTTGTACTCATACCATACACCTGGAGAAGAAACATCAGCACCACCACAAACAGATCCGATTAGACCTTCGTTGTCAGTAGCAGCGATAGTTGTTCCAGGGATAGAAATTCCACAAGTAATAGGCTCAGCATCACAAACGTCGTTGTTAGCTGGAGGACAGATACAAGAACCGTCGTCAATTGTTGCAGATGGGTTGTAACCACCACAGTTAGGATCTGTACATCCTTCGATAGCACATCCACCAGTGAATCCAAAGTCAACACCCAATGAACCAGGACCACCTGCTCCATATTCGTTTCCAAGAGCATCGCTCAAAGACCAACCAACTTCACCTGGGAATGTACCGTCCGTTACTTGGAAAGTATAGCATCCAGGAACTACACAAGCAGAAGCTGTACCAACAGTAAGTCCGTCACCAGCAGGAGCTGTATCTAGATCACCAGAAGCGATAAGTGTTCCTAGGTCATCAAAGATGTTCCAAGTAGCACCATTCCATCCGTCTCCAAATGAATCAGTCATATCAATGATAACAAGGATTTCTCCTCCTGCACAGAATACGCAAGATCCGTCGTCAATAGTAGCTCCACCATCGAAGTTAGAAGCCAAAGGATCTGTACATCCAGCGCATGAAACGAAATCACAACCGAAATCAAAATCAGCTAGTAGATCAAAGTTACAAGCAATTGGATCAGTACATCCAGGAGTACATCCAGCACCAATTTGAAGGATTTCTGCACCAACAGTTTCTCCATCACCTGAAGTCGCTGTATCAAGAGTACCAGTAATGATTACACCACCAGCATCAGAGAACGTATAAGTTGCACCGTTCCATCCGTCACCGAATGAATCAATCATACCGTAAGTGTAGCATCCGTCAGCAAGACAAAGTTCGAACGTCCCAGCGCCACCAGAAGCAACAATTGCCCCTAGATCATCAGTGATTGTCCAACCAATCTCTCCGTCAAAAGTACCACCACCAACTGTATAAGAAATACAGTTTTCAAAGCAGCAAGATCCATCATTGATAGTTACAAGCGGAGAGAAGTTACATGCTATTGGATCATCACATCCAACGCAAGAGAAATCACATGTTCCGTTGTCCAATGTCGCCAAAGGATCAAAGTTACATGCACCAGCATCTGTACAACCAGCACATGAAGTGTACTCACAAGTACCATCATCAACGTTTGCAGCAGCATCGAAGTTACAAGCAATTGGATCAGTACAACCACCAACGGCAGCAGCACAAGTCAATGTTGCAACATAAGTTCCTGTAGCAGTACCGAAACCTCCGATCACGATGTAGTAATCAACACCAATGGCTGATGTGAAATCCACATTTGAACGAAGTCCACTGAATGCGCAAGCGGCGCCCATGTCATCGTTACCCGTTACACAAGTGTAAGCACCACAAGATCCCGTATACACGTGAATCTTTGTGTCGTAAGTTGTACCTGCATCGCAAGTAGTCACATTAATAAGGTCACCTGTACCAACAAATTGGTACCAGTGAGCTCCACCGGTTCCAACTGTTGTTAAACAAGTAGGACCATCGTTTACTGAAGCCCCAACTGTTGAGCCAGTCACTACGTCGCCACAGGCGATTGGTAGCGCATTGACACACCCGTCTTGAGCGTTCAGATTGCTTGTCCATAGTGCCATGAAGGCTACAAATAGGACCGAAGCAACTTTCGTAAAAGTTTTCTTCATCTGTTTTGGTTTTGGTTAATACACATTATTTATTCAGGGTTAGTCCCCCGTTTGATTCCTGGCTTTCCAGGTCAAATCCTAATCAATAACGCATCGAACCTC
This sequence comes from uncultured Comamonadaceae bacterium, assembly GCA_964353035.1. Classification (GTDB taxonomy): domain Bacteria; phylum Bacteroidota; class Bacteroidia; order Flavobacteriales_D; family Sanyastnellaceae; genus JAQWQB01. The sequence goes on along the minus strand of CAYGUR010000040.1, from coordinate 9,388 downwards.
ACATAGTCAATCACTATGCCAGCTCAACGCAAACTACTTAAATACTTGGTACACAGTCATTTAAATTCATCCCTACTTCTCGAAGTTTATCCCATTATTGGAAAAAACCTCTCATTCTGCGACGACTTGGGTGATAAGTTAGGTCTAGCAATGAGAGTATAAGTTACTTTTAGCGTCCTAAATTTATCAAACATTAGGTCATACTTCCAAATAAATTTTAAAAAATGGTGAAATAAAGGTGCTTATCTGCCAATAAACGTTGTTTGTCGATATTCTTAGAGACGAATTAATTTCAAACTTTCGCGTACCTTTCCTGTAATCAGTCAATAAACCTGCCTTGAACAGCGCATATACCATCTTATTCGGACTTGCTTTCGTCACTTTCTCGTGCCACGGACAATTAACCGTGAATGAAGTCTGCGCTTCCAACTCTTCAATTATTGCAGATGAAACTGGTCACTACGAAGACTGGATTGAACTCTTCAATGATTCTGATTCCCCGATAGACCTTCAAGGTTGGAGCATTGGAGCATCACCTAATTACTTTGAAAGCACAGTTCTCTTTCAAGACCAGCCACAATTAATTCCTGCCCAAGGGTTCTTTCTAGTGTGGTGCGATAATCAACCGGAAGAAGGCCCGGGTCATTTGCCATTCAAATTAAACAATGCCGGTGATCAACTTTTCCTTTTCGCTCCTGATCAAGAACTTGTTGACTCGATTGAAGTTCCGATGCATCTGAACGACCACTCTTGGGGAATAGATGCAGATATGAACTGGAGAAACTTTGCCACCCCAACCCCGCTTACTGCAAACTCCAGCACTTCGTATTTAGGAACACTCACTCCTCCTATAGCTACCCTGCCCTCTGGAGTTTACAATTTCGACCTAAGTATTGAATGGAACCACCCTGAAGAAGACGCGCTCATCACCTATTCAATCAATGGGGTCATACCAGAAGAAGATGATACACCTTACAACGCTCCAATCTCATTAACGGAAAGCACAGTTGTTTTAACTAGAGCGTTCAAACCTGGTTACATTAGCAGCGCTCCCGAAGCATTTCATTATTTGAGGGAAGAGCCATCAAGCATTCCCGTCGTGAGCATCGTTGCTGATTTTTATGACCTCTTTGGATTCTTCGGTATTTTAAATTCATGGGATAGTGGCGAAGAAATACCTGCGGCCTTCACCTATATATACGGTAACACAGCAGTCTATGAGGCTGCTTGCGGATTGGAAATACACGCCCCGTCGCCAGTTGAACAGCAAGCTTTTCGTATGACAGCGAAGTCTTTGTACGACGAACCTCTATTCTCTTTTCCTTTTTATAGCTCTGAAAGCGCCAGCACTCACAATGCACTCATCCTTAGAACCGGTGGAGATGACGCTATGGAACAGGGAGGCACATTTATTCGTGACAGAATCATCCATCAAGCTTTCGACGAAATCCGACCTGAGCATGCCACCTCTGACGCTCTCAGCACAAACGTCTACCTCAATGGACAGTACTGGGGGCTTTATCAGCTGCGCGAACGTCAAGATAGCGCATATATAAGTAGTCATTTCAATCAAAGTCACTTTGATCTTCTGGAACGCTCTGCCGAATATGTATCTACCCGAAATGCCATCGCTGGAAACTGGGACGATTACGACCTACTAGAGGAAACCGCTATTTCACTTGATTTATCCCAAGATGAGAACCTAACTTTTATTGCTGACTGGATGGATCTTGACAATTTCACTGACTACCAATTGACGGAAATTTTCATCTCAAATCAAGATTGGTTGAGCAACAATGTAAAAATGTGGCGCCCTACTGATGAGTCCCGTCCTTGGCAATGGCTTCTGTGGGACACTGACTGGGGGCTAGGAATGTGGGGGAACACCTACCCTGTGGGTTCTCCGGAGTGGAACGCCTTGGAGTTTGCGCTTTCAGACTGGGGTGGATGGCTTGAAGATGAAGTTGAAACAGAATTGCTTCAGAACCTCATTGCCAACGAATCATTTAAGCACCAATTTGCATCACGGGCTGCTGATCTTAGGAACAGCACATTTGAAACCTATCGCTGGAACCAACGGATTGACAGCACGCTCAACGAGTTGACTACTGAATTGCCTTTCCACTTTGACCGATGGGAGTTGGATTTCTCAGAATGGGAAGCTGAAATAGACACGCTACGGCAATTTGTGCAGGAACGTCCGCACTTCTTTATGGAGCAGTTCAAGGACCTTTTCGAATTGGAGGCCATACACGCTATTTCACTCAGCACCTTCCCAACAGAAATTGGAGGATTTGAGGTCAACAGTTTAACGTTAGACAGTGCTGAATGGTCTGGAGATTATTTCGAAGCCATTCCTGTTCGCATCAAAGCGCTCCCGCCACTGGGATACACATTAACTGGCTGGTCAGATCTTGCTTCCAACGAAACAGAGCGCTTCATCAACTTAGCAACTGACACCAGCATAGTGGCGCTCTACTCTCCTATTGAGAATCCAAACGACCTCATCATCAATGAAATCATGTATGCACCCAGCAATGCATCTCCTGATTGGATTGAACTCTACAATCCGGGACTGACTCCTTCAGCATTGATTGGTTACACCCTCAACACACCTGCATTTAGCCACACGTTTGAAGACAGTATTTCTATAGCTCCTGGTGCATTTCTAATTCTCACAACAGACAGTTTGGCCTTTCAAGCCAGCTACCCCTTCTTTACGGGAGCACTTGTAGAAATTGAAACACTGAACCTTCAGGCGGCCGCAACAACCTTGAAATTACTCACCCCTTTCAACTCAGTTGAAGACAGTGTTCGCTACACCCTTTCTTCGCCCTGGCCTTTTCAAGCCAATGGAAGTGGAGCCTCATTGGAATTGACCATTGGTGCATCAGACAATAGTTTAGGCACGAATTGGTTTGCTGACACGAATGAAATGGGCAGTCCGGGCGAAGCAAACAGTCCTATAATCGTTGGCATGCGGGAAGACCCGAATGTTCTGCTTCAAATAGCTCCCAATCCGTTCAGAAATGGCTTCACCGTGCAAGTTCCTATTGAGCTTCGCGAAGCTCCTTTTTCGGTGTATTCAACACGTGGAAAACACGTTTTTTCGGGGAATTTGGGACAGAATGGACACCAGCAAATTGATTGTTCTACGCTGGCTTCTGGAAGCTATTACCTTTCGGTACAAAGTAAAAACGGAGTTCTCACTCAACTGTTACTAAAACAGTGATTACCACATTTCAGCGTGCCAGCTTTCGCTAAAAGGCACCTTCCATTTTTGATTGAGTTCAGCTACGCTAGCGGCAAGCGTATTGAACACGAAGGTTTCATCAGTTACTACCTTCGCCTTTCTTTTCGCCCAAAAATCATGCATATGATCTTCTACAAGTTCACCGTTGTTGTCCCACAAAACGAGTGTGCGATTGAAAAAATCAACGTTAAGTTCTTGTCCAATTCTCTGGATCAAATGCACCGAACTATCAATTGAACAACCCGTTGCAGATTGCGTCTGTTCGTCTACTCCCAGAATCAACCACCTACCATCTCTGACTTCGAAAGCAGCAGAAAGCTCCTTCCCATGAGCCTTCCATTGGGAAACAAACTGATGCATGTGTGTAGAAATGAACTCCACTTCCGAAGGCGAAAGCGACTTATTTGCTTGGTAGACCCACACCCGGGCATGATCTGGTAATTGTGCTAAACTCATGGAATAAAGGTAAGAATGAAATTTAGATTCGCTGTCTTAATCTTCCAACAATAAAGAGAAGCAAGGCGGGAATGGGGCTCTGCATAAATCCTAGAATTTTTCGTGCCACGTTGTATCCTGGCTCATCCATGTGAATGAGTTTACCACCTACAAGAAAGAATCCAGCAAGTACAAAGCAAGCAGCCATCATCCACAAGAGGAGTTTGGTAAAGAAAGGGTCATTGAATGCCCACTTGAGAAAGAGCAGGTTGAGCAAGATATTGACGGCAATAAAGAAAACAGCCAATCCCCATTTAAGCATGTTTAGCTCACTTCTCGAAAATTGGTGCAGCGCATCAATGGGCCTGTGGCTGTAGTAATAATTGAAGGGCGCATCAAGGCGTTGTTCATCTAACCAACTTTTTCGCTCTTCAACAGAGAGCGAATAAAATTCTGGGTAGCGTGCGGTTTCGTCTAAGTAAAAATTCACATTCACTTTGACCATTTCTTGGGCGAATCCAAGAAGCAGCATTAACGGAAGCAGCAGCCAGTGCTTCACGCGGCATCCGTTTTTTGATTCTTCTTACTTTGAGGAGCGAATTTCTGAACCCATATGTACCAAAGCAGGAATACGAAGGCGTAGACGATAATTGTGAAAGTATAGTCGTGATTAAAATCTAACAAATCAGGCCTGTAGTGCACGATTACAGCCAGCGCTACCACGCGGAAAACGTTGATCCAGTGAATGGCAACAACCCCCACAGGAATGTACCATGCCTTGTGTTTCAAAGGGCCTGGATAGGCAATTACAAAGATTGAGAAGAGGGCGAAGAGAATGATTCCGTCACAAGGCGCTCCGATGGTGACGCCAGGTGAACCAGCAATACCCACATGGTTTCGCCACAGTCCGTCATCAAAAATCCTGAGTTCGTAACCCAAGATGCTCAACACATTTTCTGTGCCATGAACAATGCGATCTACTACCCATTCATCAAGTGAAGAATGAGGTCTGAGGACAAACTCATACAGGACGTACCAACCTAAATAGGCTAGTGCACCAACAACAAGGAAGCTCAATAAGGGGTTCTCCTTGAGCTTAGAAATCATTAGTCTTTCTTGATAAGATTGTATGCTTTCTTTCCTCCAAGTGCAATTCCTGCTGCGATCAAGAAACTTGCACCTCCGTCTATTGGACAAACAGGTCCAAATGGTCCATCACATGGAGTACCTCCACTGTCTGGAAACGGTGCAGTTTGGCCAAGTGCTATGATTGGTAGTACCATTATGGCAATGAGTACAACCCTACTAATCCATTTTATGTGCATGATTAAGGTATTCAGTTTGAACAAAAGTAACAATTTAACTTTAGGAAGATATCATTTACCATAAATGGACTGTTAAAGAAACGCATTGTTATATTTGTGCCGTAGACTAGCTATATGGCGCAGAATAAAGCTTCGTTTCTCGACCCGGAAGATCTTCGGCCGATAATCAAATTTGTAGGCAAGAACTGGTTACCACTGTTACTTTTCCCAGTGGTGGCGTACATTATTGCATCTTATTACACGTATCAAACGGCTGATATTTACGCGGCCAAAACTGAAATTCTTCTTCGGTCACAGGAGACCTATGACTATCAATCACAGATTTATAGCAATGTAGGTTATTACACCTTGTTGGCAGATGTGACCAATCAGCAGCGCGTACTTTCATCGTATGACATCATTTCTAAGTCGCTTAGAAAGCTAGATTACACCATTTCATATTATTTGGTGGGTCGACTAAAAACCGAGCAACAAGATGACATTCGAGCGCTCGACATTGAGTTCGCAAAGGATTCAGAGGGCAACCCGATCATTCACCCTAGCCTACTCAATCAGCCGATAAACATTAAAGTCTTAGACTTAGATCGTTTTGCGATGAGTTATGAGCGCGCAGGCGATCCCATTACAAAGGAATATTTGTTCGGGGAGCAGATTGAAGAACCCGATTTCAAGTTGGTTGTTAACAAAACGGACCGCATTGACGAAGGGTCTATTGAAACGAATAAGGAAGTTGGCTTCCAATTTCGAGTACACACGCACCAGTACCTTGTCAACAAATACAAGCGAGGGCTTTCAATCGAAAACATTGAGTACACCAGTATTCTGAACCTGCAAGTACAAGATGAAGTGCCCGAGCGCGCCAAACGCTTTTTGGACACACTTTCTACTGTTTACATTGACTACACGCAGCAAACGCGAATTGACGTCAACGAGAATACCCAGCGCTATATCGACAAGCAATTGGATGAGCTAGAGTACATTCTTGACTCGTTGGAATTCATGTTGCAGTCATTTAGAGATAGCAATCGCATTCTTGATTTAAGCAAAGAGCAGGAAGAGTATTTCAAAAGCATGGTTGAGTTCGATGGGCAAAAACGCAGACTTGAATTGCAGCTAGAGTCCATGAACACGATGGAAGCTTTCTTGCTTGAAAAGTCGAACAACGAAGCCTTACCCCCGTCGTTCTTCATGTTTGAAGAAGACCGAATTCTTCAAAATCAGATTAGTGAGCTGTCTGATCTAAAACGTGAACGCATCATTAAAATGATGAACTACACCGAGGAGAATGGAGAGATCATGAAATTAGACTCCATCATCAATACCATCAAACAAGGCATTTTCAAGTACACTGTAGATACGAAGGATGCTATCATTTCAAAAATCAGGGATATCAATGCTCAAATTGCAAGGCTTGAATACAAGCTGAAGCAGATTCCGAAATCACAGCGTGATATTTTGGGAATTGACCGGAAGTTGAAGGTGAATGAAAATCTCTACATTTTCTTGCTTGAAAAGAAAGCCAACACAGTGATAGCTCGTGCTGCGATTCTCCCAGAGGCCTCCTTGGTTGAGGAATCCAGAAGCATAGGGGTGGTTGGACCAAATAAACAAAAGACCATCTATCTCTCCGTGGGGATTGGGTTAGCTCTAGCCGTGGTGATTGGACTCATACGCACGATTTTCTTCGAACGGATTGAAAACATTCGCGAGATGAAATCGATTTCGAAGTTGCCGGTCATTGGCGGTATTCCCAATTACACCGAAATCAACACCGACCCCATCGCAATACTTTCTGCCCCTAGATCGAACGTATCAGAGGCGTTTCGAGCCATTCGAACGAATTTGCAATACATACTAAAGGAAGAAGGGCCTAAGGTCATCATGGTTACTTCGTTGCACCCTGGGGAAGGAAAAACGTTTACATCTTCTAACCTTGCTTCGGTATTGGCGAAGGCTGGAAAGAAAGTGATGCTACTTGACTTCGACATGCACAAACCAAAGATTCACAAAACGTTTGGTTTAGAGAACGTTGCAGGTGTTTCAACCTATTTAATTGGAAGAACTGACATTGGGGCTTGCAAAATTCAAACTCAAGTAGACAACCTTGAAGTGATGACTGCAGGGCCTGTGCCTCCAAATGCTTCTGAGTTGGTATTAAGTGAAAAAGTGACAGAGTTGCTAGAGGAGTTGAAAAAGACCTACGACTATATTATTGTAGATACCCCGCCTTTGATGTTGATCAGTGACTCACTGGTTTTAATGACGCACGTTGACACAGGTATATACGTGATGAACACTGAAAAAGCATCAAAACAAGGTATTCGTTACTTGGAAGATGTGTTAAATCAGAATAATCTGACAAACGTATCAGTGCTACTGAATAACATCAAACAAAAGAAATGGAAGTATTATTACGGTAAATATGCATACCGTTATGGATACGGCTACGGTTATGATTATGGATACGGCTATGGTTATGGATATGGCTATGGAAACACTGGCGAATCAAAGAAGAATAAATCAAAAGATGTTCTCGCTGGTTATGGATCTGAAAATGACCATCGAAAGAAGCGTAAAAAACGCTAGTCAAACTTGGGTTTGGTCTGTCTAGTAACGTCTGCAAAAAACTGAATCTTATGGTCTCTTTGATCATTACTTCTTACAATTACGCTCAATATGTTGAACGTGCCATTCGGAGTGCTCTGGAGCAAAGCCTGAGTTCTGATCAGCTAGAAATCTTGGTTATCAATGATTGCAGCACTGATCGCACACCTGATATATTGGAGAACTATAAAGACGAAGTGCGGGTTTTCAATTTAGAAGAAAACCTTGGGTTAGCTGGGGCCCGCAATTTTGGAATTAAAAAAGCACGCGGACAATTCATCGTCTTTCTAGATGCAGATGACTACATACATCGGGACTTACTCAGAGTGCAGAAATTATTTCTCGAAGAAAACAATATGCTAGACGCTGTGAGCACTGATTACTATTTGGTTGATGAGCGCGGACAACACATCAAACATGTTAATTCTGAAGAAGAACCCATTGCCTGTGGCATTATGTTTCGAAAAGACTTCCTTTTCAACATCGGATTGTACGACGAAACCTTTCGCGCTAGAGAAGAGGAAGACCTTCGAATCAGATGGACTGAACAGTACGGTATTTATAACTTAATCCTCCCCCTCTACAGATACCGCATGCATGACCATAACTTAACTAAGAATTCTGATGCCATGCAAGAAGGGCATGATTTGTTGCAAAAAAAGCATTCCAAATGAGCACATTTCTAACAGGCGAAAAGGTCTATTTACGTGCTATCAGCATGGATGATGCTACCAGTGAATACTTGGGGTGGATCAATGATGAAGAAACTACAAAAGGCTTGGTTACAGGTACCTTTCCTTCCAATATGGACGATTTAAAATCGTACCTCTCACAAGTCTCAAATGACGCCAAAACCGTCATGTTTGCTATCTGTTTGAATGAAACTCATCGTCACGTTGGGAACATCAAGCTTGACAATTTTGACTGGATCAGCAGAACAGCAGAACTTGGAGTTTTACTAGGTGCGAAAGACACCTGGGGAAAAGGAATTGGAACAGAATCTTGCAGACTTTTGCTGCACTATGCATTTGACCAACTGAACTTGCGAAAAGTGAGCCTGACTGTTTACGAAAACAATCCTGGAGCCCTTCATTTGTACGAGAAAATTGGCTTCCATACAGAAGGACGATTAAGGAAACATATTTTTGCTGATGGTGCCTACCTTGACAAGCTTTGGATGGGGATTTTTAAAGACGAATTGAAATGAAGCTAGCCATTGTTCAAGCGCGGATGGGGTCCACAAGACTCCCAGGAAAGGTGCTCCAGAAGATTGGTGACAAAACCATTTTAGGTCACCTGCTTGACAGATTAGCACCCTCTATTACTGTAGATGAATTTATTGTTGCCACAACAGAAAACGAGGAAGATAATGCCATTGAAAAGTGGTGCGAAGAGAACAACGTAGCTTGTTTCAGAGGTAGTGACTGGGATGTACTAGATCGTTTCTGGAAAGCAGCAAACACCTTGAGTACCCCTCCTGAAACCATTGTGCGCATTTGCTGCGATAATCCGCTCCATTCTTACAAAGTGCTGGATTTTGTGGTGAATGAATTCGAAGCTGCTGGCACTGCTTATTTCTCCAATTCGAACCAAGAACCTGATTACCTTGAGGACGGATTTGATGTGGAAGTTTTTTCCTTTGATGCACTCAAAGAAGCGCAAGAAAAAGCGAAATTGATGAGCGAACGCGAGCACGTTTGTCCGTACATTAAAAAACACTTTACCTGCGCTTGGAAAAAGGCGGACCCGAACTATATGTTCAAGCTTTCTG
>CAYGUR010000039.1:0-16724 GCA_964353035.1 uncultured Comamonadaceae bacterium | reverse complement strand
ATACGTGCACGCTCCAAACGGTTCTCTGCGTTGCTCAAGCTCACCATGTTCGGAACAACTTCAACCTTCGCAATCAAATCTCCCGCTTTGAGAATGTCTCCTGCCTCAACCGCAATGGTGCTAATGATGCCCGAAATTTGTGGTTTTATTTCCACCTCTTTCCGTGGCTGAACACTGCCATTCGCAACTGTTTTCAGCACGATGTCACGCATTTCTGGCTGTTCAGTATCATACGTTTCTGGACCAACATCTTCCTTCGCCTTCAAATAGTAGAGGACAAATCCCGCTCCTACTCCAACGAGAATTACAAAAATGATCAGTGCATTTAAACATCCTTTATTCATCTGTACTTTGTTTAATCAGTTCGAATGGCATCAACAGGTTTGATTGATATCGCTCGAAGTGCGGGTAATAATCCGGCAAAAATGCCTGAAATAATCATAAAAATTAGTGCAATCACAATGGTTGTAAATCCGATACCCGGATTCAGAAACATCCCTCCTTCTGCATCTTTGAGCAAGTAGGCGAGCAATTCGATGGCTCCAACACCTGCAACAACTCCAACAAGTCCTGCAACCACTGTCAAGAAAAGCGTTTCAGTAATAATCTGCTGGATGATGTTTCGAGGAGTGGCGCCCAAACTGCGTCTCACTCCAATTTCCTTGGTACGCTCTTTTACGGTGATAAGCATAATGTTCACAATACCTACCACCCCGGCTAAAAACACCAATCCACCAAAGACATACGCCACAATGCTCATGCCTGTAAAAATGGTGTCTATCTGCTCGGCTTCTTCTGCCATGCTCCAAAATCCAAACGCTCTTGGATCTTGAGGGTGCACATTCTTTCGAATTTTCAATGCGTCAACTACATCTTTTGAGGCGATGTCTGCTGAAACCCTTTCGCTCATCAGTATTGAAAGCCAACCTACATAATCGCCATAATGGAAGGCGGTTTGAAAGGTTGAAATGGGGGTGAAAATCGACTGTGTAGCCTCTTCGGCATCTTCTCCTTTCCGAAAAGAACGGTACACGCCCACCACCATGAAATTGACACCATTGATGCGAATGTACTCACCAATTGGTTCTTCGCCATCAGGGAATAATACTTCGTATACCCGTTTTCCAATGACACACACCTTTCGACCTTCTTCAATGTCAAACTCATTGATATAGCGCCCTTTGAAAACATCAATGGGTTCAATTTTAATGTAATCTGGGGTGTCGCCGTAGATATTGAAAGCACCTGTTTGCACTCCCCTAGTCACGTTGTTCGCCCCATTGTAACCGCCCAGTTGAATTCGGGGCGAAACCAACTCGACGGTTGAAACATTGTCACGCAAATACTGAACATCACCGTTATTTAGGGCGAAACCTCTTCCCTCTTTAAATCCTTTGTAGGGCATGCTGGTTTGCTGAGTCCAAAGGAACATGCTGTTTGCAGCCCTGTTGGCCATATTTCCCTTTGCTCCGTTTTCCAATCCGTTCGCAGAGCTGATGGTGATGATAAGCATGAACAATCCCCATGTGATACCAATTCCTGAGAGGAAGGCACGCATTGGATTTCGAAGAATCACTTGGAATATTTCTAGCCACTTATCTCTATCTAACATCACTCATCTCTTAAAGCTTCAACGGGACGAATTCGAACGGCACGAATGGCTGGAAACAATCCAGACAGCGCTCCGGCAATTGCAAGAATCAAGAGGGCCGAAAAACAGATACCAAAATCCACTTCCGGATTCCTAAAAAACTCATGTTCAATGAGGTCTCCGCTCAATTCGAGCAGCACTACCCCTAAAATTAAACCTACACAGCCCGAAATTAGCGTGAGAAATACAGACTCCTGAATGATGAGGCTGATCACAGTCCATGGCGTTGCACCTAGAGCTTTCCGCACTCCAATCTCCTTGGTTCGTTCTTTTACGATGATGGACATGATATTGGCAACTCCAACAATTCCAGCGAAGAGGGTGAAGATGCCAATGGCCCAGATGAAAATCTTAATCGCATTGTACACATTGATAAATTCCTGAAAATCTTCGTTCACATTTCGAACTCGAATGGCCTGATTGTCAGCAGGATTGACCATGTGAACTTCCTTTAAATAAGACTCAATTTGGGAAGCCATCATCTTCGATTGATCTAGCGAAGCTTCGCCCGTGGATACCATGAACATGCTTAGGTCATCTGCCCTGCCAAACAGTTTTTGCGCAGTGGTGATTGGAATGTAAGCTGACCTGTTTTCCCACCTTGAATTGGGGTCTTCAAAGGTGCCCACCACTTGAAATTGAACGCCATTCATACTGAGGTAGGTCCCAATGGGATCATCGCCTTTAAACAAATCGTCTACAATGGTCTGTCCTATAACACACACCTTTCGCTCTGCGTCCAAATCTGCATCATTGATGTAGCGCCCCGTTTTCATGTTGGTACGCTCCAACTCTTGATGTCCTGGGTGCAATCCACGCATGGGAAAACCCATAGATTTGGAACCATAGGTCATGGTAATACCCCAAAACATTAACCTCCCGGTATAAGCGCCAACACCTTCAACATTCTTCACCACGTAGGCCAAATCTTGGTTGGTGAGCTGAATATCTCTTCCAGAATTGAGTCCTTTGTAGGGTAAGCTTGTGCTTCCACTTCGAATCCAAAGCGAATTAATGGCGTCATCCTGCATTGAGGCGTACATCCCATTTCGCAGACCAAAGCCAAGACCTTGCATCACCACCAAAATAAAGATACCCAGTGCCACACTTGTCCCCGTAAGGATGGTGCGCAGTGGATTCTTCAGAATCGTGTTGAAAATCTCAAGCCATTTGTCTGTATCGAACATAGAACAAGATTAGACAATCACATTTGAACCAGTGGATTCGATTAAACCGTCTTTCAGTCTAATGACGCGGTCAGTCATTTCCGCAATTTCATTTTCGTGGGTAACAATGACCATGGTAATTCCTTCCTTGTTCACCGTTCTCAGCAGTCCCATTACTTCTTCCGATGTCTGACTGTCCAATGCGCCTGTGGGCTCATCGGCCAAAATCATTCGAGGTTGGGTGATGAGTGCACGCGCAATGGCCACACGCTGCTTTTGTCCACCACTCATTTCATTTGGCATGTGTTCAGCCCAGTCTTTCAATCCCACTTTATCTAAGTATTCAACGGCCAACTTGTTGCGTTCTTTTCGCGGTACGTTTTGATAGTACAGCGGCAAGGCTACATTTTCAGCAGCATTCTTGAAATTAATAAGGTTGAAGCTTTGAAAAACGAACCCGAGGTATTTGCTGCGGTAGCGCGCTGCCTGGGTTTCACCTAAATTGGCCATGCTCATATTGTCAAGCATGTATTCACCACCGTCGTAATTGTCCAACAGGCCAAGGATGTTCAATAAAGTTGATTTTCCCGAGCCCGATGAGCCCATGATAGATACAAGTTCGCCTTTGGCGACATGCACATCAATTCCTTTGAGGACTTGCAACTGGTTTTTACCTATGGAATAGGATTTGGTAATGTTCTTGAGGTCTATCATGGCGAATGGTCGCCTTAAAGGTAAGGTCTTGCACCTGCCTCAGCAATCCAGAGTGGGTAATTTTTGTTAATGGTAAAATCCAATGCTGAACGGTAATCCTCTTCTATCAACATGAGGTCAAGAAGCTGTCATGAAAGACTAATCGTGGGTGCCGATGATATTGACAGGTGCTCCTTCGATATCGGTTTCTATCCACATCGAACTTGGAAAAGTGTTGAAACCAAATCCGTACGACTTCAAATTGGTGAAAACAACAATTATTTTACCAGCGGCGGCGCTGCCAAGGGGCGTTCCTTCTAAAGTCTGAGCAAGCCATATACTGGAAGGAAAGGTATTCACTCCAAATCCATAAGCTGTTGTGGCGGTGTATAATACAATAGCACCCGTAGTGGCCACTGCGTCAATAACGGGACCGTCTAAAACGGTATTCACCCATGTGGCGCTGGGGAACGTATTGTACCCAAATCCATATGCATTGGTGGTCGTGTATACTACAATGGTAGAGTCTGAAGCGATGGCACCTAACACCTCGCCTTGAAGCGCTTGCGGTACCCAAATAGAAGACGGAAACGTGTTCAATCCCATACCGTAAGCCATCGTTGGTGTGTACACAACGATTTTCCCATCTGACGTACTGAAGCTTTCACATCCTGTTGAAATGCCTTGAATTCCTTGTGGTCCTTGGATACCGGCTGGACCTTCTGGCCCCGTGTCACCTTGTGGTCCTGTTGCTCCGTCTTCCCCTGCAGGCCCCATTTCACCTGTTGGGCCTATTGGTCCCTCTGGTCCCGAAAACATTCCTTCATACACCCACGCATCAGCTGTTTTGATGTAATAGAATCCGTCTTCATTGTTTAGGTAGAGGTCTCCTTCGTTACCGTTAGCCTCATCGGGCAAGCCATTTCCGGTCAGCCACATGTTTCCATCCAAACCATCGGCGCCGTCTGCTCCATTTTGTCCATCTGTTCCATCTTCACCATCCAAACCAGGTTCACCTTGTGATCCTTGAGGCCCAACCGGTCCTTCTGGTGCATTCAATGCAAGGGTCGCCGTTTCGGCATGCAAGGCGTAGGGAACAGACAACAACTGCTGTGTTCCAATGGATTGGAAATTCGCTCCCCCATCTTCGTCCAATTCTATTTCAGCAAAGAAGCTGTTTTCGCCCCAAGGAATGGCATCAAACGCTCCTGTTTCGACATCCCCTTCGCCAATGATCAAATTGACCAAACCAAAATCATTGGTGGTGAGCGAATGTACTTCGGCATAGTTAATCAAACCATCAATGGCACCTTCATGAATGGAAATGCGCAAAGAAACGAACTGATTCGGAAGCACTATTCCTTCATCGTTTCGAACTACCGCTTGGTAATTGATTCCCTGAGGGACTTGTGCGTGAACCGAAATGGAGAGGAGTAGAAGTGCGAAAGCGAAGAATTTTTTCATGAGGTTTTAGCTTCTAATGACGGAAAAATGCTTGGGTGAAGAAAGGTGCGAATGGTGAATCACGACCGTATACAAACCACGCGCGAAGGTGGCCATTTGAACCGATTCCTGATGGTAAATTTGTTGCCGATGAATCAGCTTTCCTTGGGCATCATAAATCTGAATAGCTATGGTGTCGAAATTCGAAGGGAATGAAAAGCGAAGTTCATTTCTGGTAGGATTGGGATAGACCGAAAATTGAAATTGCTCGTTGGACTCTTCTACCGAAACCACCTCTAAATTCGTTTGATGAAAGCCTTGTGTGAGGCGGTTAGATGACGAAGAAAAAGTAAAGGTCAGAGGCTCTCCGATGGTGTAGCTCAGCTGTTGACTGGCACTTCCTGAAGCGGCAAATACACCAGGACTAAGCGACTGGGCCTGAACACCGAAGGACCACAAACAAAGGAAAAAGAAAAAAAACAGTGCTAGCCGCATAAAGCCTCGTTTTGAAAAGACAGAACTAAAATCATAACTGATTCGTTGACATTTCGCGTGCAATCGAATGGTTGAAGTTAGGGATTCTGTGTGGATTGGATTCCAGCTTTATTTTTCATCCGCTGCATTCCATGCTAAGGTTAACACTTCATGAATGGAAGAAGTTGGAAGATCTTCTGTGGGATTCACACGAAGAATCTTCATTTTGGAGCGCTTTCCTGTTTCAAGAATGGGATGCTCAATCTCCCTTCCTTTGACAATCAGAAAATACGGTTCATGCGATTCTTTGTCTGTCCACAAATAGCAGAAGGGTTTATGTGCTTTACAAAAACAAGGCATCCCATATTTCGTTGTTTCAGTAACGTCATCGTTAAAGCTGAGCAGCAATGAGCGCATGGCCAGTAGACAGCCTTTGAGGGGCTCTGGTTTCGAAAGAAAAAATTGATCGTTGTGGGGCAAGTTGAGAAATTTTGGGTGAGCGAAAGAATAGTCACAATTTCTGGAATTGAAATTTAAATTGAAAAGGCTACCTATTTGAGCGTGTAAAATGCATTTTTCATTCGCATTTTCACTATTAAGATTTGAAAATAATAAAAATGACACTCACATTACTTTGTCAATCATGTACATTTGATGAGAACAAAACGATTATAATGACCTACAGCACAGGCTATCTTTTCAGATCTTCTATTCGGTTTATTGGCTATGCATTGCTCTTTTGCGGCGTTTTGTACATCTTGAACAATACAGCCATGGGCATCATACTTACCCTCATTGGTGGGTTTATTAGCTTCGCGAAAACCGGATCTGAATTTAATACCAAAAAGCAGGTGATGCGCGAATTCATCATGGCTTTTGGGGTTAAGTTTGGAAGTTGGGTTTCTTATGATGCCTATCCGGAATTAGCGGTTTTGATGCGCAAAGAGACTTTGGGCCATAGAACAATTGGCAACAACCTGTATGATTCGGATGTACACTATGACGTTTATTTATTAAATGAGTCTCATCGAAAAAAAATCTTGCTGTACCGTGGCTCAAGTTGGGACAAATCTGTAGCTCAGGGTGAAAAAATGGGTGAAGAACTTGGATTAAAATTCACGACTTACAACCCCACCATTAGTGCCGCTACAATGGCCCGAAGAAGAAGGTAGCTTATTTTCCATGGAAAACGCTCATTTGAATCTTCATACTGGCTAAACATCCTACCTTGTAACTAATTGATTTGAACTTCGTCCTACACAAAACCTAAACCATGAGATTTCTCATCCTCAGCATTGCAGTACTTGTTTCAAGTAACCTCTTCTCTCAGGATTATTTCCAGCAAGAAGTTGATTATCAAATCAATGTGACGCTTGATGATTTGAATCACGAGCTCACAGGTGATATCACTTTAACATACACCAATAACTCACCTGATGAACTTCCATTTATTTGGATGCACCTTTGGCCGAATGCCTATAAAAATGGCAAAACAGCGCTGGCTAAACAGCAGTTCAGAGAAGGCAATATGTTTTTGTTTTATGCCATGGACAAAGCATTGGGCTACATTGATCAACTTGATTTTCAGGCAAATGGGGCGAAAATCGAGTGGGAATTTCATCCAGAACACATAGACATTGCTAAACTTAAACTGGCAGAACCGCTTGCGCCGGGGGCTTCGGTTACAATTTCCACTCCGTTTCATGTGAAATTGCCTTCTGGGAATATCTCTCGTCTCGGACATATAAATCAATCCTACCAGATTACACAATGGTACCCGAAACCAGCGGTGTATGACAGAGACGGTTGGCACGAAATGCCTTACCTGAATCAGGGAGAATTTTATTCGGAATATGGAAGCTTTGATGTGTCGATTACACTGCCGAAGAATTATGTTGTTGGAGCCACTGGTGATTTGGTCAATGGCGAAGCCGAATTGGCTTTTCTGAACGACCTTGATGCACAAACGCGCGCCTCCAATGAGCTCGGCGACAATGCCTTTCCTGCTTCGAGTGAGGAAATGAAAACCCTTCGCTATCAGCAAAGTCGCGTGCATGATTTCGCTTGGTTTGCTGACAAAAGATGGCGCGTATTGAAAGACGAAGTTACTCTTCCACACAGCGGAGAAAAGTAACTACTTGGGCCATGTTCACTCCAGAAAATGCAGATCTCTGGAACAAAAGTCCAGAATACCTAAAAGACGCTATTTACTATTATTCGCTGTGGAACGGCGACTATCCTTACAAGCAAGTGACGGCTGTTGATGGCACCATTTCAGCAGGTGGCGGAATGGAGTATCCGAATGTGACCGTAATTGGTAGTTCTGGATCTGCTTTCGGACTCGAAACGGTAATCATGCATGAGGTTGGACACAATTGGTTTTATGGAATTTTAGGCTCAAATGAGCGCACCAACGCGTGGATGGATGAGGGTATCAATTCTTTCAACGAAACCAGGTACTTTCAAACGAAATACGGTGACAGCCTTTCCCTTGCGACCGGAATATTGAGTCCAAATTGGCAAGAAAAGTTAGAGCTCAACGGACTCTCCTATCGCATGCGCGATGAATACGCCTACCTCATTAGTGCACGAAATGGCGTGGATCAGCCGATGCAATGCCATTCAGATTCACTCAGTCAGACCAATTATGGCACCATCGTTTACAAGAAAACAGCCGTTGCTTTTGACCACTTGAAGGGGTATTTGGGCGAAGAAGCGTTTGACAAAGCCATGCAAGCCTACTTCGAAGCATGGAAATTCAAGCACCCACGTCCAGAAGACCTTCGCGCAGCAGTAGAAAAATCAACGGGGAAAGACCTTTCCTGGTTTTTCGAAGGTGTGATTCAAACCAACGGACGTGTTGATTATGCGGCCGCTGGAACAGAAAAGAAGGATGGAAAGAAGATGGTTTCCATCAAGAACAAAGGCGACCTGAACGTTCCTTTTCAGGTGGCTTTCATTGGGGACGAAGGAAAGGTCATTTCAGAACAGTGGTATGAAGGCATTGCACCTGGTAAAAAAACATCCATTGCCATTCCCGAAGGAACAAAACTGGTTCAGATTGATGGAAATGAGGACATGCTGGAGTATGACCGACAAAATGACCAATTGCGCACATCAGGGTTGTTTAAGACCATTGAGCCACTGACTTTACGCTTCGGCACACGCGTAGATGATCCTCAAAAATCTCAATTGTTTTGGATTCCTTTAGCAGCGTGGAATGAGCAGAACAACTTCATGCTTGGAATCAATATTCACTCCACGGCCATACCAGCCAGAGATTGGGAGTTCTCTGTTAGTCCGCTCTACAGCTTCTCTCAAAACAACATCAATGGCTTTGCGCGTGTTTCGAAGTTTTTTGGGAAGAATGTACTTGATTTTCAGGTGCAGAAATTCACTTCATTCGCTACTGAACTCTTTTTTACGAATGTGAACCTCACTCAAAACTACATTCGTCCATCTATATCGTTTGAGTGGCTACTTCGCAACGCTCCCCGTGCGAGGTACAAGGACCGATTGAATTTTGAGGCAGCTGCCATTGTAGCCTTCAACGATTACGAAACTTCTACACCAGAAAACCCATCCTTGCTATATCAAGACAATGTTTTCCAGCGCTATTCACCACATGTGCGTTATTCAAGCACCTTTCAAGCGAAACCCAGAATTACGCATGAATTTGGTGTTGATGCCCGTGCATTCATCCAGGAGAATTTCGACCCAGAAGACTTTTCTTACATCACCACCTTTGATTACGAGGGCGCATTTGAATACAACCAAAAAGGAAAAAAGCTCAGATGGAAGGCCTTTGGAGGCAAGGAATGGAACAAAACAGGACGCACTCAATATGTTTTTTCAGGTGTGGGAAGAACAGCTAATATCGACTTAATGGCAGATCATTTATTTCTTCAACGACAACGAACAAATGAAACATTGAATCGCCAAATCGCGAATGGAAAAGAAAGTGTTTTGGTCAATGTTTCAGGCTTTGAATGGATGTTGAGTGGGATGCTTGAATATGAGTTACCGAAATCTCCCTTATCTATTTGGGCATCAGGAGTATTGACAGAGGGAAGATTTTTTGGTGCACAGGAATTCTTAGGCATTGATTACAATTTCAATTATGCAGCCGGTGTTTCATTCACCTTGGTGCGCGATGCCTTGGCGATTCACATGCCGCTTGTGAGCAATGGTCTTTTGGATGCACCAGAATATGCGCCATGGGATTACATCACCTTCCAGTTTAACATAGATCAATTCAATCCGTGGATGGCATTGAGGCGCATTGGTCGCTAGGTTTTTGGCTGGTCTTTCTTACCTTTTAGGCAGATTAAACAGCGAAACCAATGAGTCAGTATTACAACATTACTTCTTTCGAAAAATACCAAGAATCCTATCAAACTAGTATTGAAGACCCTACGCGTTTTTGGGATGATGTTGCCAGTGCGTTCCACTGGACAAAAAAATGGAACAATGTGGTTTCGCATGACTTTTCTATTCCTGAAGTAAAGTGGTTCGAAGGAGCCGAAACCAATATTACCTACAATTGCCTAGACAGGCATCTTCCCGAGCGGGCCCATCAGGTGGCGTTTTACTGGGAAGCCAACGACCCGAGAGACCAGCACGTTACGCTCTCGTACCAAAAGCTTCACGACAAAGTTTGTCAGTATGCGAATTTGCTCAAAAGCAGAGGTATCAAAAAAGGTGACCGTGTAGCCATCTACATGCCCATGATTCCAGACTTACCCATTGCTACTTTGGCTTGTGCCCGAATTGGTGCAATTCACTCTGTGGTTTTCGCTGGTTTTTCCTCTCAGGCACTGGCAGACAGAATCAATGACGCACAAGCAGTGGCGGTACTCACTTCTGACGGCATGTTCAGAGGGGCGAAAGAAATGCCCGTTAAACAAATCGTAGATGAAGCGCTAGAGCAATGCACCTCTGTTTCAAGTGTCATTGTCAGTCAGCGTACCAAATGGAACGTTAACATGGTGCAAGGACGCGATATCTGGCTGCATGAGGAAATATCGAAAATGGATAAAACTTGCGCTCCAGAACCCATGAAAGCAGAAGACATCCTCTTCATCCTTTATACTTCTGGGTCTACCGGAAAACCGAAAGGCGTGGTGCATACCGTTGGAGGATACATGGTGTATGCCGGCTACTCATTCAAAAACGTATTCCAATACGAAGAAGGAGACCTTTTCTGGTGTACCGCTGATGTGGGATGGATTACCGGACATACCTACATTGTATACGGACCGCTTCTGAACGGAGCTTCATCGGTTATTTTTGAAGGTGTGCCATCGTGGCCTGATTGCGGAAGGTTTTGGCAAATCTGCGACAAATACAGAGTGAATCAGTTCTACACGGCGCCAACAGCAATTAGAGCGCTCATGGCAGCAGGAGATGATTTCGTCCTAGATTACAGCCTAGATTCCCTCAAAGTGATCGGCTCTGTTGGCGAACCCATCAATGAGGAAGCATGGAACTGGTACAACATCCACGTAGGAAAAGAAAAATGTCCGATTGTAGACACCTGGTGGCAAACAGAAACAGGTGGAATCATGATCTCTGGTTTGGGAGATTTGAGTCCACAGCGTCCAAGTCACGCCGGATTGCCTCTACCAGGAATTCTTCCTGTCTTATTGGATGCCGAAGGAAATGAAATCACGGAAAACGAAGTGGAAGGTTATCTGTGTATCAAAAATCCATGGCCCAGTATGATTCGTACCACTTACGGAGACCATGAACGCTGCAAAAATGTGTACTTCAGCAATTACGAAGGCTATTATTTCACAGGAGATGGGGCGAAAAGAGACAACAACGGATTGTACCGAATCATCGCAAGGGTTGATGATGTGATAAACGATTCAGCACACCGTTTCGGCACCGCTGAGATTGAAAGCGCCATCAACTCAAATGATCATGTGATAGAATCTGCTGTGGTTGGTTATCCGCACGATATTAAAGGACAAGGTATCTATGCGTATGTCATTTGCTCAGAGGAAATTCTGGACGAAGACGCACTTCGCGGAGCAATCAATGAATCTGTGGTGCACGAAATTGGGAAAATTGCCCGTCCAGACAAGATTCAAATTGTTCCTGGATTGCCCAAAACACGAAGCGGTAAAATCATGCGCCGCATCCTTCGTAAAATTGCCGAAGGAGATGTTTCTAACCTAGGAGACACGTCTACTTTGCTAGATCCTGATGTGGTTGATGTAATCAAAAATGGTAAGCTGTAGACATTCAAAAGTGACCATTTACTACTCAAGCGAAATACTGCCTTTCCATACGTATATACTTTAGGCTTGCGCTCTTGCGTTAAATGTGTTAAGCCCAAAGAATATTCGTTATGCAAGGAATACGTCGAATTCTCTTTGTCTGTTTCGCCCTAGTCTTCCTACCCAAATTCGCTATTGTCCTCTCCAACGCGTGGTTGTTCTTCACGTTGTACACCTTCGGAGGAACCGTCCTGATTGTAGAATGCACGGCGATTGTAAAGCGATTGGACACCCCGCTTTGGAAATGGAAAGAATTACTTCGTCCGATCATGCTAGCTGGAGGAATTAGTTTCATCGCCATGACCTGTTTACCCAAGAAAGTGAATGAGTTTTCAGACGCTACAGGCAGGTATACCTTGGTCGTGTATCAAAAATTCAAGTTCCTCTCTATACCCGGGGATGGCGGAAATTTCAAAGCAGATTTGAGATTGTACAACTGTTGGGGCTGGGAAATTGATAAGTCGGAACGGAAGGAAGCCATTTTAACCGATGAATTAAGCATTCGCTGGAGAACAAACGGAGTGGAATTTGGCAAAGCCCGCGCAACTTTGAGTTTCTCTAATTAACTTCACGCTTCAAATCGAAGCAATGGAAACGCAACGCCACCTCTTCTCCCTACAGGAAGATATTCACTACTTGAACAACGCTTACAAGGCACCTCTATTGAAAGCCTGTGAAGCAGCCGCTTTGAAATCTTTGGTCAGAGATCGCAATCCCATTGACATTGGTCCAGATGATTTTTTTGAGGTTCCTGACGCCATTCGGAAAGAGTTTGCACATTTGGTCAATTGCAAACCTTCGCAAGTGGCCTTGATTCCGGCTAGCTCCTATGGACTGAATGCGGCAATTCAAAATGTCCCTTTTCAAAACGGACAGCATGCCTTGACCATCGAAAATGAATTTCCAAGTGATATTTTCGCGTTGGAACGGTGGTGTTCAGACCACCAAAGTGAGCTCAAATTCATTCGTCCAAATCCTTCCCTTCCGCAAAAAGGAGCAGAATGGAACGAACGAATCCTAGCTGCCATCTCTGAGGAAACGGCTGTACTTGTGATGTCATCTGTGCATTGGATGAATGGCACATCTTTCGATTTGGAACGCATTGGACGAAAATGTGCTGAAACCAACACCTATTTCATCGTGGACGGCACCCAATCAGTAGGCGCCCGGTCTATGGATGTTCAGCGCTACCAGATTGATGCACTCGTTTGCGCCGGATACAAATGGCTGATGGGGCCCTATTCGCTGGGACTCGCTTTTTATTCGGAAAAATTCAATGACGGTATCCCCCTTGAAGAAACGTGGATGAACAGAACCAATGCGAAGGATTTCAGCAACCTGACCACGTATGAAAAGCAGTACACTCCTGACGCGGGACGCTACAACATGGGAGAAACAAGCAACTTCACACTAGCGCCAATGCTACTTGCTGCGCTTCAACAACTGAATCAATGGGGAGTAGAAAACATAGAAAGCTACACGCAGAACCTCATTCTTCCTTTGAAAGAATTCCTTGTGGCGAAGGACATCCAATTAGAAGACTCAGCATATTTTTCTTCGCACCTTTTCGGAATTTCTCTTCCAGAAGCAGTTGATCTTACTCAAGTGAAAGAGGCCTTCGCTCAAGAAAAAGTATACGTTTCTGTTAGAGGAAATTTCTTGCGCGTTTCTGTGAATGTATTCAACACCCCAGCTGATATTGACAAGCTGATTCAGGTGTTAAACGCTTTCATCTGAAAAAGCTAGATGTGAGCGAAATTTCGAACGTGGAGTGCACTTTCGCCACAATTCACGTAATTTAGAAGGATGAACTTCCTCTGCTTGTCTTTGAGAACGAACGTTTTTACTGCGTTCGCCCTGCTCTGTATGACCTTTCCCCTTGCAAGTGACGCACAAGTTGTGATCAACGAGGTCTCTGCTTTTAAAGGTGTTGTTGATGAAGTGGGGGACGAAAGCGATTGGATTGAGCTGTTCAACACCAGCACAAACCCTGTTGACCTCACTGGATTTCACCTGTCAGACAATGCCAACGATTGGGATAAATGGACAGTGCCTAATCTACTTCTGCAACCGAATGAAAGAGCACTTGTTTTAGCTTCTGGCGAAGACAAACCCTACCTCGCTGAGAATTGGAAGTCGCTCATAGTTGACACCGATGAGTGGAAGTATTTCCCTGCCTATTTCGAACCACCAGCAAATTGGAAATACGAGAACTTTAACGATCAAACGTGGAGCACAGGTTCAGGCGGATTTGGATACGGAGATGATGATGACAACACCCAGATCATCAGTACAAATAATTATTATTTGCGTAAAACCTTCAATCTAGAAACACTTGATCCTCTGCGATACCTCTTATTTCATGCAGATTATGATGATGGATTTATTGCCTATTTGAATGGGACAGAAATTGCTCGCTCGGAAACGATGTGGGGAGTTGAAGGAACCTTTGACCAATTTACAAATGGTTTGCATGAGGCTTTGCTCTATCAAGGACAAGTACCCGAACATTGGGTTTTTGATGCCGATCAAATTGAAAACCTGCTGCATGAAGGTGAAAATTTGTTAGCCATTCAAGTGCACAACCAAGGAGTGCAATCCTCTGATTTATCCGGACGTTTCTTCCTTTCTGTTTCAACTGATGAAGGCGCACTAGATTTACCTAATGCGCCAAACTGGATTCCTGCAATCTACAGCCTTTACCATACCAACTTCAAGCTTAGTCCAGGAGAACCTGTCATCCTTAGTGACAATGAAGGCAACCTGATTGATTTCATAGACATTGACACCAGTCTTTCTTTGGGTATGACCATGGGTCGAACAGAAGACGGTCAGGGAACAATCTGCGTTTTCGATACGCCAACTCCTTGGGAAACAAACGAAGACAGCTGGTGTTACGAAGGAATTGAACCCATGCCGAATGTATCGCTCTCATCAGGTTGGTATGACGGTCCGCAAACGGCCGAAGTAACCCCTACCAGTGGAACTCAAGAAATTCATTATTCCACCAATGGAGACCTTCCTACCTCGAATCATCCAACGTACACCACGCCTATCTCAATCAATGGATCTTCAGTTTTGAGTGTGCGTGCACTGAGCACCGGAAATAAACTCCCCAGTAAATCGGCCGATGTCACATGCATCATCAACGAAGAAAACCACAATCTCCCCGTCTTTTCTGTGATTACAGATTCATTGAATTTGTGGGGGTATTACGAAGGAATCTATGTTTCGGGACCGAATGCGCAAGAGAACATCCCCTATTTCGGGAGTAACTTCTGGGAGCCCTGGTCGAAATGGTCTCGGTTAGAATACTTCGATTCTGAACAAGAGCTCCAAGCGAAAGCCGAATTCGACCTTGAAATTCATGGCGGATGGTCAAGAGCTGAGCCTCAGAAATCCTTTCGCTTCGATTTCAAATCGATTTATACTGGTCCGCTTCAATACCCTGTCTTTTCCCAAAAGCCTTTCATTCAGGAGGTCGGAAATTTGAACATTCGCAATGGAGGTCAGCATGTGATTTCCGACAAGATTCAAGACGCCGTTTTCTCCCGCGTGGCCAGCAAAACGAACATCCACACAATGGCCTATGAGCCCTGCCTGCTCTACTTAAATGGCGAATACTGGGGGGTTTATGGCATCCGCGAAAAGATTGATGAAGAATACGTTGAGGCGAACTACGACGTTGACGAAGACGATGTGGACCTGCTCAATTCTTGGGAGGCTTTGGCAGGTACAAACAGTGATTTCATTGAGGCCTACATCTCGCTGATGAGCGTGGAACCACAACAAAATGAATACTACTCTATCTTGGATTCCGAGTTTGATTTGGACAATTACATCGATTACTTCGCTGTTGAAACCTATGTTCAAAATTTAGACTGGATGGGCATTGCCTGGGGACTCAACAACGTGAAATTGTGGCGTTCACAGCAAGGAGGCAAATGGTCTTATGTGCTGTACGACACAGATGCTGGATTTGGTTTTTTTGGTGGCCAACCGAGCGACAATTTCTTACAATTCGCCCGCACACCGCTCTACCCGAATGCCCACAGCATCCTCTTCGACCGAAATTTACAGAACGAACAATTTAAATGTGATTTCGCCAATCGCTATGCAGACTTGATGAATACGGTCTTCCAACAAGATGAGTTTGTTGCAGATGTCAACGCTTTGCAAGCGCTCATTTCTGATGCCATGCCAGACCATGTAGAGCGCTGGCAGTCGCCCTATTCCGTTGAGTTCTGGAACACTTCCGTCCAAGGAATTAAAAATTACAACAACCTAAGACTTCCTTCAGCGCGGAATCATGTGAACTCCACTTTGGGCTTTGACGGACAAGTATCTGTAACGCTTGATGTAGTTCCTGCGGGTGCGGGAACCATTCAAATAAGCACCATTTCACCAGATGACTATCCATGGCAAGGAGTTTACTTCAATGGCTGTCCGGTGAACATTTCTGTAACCGCCAATGAAGGCTATGCATTCGAATATTGGGGAGACAGTCCGTTCATTGAAGAAGCAGATCAAAACAGTGATAGTTTGCTGGTGAACATCGGCTGGACAGCCCAATTCATAGCGCACTTTACACAATGTAATCCAGATGCTGAAGTGGCTATTTCTGTTGAAAACGGTGTCCTGAGTTTCACACAACAAGGAATTGACACGCTAGACGAAATTACGTGGTACATGAATGGCGAGGAAGTAGGAAATGGCGAAACTTTTGATGCTGTTCAGACGGGGATTTATGCGGTCAGCATTTCCAGCGGAAATTGCACATATACATCAGAAAATTTCGATTTTATCTATGTTGGGGTCGAAGGGATGGACGAAGAATTGATGTCGATCTGGCCCAACCCAGCGAAGGGACATATTCAAATTGCTTCGCCCAACATTGACTTGAACAATGCTATTTTAGAAATCTGGTCTGTTTAAGGAAAGTTGTTGCTGCGCGAAGCGAGACCTAGCGGTGTAATTTCTGTGGCTCATTTAACAAGTGGGGTTTACCAAGTG
>CAYGUR010000038.1:2816-17142 GCA_964353035.1 uncultured Comamonadaceae bacterium | reverse complement strand
CAAGAATGCGCTCTTCAGGAATTATTTTACTCCAAATTTCTTTCGCCTCAGTATCCATTGCCAGTCCATCACCCTCATCTCCCTCAAAAATGGTGATGTACAAGCGCTCTTTGTCCATCTTGTAATGAACCGTCAAGATTTCCCACGCCCATTCAATGGCTTCTTTCTTGAAGTAATCACCGAAAGACCAGTTCCCTAGCATTTCGAACATTGTGTGGTGATAGGTATCAACTCCTACCTCTTCCAAGTCATTGTGTTTACCAGAAACACGCAGGCATTTTTGGGTATCCGCTATGCGCGAAAATTTGATCTCCGAATTCCCCAGAAATAAATCTTTGAACTGATTCATCCCTGCGTTCGTAAACATCAATGTAGGATCATCTTTGATGACCATTGGTGCAGAGGGTACGATTTCGTGACCTTTCGACTTAAAGAAATCGAAGAATACTTGACGGATCTTTGCTGATTCCATAGTGTTTTCGCGCTATATAACGGACTTGTAATTGTTGTTAAACCCACGTCAGACGGGGAGTTACAGATTGCAAAAGTAGATTATTTTAGATACTTTCGTGCGGCTTTGCATCAAGCAAAATAGAAAAGAATGGCTCGATACAGATACAAGTACAATCCTGAGCAGTTGAAATATGAGAAGGTACCCTTCACTTGGAAGGACTACCTGCTGGTTTCAGCCAAGTGGATTGGAATTATAGCCGTGGTATCTTTTATCTCCATTTACACCTTCAATCGGTACTTCGAAAGTCCAAAAATGCGTGAACAAAAGCGTGAATTGGCCTTCTTGGAAAAGCAAATGGCTCAAATGCAGTCTGAGTTGGAAAACATGAACAATGTTGTGACTGAAATTGCTGAACGTGATGACGAAGTATACCGAAACATCTTCGGGGCTGAGCCTTTTCCAAAACACCTAAGACAACCCGGCATTGGAGGTTCAGATCGTGAGCGTGACTTGCGAGGCTTTGACCACTCTGCAGATGTTATAGAAACGAAACGCAGAATTTCTCAAATCCAACGAAAGCTGGTTGCGCAAAGCAAATCTTTTGAAGAGTTGTTTGAGTTGGCACGAAAAAAAGAGGAAATGCTCTCTTCAATTCCAGCCATTCAACCCGTTCGAAATGAAGACTTGAAGCGCATGGCCAGTGGATTTGGCTACCGTATTCACCCTATATATAAAGTTCCAAAGTTCCATGCCGGCATGGATTTTACGGCACCAACTGGCACCGAAATCTTCGCCACTGGAGATGGGGTTATTGAACGTGTTGAACGTAAACAAACAGGCTATGGCCTCAACATTGTCATTCGCCATGGCTACGGATACAAGACCCTTTACGGTCACATGAGTCAGATTAAAGTTCGGGAAGGACAGCGCGTAAAACGAGGAGATGTGATTGGCTTAGTTGGAAACACAGGAACATCTGTTGGTCCGCATTTGCATTACGAAGTAATTAAGGATGGCGAAAAGGTCAATCCTGCGCACTATTACTTCAATGATTTGACACCAGAACAGTTTGAAATTATGCTTGAACAATCTTCAAGTGCGAATCAATCATTCGATTAATCATATTCCTTCGTACCTTTAAAAACATGCCTTACAAGGAAAAGGAAATAGAAAAACAATACTTCTCGATTTCAGAAGTAGCCGACATGTTCGATGTAAATACGTCGCTCATTCGTTTTTGGGAAAAAGAATTCGACGCGATTCAGCCCAAAAAGAACAAGAAAGGCAATCGCCTTTTCACCCAGAAAGATTTAAAAACCATTCGTACGATTCATCACTTGGTGAAAAAACGTGGATTTACGCTAGATGGGGCGAAACAACAGTTGAAAGACAATCCTGATCAAGCTGCTCAAGAAGCCGAAGTGATTGATAAACTTGAAGACATCAAGCAATTCCTCATTGATTTGAAGGAGCAACTATGAGGTCAGGCAAGATTTTGCGCTTTCTCCTCTTTTCAAACTTCTTAGTGCTTCTCGTTTTTACGTACACCTTCTATCAAGAGCTTAACAAAGCCGTCAATGTGGCAAACCCCATTAATGCGCGCACCACAAAGTTGGCTGTAGGCGCCACACCCTTTGTCATTTCGATGCTCTACCTCGTTTTTACCTATTTCAAGACCCAAGTGAAAAACCCTGAAGATTCAGAGATCTTGGATGACTTAAAGGAAGAATAATCGAAGTTTAATAGTACTTCGGTCCGTTTAACAAGTAATTCTGAACATAGTCTCTAACCCCATCTTCAAGCTCTGTAAACGGTGTATCATAGCCTGCTTGAATCAGCTTCGACATGTTAGCTTCAGTGAAATACTGGTACTTATCACGGATGTCTGCCGGCGTGTCAACGAACGAAATGTCCTCTGGTTTGTCAAGCGCTTTGAAGGTAGCTTTCACCAAATCCAAAAACGTTCGAGCTTTTCCAGTTCCCAAGTTGTAGAGTCCACTGTGCTTTCTGCTCAACATGTGGAACATGCATACATTGACAACGTCCTTAACGTAAACAAAATCACGCTGTTGATGTCCATTCTCATAGTCGTCTCTATGTGAACGAAACAGCTTCATGGCATCTGTTTTTTGAATTTGGTTGAAGGCGTGGAATACAACACTTGCCATGCGGCCTTTGTGGTATTCATTTGGTCCATACACATTGAAGAATTTCAATCCGGCCCAGAAATAAGGCTTACGCTCTTGTTTGAGGGCCCACTTGTCAAAATCGTTCTTGGATTCACCGTAAGGATTCAGTGGCACCAACTTCTCGATGATTTCATGATTGTCTTCGTATCCAAATTCACCTTCGCCATACGTTGCCGCAGAAGAAGCATACACCAATGGGAGGCCGAACTCTACACAGGTATTCCAAACAGCTTTGGTGAAATCTAGATTGAGCTTATTGAAGATCTCGCGATCGAACTCAGTTGTATCCGTTCGTGCTCCAAGGTGGAAGACGAACTGTACCTGGTTTTCATTTTCGCGAAGCCAGTCAATAAAATTTTCTCTTTCTACAAGTTTCGTATATCGCTTACCTTCGTAGTTGGCTTTTCGCTCTGGTCTTGAGAAATCATCAACTAGAACAAGGTCAAAATAGCCTTCTTCGTTTAACTTTGCGACGAGGCAGCTAGCAATGAAGCCTGCGGCTCCTGTAACAACAATCATATTGGTTCTTTTAAGCGAACAAATTAGACTACAAATGTATTGTAAATGAACGAGCCCGCTGGTGTGTTCGGAAAAGCAAAAGCGAAAATATGAAAACCGTATATGTAACACGACGTGAACGATTCAATGCTGCCCATAAGTTGTGGAATGATGATTGGGATGCAGAGAAGAACTTGGAGATCTTTGGTAAATGTGCAAATCCAAATTGGCATGGGCACAACTATGAATTGCACGTCACCATAAAAGGAGTTCCGGCTTCAGACACCGGTTATTGCATGGACTTAAAAGATTTACGTGACATTATCAAAGAGCATGTGACAGATAAGTTAGATCACAAAAACCTCAATTTGGATGTCCCTTTTATGTCTGGCAAAATGGCCTCTACAGAAGTGTTAATTATTGCTATTTGGGAGCAATTGGAAGATAAGATTGGCGAAACTGGATGCAAATTGCACCACATTCGCTTGTACGAAACAGAAAACAATTACGCCGACTATTACGGTGGAGAATAATATGGCAGGATACGAACGCATAGAGAAATACGACGAAGAAACAGTGGCGCAGAATGCAAAGCTGTACAGAGAACTAATAGCGTCATTGGGCGAAGACCCTGAACGTCAAGGCTTGCTCAAAACACCAGAGCGCGCTGCAAAAGCGATGTCTTACTTAACGCATGGATACGATGTTGATCCATCAGAAATCCTTCGCGGAGCAATGTTCGATGAAGATTACAATCAGATGGTGATTGTAAAAGACATTGAATTGTTCAGTTTGTGCGAGCACCACATGTTGCCTTTTTTCGGAAAGGCGCACATCGCATACATACCCAAAGGACGCATTGTTGGACTCAGTAAGCTTCCACGCGTGGTGGATGCCTTTTCGCGCAGACTTCAAGTACAAGAACGTTTGACAGATCAAATTCGTGATTGTATTCAGGACACCTTAGACGCTGCCGGTGTAGCTGTTGTAATTGAAGCACGTCACTTGTGCATGCAAATGCGCGGGGTCGAAAAACAGAACTCAGTTACCACCACCTCTGCTTTCACGGGTGAATTCTTAAACAATGATAAAACGCGAAAGGAGTTCATGCAATTGATTCAAGGTAAGCTGAGCTAATTCAGACAGGCTTTGTATCTTCATTGCTCTTAAGGAAACTATACAATGGACGAAAGAACAATTTTAGACGCCAGAAGTGTTGAGGAATCAGGCGCTTTGGCAAGAACCTTTACGGCGCACGTCTTTTCATGGATGTTTGCCGCTTTGGCCGTTTCAGCTGTAACGGCTTATTATGTAGCGAATACAGAGGCAATTACTTATTTAATTGACTTCCAAACGGGCAGCAGAACGATGCTCGGCTGGGTTGTGATGTTCTCCCCTTTGGCCTTCATTCTAGTGATGAACTTTGGGATGGAAAAACTCTCAACCACGGCGCTTTCAGCGGTGTTCTTGCTGTTTGCCATCTGCATGGGCGCCAGTTTGAGTTACATTTTCTTGCTCTACTCCAGTGCATCTTTGTACACCACATTTGGCATTACTTCGGTCACTTTCGCGGTCATGGCAGTGGTGGGCTATACCACAAAAACCGACCTGACAAAGTTCGGGTCTATTTTAATGATGGGCGTGATCGGAATCATCATCGCCATGGTGGTCAACATATTTCTGCAATCAGCCATGATGGATTATGTGGTTAGCATCATTGGAGTGCTCATCTTCACTGGACTAATCGCTTATGACACTCAGCGTATCAGAACCATTGGTATGCAGGTTGGACTTGGCAGTCAGCAAGCACGAAAACTTGCCATTATGGGTGCTACAAGTTTGTACTTGAATTTCATCAACCTGTTCTTGTTCTTGTTGAGACTATTGGGCGGAAGAGATTGATCAGAAAATTGAAATTGAAAAGGCGCTGCTCGAAGGCGCCTTTTTTTGTGCACTAAAAAAGGCAACAACTTTCGTCATTGCCTTCTTAATTCTATTCTAGTTAAACGCACAATGCGCGAAGTTGATTGCGCCTATTTGATCACAACTCTTTGGGTTAACCTTGACCCGTTTGCTTCAAAAGAGAGCAGATACATGCCCGCTTCGTAGGCTGATGCATCAAAGAAATACTTCGACTCTCCTCTTGGAAATAATCCGTCTTTGATGACTTCAATTTCTCTCCCAGTTACGTCTAAAAGGCGAAGTGAGCCGTTTGTTGTACTATTCAAATTCAACGGAACGCATGTGATGGCTCCCGCAGGATTGGGAAATGCAGGAGCAAAAGCTCCCAAATCAATCTCTCCTACTGATACGAACGCACCCACTCTGAAACTCCAGTACCCTTCTGGAGCAGGCATCGGACGGGTTTGTACTTTTCCGTCAGCAGCAAACCCTTCAACGTAGTAGTATACGCGGGTATCTGCGGCTTGCGCTGGAATATCTGCCGTCCAAGTGTTACCGCCCACCTCTGACATGGCCACTACAGTGTATTCAGAACCAAGGTCGGTTTTCCAGTACATATTGGCGTTAACCACTCCTAAACGGTGATTCATGTAAGCATCAACTGTGTATGGATTAACAGAATCTTCGGTGTCTGGTAGTGCTTGATGCGAAATCAACAGGGGGTCATCAGCGCCTACTTCGTGGGTAATGCAGTGCAATGCCCCAGAAAGTGCAATGATATTGTTCGGTGAAGAATCGCAATCAATTCCTATGATGTTATAACCAGGAAGCGCCTCCTCATAGATACGAAGTGCTGTTGTGTCGTACTGCGTGTAATACGTTGGTACAAGCACCGTATTGTTCACGAAGAGTGAATTGGTGTAAGTCAAATACCATCCATTTTCATCAGGATAATTTCCATTTGACTGGGGTGGCGAAGGAATGCGAATCACTTTGAACGGTGTTCCCCATTTCGAAGTGTAATTGCTTAATACATACTCGAGGTTGGCTTCAATCTGCGGACCATCAGCCACACCTTCAGGATATTCAGCCATCAGAATGGTTTCCTCATCTAGCAGCTTCATGTGCATGTCAATGTGGTGAATTCCGTCGTACGGCAGATTTTCCATCGTTACATAGGTTTCAATCCCCATGAACTCATACATAATGTTCTCAATGGCCTCCAATGAATGGTCAGGATACTGCGTTCCCCACCAGGTATTGCCACCTGCGTTTTCTTCTGAAATCAGTTCCGAAGAGAAGCCCATTCCAAATCCGTCAGACATCCAATTTCCACCTGTCCCCATAAGGTCATACGGTTCGGAAGTAGTGCAGTGCAATGGAATCCCTAAATGTTCGGCTACAATTGACGGAGAAGCATCATCGTCTGGACGTGGTCGATTGTAAATCCAGTCTACCAACAAAACGTCCTCAACTTCGTTTGCATATACCGTAGTGGCAGAATAATCACGTGCCCAAATGGTGTTCAAATCGGCTTCAATAATGGTGACATTGTTCAAATTGTCTAAGGCTGGACCACCATTGCTTCCGGTTAAGTAGTTTTCAGTTTGGCTTGGATTTTCAGATAAAATAATCACCTCACATTCCTCTTTCGCGGCAGCCGTAATTCCTTTTAAAATTGAATTGAATCCTTCCCAACCTATTACCAAGGCCTGAACTTCTTCCCATTCAGCCATCGTTCGAAGGCTTTCATAATCTGGTGGTGTCTCAATCCCTCTAACTGGACGAGGTTGGTCAAATCCTTGACGAATGGCATCTTGTACTTCCTGCTCAGTGAGGAAGTGCGGAATGACATCTGTATTTTCTTGAGCATTCATAAAGGCAGTCACTTGCAGGATAACAGCCAAGAGTAGTAATTTCTTCATAGGTTTGATTTCAAAACGAGGTCAAAATACGATAAGCTAACAGCTCAGGCAAGTTAAGGTTTAAAGAGGGTTGGAATCCTCATGGCAGTTCGCTTGTAAGCGCATTGGGAAGAATAAACCGATTTCTGAGCTGAGCACTGAGTTCTGCTTATGGTGTTCGTCAAAAAAAGACCAATAAAAAAAGCCTCTACAACTGCAGAGGCTTTTTGGCGTAAGGTGAAAATGATTTTTTAATCAAGCGCGAAGGAAACAGGTAATACCAGCTCCATAGAAACTGCTTTACCGTCTTTCATTGCCGGCGTCCATTTCGGCATTTGATCAATGACTGCCAAAGCCGCCGCATCAAGTTCTGGGCTTAATGATTTCTTCACTACTGCATTTCCAGCAGTACCGTCTGCCTCAATGACAAATTCTACAAATACTTTCCCTTCAATTCCGCTGTCTTTTGCTTCTTCAGGGTAACTCAAGTTTTCTGACACAAAGGCCACCATAGCGTTCATTCCTCCGGGGAACTCTGCATTTCGATCTGCAACAACGCCATCTGCCATTTCAGAACCTTTATTGGTTTCTACAGACTTTGAACATGCTTGAAAAGAGATGAACGACACGCAAAGTGCCACCATCCACAACCACGCAAAACGTGGTGATTTTGAACTGTGTAACATATGTATTCTTGTTTTGATGTTTCGAACTGAGCCAAAAGGATGTACAATTGGCATGATGGCTTTAAGGCCGAAGGAGGTGCTGACTAACGCATTAGCGTATTTGCCAGCGCCTACTTTAGATGAAGTTTCGAAATCAGCTTCGTATTCATGGCAGTCTTTGAGCCCTACTTGCATGAGTAAGATCAGCGGATTGAACCAAAAAACTACTTTTAGCACATTCACCAGAGACACGTCCAAACTGTGCCATTGACGTCTGTGCACTGCTTCATGGAGGTACATGCAGTCTCGCAATTCCACATCTGTATTCCCTGGCAGGAAAATCCAAGTGAAAAATGAAAAAGCACCGTGCTGCTCTTTGTCTGACGGGAGTTCGAACCAAGTTATGCCTTCGTCTTTATCCAAAGAAGATTTTTTCCTGATTCGAAATACACTGATTATTCGAAAGAGAACAAGGGCTAAGGCCAGCATCATTCCAAAACCGTATACAAGCATGAACCAATCAATAGCTGTCTCACCCGCTATGTTAGACACACTTGCTCCTACATCTGGAAGCATAAATGGTTCTCCTACAAAAATCGTCCCTTCAGGAATTGCAAACGGGAATGCCGCAACAAGAGGACCCGCTAACCATAACCAGCGTGATAAACGATTCGGTTTCGCTTTGTAATGAAGCGCGTACATGACTATGATCCAGGTCGATAAAAAGAGCTGATACAAGAGTAGGTTTGTCATTTCTTAGGTGTTTTCTGAAGAATGTCTTTAATGGCCTCGAGGTCTTTCATTGTAAGCCCTTTTTCTTCCATCCAACAAGAGGCAAGCTGCTCAAAGCTCCCATCGAAATAGGACTCTGCCAGACGAGATAAACTTGCCTTGCGATAGACCTCTCTGGAAACCAGCGGATAGTAACAGTGTGATCTTCCTTGTGCCTCGTGCCCAACAAAACCCTTCGTCTCTAATATCCGAACGATGGTGCTCAAAGTGTTATAGGCTGGCTTCGGCTCAGGAAACTGCTCTAGCACGTCCTTCACAAACCCTTTTTCAAGTTCCCAAAGCACCTGCATCACCTCTTCTTCTGCGCGTGTTAATTGATTCATGGCGCTAATATAACTAATTATTTAGTTATAACTAATTATTTAGGTGATAATTATTTTCGACCAAACTATTCATGAGATCATATGGCATGAATACCAATTAGGACGAAACGGAATATTCGTCCAAAATAGTTTTGAGCACCTCAACATCGAGGTCGTGTTTCCCTTCGAAACGATGCAATCTGTAGCGGACTCCTTCTTTGTCTAGCACCTCTTTCATTTCGAAGACATCACTTTCTTTGATAAACTCATCTTGATCCCCGATGACCAAATCGATACCTACAGAATTGAGCACCT
This sequence comes from uncultured Comamonadaceae bacterium, assembly GCA_964353035.1. Lineage (GTDB taxonomy): Bacteria > Bacteroidota > Bacteroidia > Flavobacteriales_D > Sanyastnellaceae > JAQWQB01. The sequence continues at coordinate 8,121 of CAYGUR010000038.1, read as the reverse complement.
CTTTGTTTTCTGGGAGCGACAAATCTGGAGGAACCGCTCCGGCCCATAATATGAGCTTTGAAAAGGCAGTAGGATACGCGCAGAAAAAGCGAATGGCAGTAGCTGCTCCTTGACTAAATCCCAGCAGGATTTTTCTTTCGGGCAGTTTAAAATCTGATACTTCTGTGAGTTGGTGGAGGTAAAGACAATAGTCCTGGATGTCGTTTAACCGATCTTCTTTGGTCATCCAGCTAGCACCTACCCTTCCACTATTTCCGCTCACATACAGTCGATGCAGTCCTTCTGGGGCTACAAGAATTCGCTGCGACGAAGCGAGGGATTCCATCTTTCTCAAGAAAAATTTGGGGTGTTGGGTGTATCCGTGTAGGGCCATTACTAGCTCACCTTTTGAATGAGCTTCTCCTGATTGATAATAGCGCACTGTACGCTGAATGCGCATGTGGTGCTCTTCCATCAATAGGCAACGTTAAGTGTGGTGGTTAGGAAGGCCGGACAGTAAATGGAATCTACTTCAATGACTTCTAATGTTTTATCTACTTCATAGGTATAAGATAACATGTAGTCACCGTGCAATCTGCACATGATGGTGGTATCTACCATGGTGCCCGAAAATTCTTTCCATCCATTCCCACAACATTCGCAGTCGAAATTCGCATTCATGTAGCGAAAACGAATAAAGTCTTGGCTTGTTTCTGGATTTGCATTGTAGATATGCACTTCAACAAACGCCTCAGGTGTCAAAACGGTGTTTAGGGTGTAGGGGGTTCCAGGGGTTAAGTCGTCAGGATTGACTTCACGAGTTACACCAAAGTAGCCCGACTTGGTGAAATCCAACTTGTAGGTTAGCGAATTCTTACGTTCAAAGTTTGCTTGATAGTTTCCACTTCCGTCAGTTGTTGTTTGAACGGCGAATTGATAGGCACCATTTAGCGCACCACCTTCAACTACTTGTTCTTCCACCAAAACTGAGACATTAGAAACTCCAGAACTGTTTCTACTATCACGCACTTTACCCGTCATCTCCATACCTTCCACATCATTCTTGTTGCAAGAAACAGCAGACAAAAGCAAAATGAATAGACTTAATTTAATCCTCACAATTCCATACTTTGATACATGCCATACAGGCTCATGATGTTCCGCACGTATTCATACGGCTCTTTACCTCTACAATATCCGTGGCGAACACCCTCAATGGCCAAATACTTTTGGTCACTTTTTAACAACAAGCATTCAGCCACATTGTTGTCCCAAACGTATGGATTCTTGTCCATGTGCTGAGCAATACGCTGGGCATCTTGCACATGTCCGGGACCTGCATTGTAGGATGCAAGAATAAATTTAACGCGTTCTTGTGGATCGTGAATTCGATTACGCCAAAACTTATCTAGGTATTTGATGTAGGCCACTCCTGCTCTGATGTTTGCGTCTGTTGAAGCTGTGGTATCAATACCGAAACGTTCAGCAGTAGCGGGCATGAGCTGCATTAGTCCGAAAGCTCCTGCCCAGGAGCGTGCCTCTGGATTGAAACGAGACTCTTGATAAATCAGCGCTGCGAGCAGTTTCCAATCCCAATTGATTTCTGAACTATAACGTTGAATGGTTGGGTCGAACTCTGAAATCTGCTTTCCGCTCAATGAAGAGAACGGACTTTTCACGCGGGCGAGTTGGTCTTTCCTCGACATGAAATATTTCTTGTAGGTATAGGCCAGTCTGCGTTGAGTAGAACGTTCTTCAATCCACGCATTCAATGCAGTTGCTAAGCTATCAGCATTCTTCCGAACTGCCCAACCAATTTGTTGTGGTTCAGAAATTGGAAAACTAACGTCAAGGTTTGAATAGTATGTTGCGTTGAGCATCGCCATGTTTTCATCAGCGATTGTATAGGGTATTTGATGTTCAGCAACCAGTCTGATGAGTTGTTCTGAATCAATGTTTCCCGAAGCTTCAATCACATCTACATCCACCTTTGCGGCTGCCTCCATTTCTAAGATATTTGAATAGAATGAAGAATACTCATGAACGTACACTTCTTTTCCATCCAATTCTGCTACAGAATTAACCATTGAATCCAATAGCACATCAGCAGGTATACTTTGCCAATTATCTGGTCGTGTTTGAACGAGCACCTGTTTTGTAGTTGCCAATGGTTCTGTGAATCGAACAAATTCCTTTCGATCTTCTGTGATGGTGAGGTTACATGCGATGATATCGCCTTTGCCTTCTTGAAGCAGTTTGAACATGTCGTTCATGTCTTCCATGATACGCACTTCGAGTTGCAGGCCTTGAGACTGAGCAAAAGCACGGACTAGTTCGTAATCATAGCCCATTCCTTGTCCTCTGTAGAGGTAGTAAGAAACTGAACTATTTTCAGTCAATAGCACAAGCTTGCCACGTTCGCGAATCTCAGGAAGATCATGCACGATGGGAGCAATTTCTTTTGCTTTTTCTTTGCGTTTTGCTGGTTCAACAGCTTCCTCACATCCCCAAATAAAGATAAGTGAGGCACACAGAAGCAATGTCTTGAATGCCTTATTCATATTCCTCACTTTATTAAAGATACGGAAATGACGCGGGAAAGGTTCGTAATCTGTTGTAAGAAGAGTAGAACTTTTAAACAGGAATTAGCGTTTTTCGAATTTCTGTGTATCAGAATCGTAGCTAATGTAGTACACACCTTTAGGCAGGGCTGTTAAGTCTGCCGAGGTACCGAATCCTCTTTTGATGATTCGTCCGTACTCGTCGTACAGTTCATAATTGGTCTCAGAAGAAAACGACAGTGACTTTGTCTTCTTGTCATATGAATAAGCCACCGCTGGTTTACTTGACGCAAATTCAACAGACTCAGACTGTCTGTTTTTCCCTTCGTATGATTTCTGAATCACTCTGAATCTGTTGACCCCTGAAACAGGTGTTGTCTGAAACGAATAAGCGTTTTTGGTCGAAGTTCCGTTACCCATCACTTCACCAACGTTCACCCATTTATTCCACTTGTATTGCTGAATGATAAACGGGATACGTCCTTGCTCATTGAGTGTTTCCCACTCTAGCATACCACCTTCATCCACATCAATCTTCACTGTTTCGAATGTTGGTTGTGGCTCTAGAGCACCTGGATTTAGAACACGAGGCTCACATCCATCTTTGTAATTGATGGTTACAACTACACTGTCTCCGAGTTTGAATCCCCAAACAGCAAGATCTACCTCAAAAGCGTTCGAGTTAATTTCGTCAGATGTAATCTCACCGTTTACAAGTACTTCGTATACACAAAATCCCACTCCTTCTGGAGCTACTGAATTGATTACGAAAATATTTTTTTGCTGGTACTTACCTTCCAAGACAATCGTTCCTGCTTGTGCATTAGCCACAAAAGCAAAAATCGCCAGAAATACCACACTTAATAGCCTCATTATTTTAGCAGTTCTTTGGTCGTTCAGTAGGGTCAAATATAATTTTTTTACTAGACTAATCTAGAAAATCACATCTGTTTATCGCCCCAATGAGCTCACGCAAAGCTAGCTATTTTCTGTAAACACGCCTTTTCTAAGTCTGGAAAAAATCGATTAAACCCTTCTTGAAGCCTCAACTCAGGATTCTGAAGCAGTGGAATCGTAGTAGGCAAGCCACTTTCCCCTCCAAGACGTCTATCCAATCCATTCATTGCGCGTGACATTCCATCTTCGCTTTTGTAGGCTACTAGCCAGTTGGTTTTGCGCATGGCGGTGAATAAAAATTGGCAATTTGTTGGCATCAGTTCAAAATAATCTTCAAGTACCTGGTATGCTCTCAATGAGAACGTTTCCAAATCTACCTTGGAGTATTTGTCCCACTGCGAGGCCAAATAGTAGTCATAAATCATGTCCAGTGCAATCCCTGAATACCTTCCGCAGTAGGGCCTGAGTTTTTTTCGCATCGCTGCAGACTCGGGGTGTTGATCTGTATACGAATCGATAAAGCGGTGTAACACCATTCCATTGGCTATTCTTTTCGGGTAAGAATTGTAATCTTTCCCTTTGATAAAGTCCCCCATGAAATTTCCAGCCAATAGGTCTGGATCCTCACCACTAAGGAAAATGTGCGCCAAATAATTCATCCGTCAAAGATAGTTTTTGTCCCCTCAAACAAGCTGTGCTCCGTTGATGGAAAGAACTATTTTTCACAACTTAATTCAATTTACATTTGTTAGACAACATCAAATGATGAAATCAACCACTAGAAGAACCTCTATTTATTGGGCATGCCAGATAGCTGGCTGGGGGATTCTAGTGACCGGAAATATCATCAACCTCGTTTTGCAAGGACATATCACCTCGCAAATCATCATTTCCTTGTTTGGTGTATTTGTCTTTGGCATCACAATTTCTCACGTCTTTCGCGGATTGATCAAGCACTGGAAATGGACTGAACTTGGAGTGATTCCTCTGTTGCCACGTGTGTTTGCGGCCTCAGTGATCATGAGTGTGATCTACAACATTTGTCAAGGAAGCGTCAATTCCTTTCTCCCAGACACAGGAAAATCAATTTTAACAGTTTCTGACTGGTCCTTCGCCATTCAAACACTCAATTTCTCAATTCTTTTCCTAGTTTGGAGCGCGTTGTATTTTACCATTCACTACTTCCAAAACATGCGGAATTCTGAAATACGTAATTTGGAATTGCGTGCGGTAAACACCGAAATTGAACTTAGCAACCTCAGAAATCAGTTGAGACCGCACTTCATGTTCAATTCCCTCAACAGCATACGAGCGCTGATAGACGATGACCCGACGAATGCAAAAGAAGCCGTGACCACCCTTTCTTCTATTCTCAGAAACACACTGCTTTTAGGGAAACACGAACGCATTCCTCTCAGTGATGAAATGGATCTTGTACAGCGGTATTTACGTATGGAACAAATTCGTTTTGAAGAACGTCTGAACGTCGATTATTTCATCCCCACTGAACTGAACGACTTTCCAGTACCACCGCTTATGCTTCAAACCATCGCAGAAAATGCGGTAAAGCATGGAATTGCGCGACTGACAAATGGTGGATTGATTGAAGTCAAAGGGAATATGGAGGGAGATCGTCTAGAGCTCACCATTATCAATGATGGAGGGCTAAGATCTTCCAAGAACGGAACATCTACCGGCCTTTCGAACACCAAGAAACGACTTGCTTTGCTCTATGGCGAAAATGCTTCTTTTTCGATTGTTGAACACCAAGAAAAAGTTATTTGCAAGTTGATTCTTCCAAAATTCAAACTCAATGAAAGCACTGATAATAGATGACGAACGTCTTGCGCGAAAAGAAATTTTAAGAC
>CAYGUR010000038.1:0-2806 GCA_964353035.1 uncultured Comamonadaceae bacterium | reverse complement strand
TATTGGGAGAAGCAGCCAACGCTGATGAAGCCTTAACGCTAATTGATGAAAAAGAACCTGACCTGCTATTTTTGGACATTCAAATGCCTGGGAAATCTGGTCTTGAACTTTTGAGTGAGCTAGATCATGCGCCGGAAGTCATCTTCGTCACCGCGTATGATGAATACGCCATCAAAGCGTTTGAAGTCAATGCGCTAGACTACCTCTTGAAACCCGTTGAGGAAAATCGCTTGGCTGATGCACTTCGAAAAGTGCAGGAACGTATTTCATTCAGAGAAAAACAACAAGAAGAACACGTGCCCAAAGAGGCGCTGTCATCTTCTGACCAAATCTTCATCAAAGACGGAGAAAAATGCTGGTTTGTGCCACTCACTGAAGTGCGTTTATTCGAATCAGAGGGCAATTATGTACGTGTCTACTTCAACAACTTCAAGCCGCTCATCCTTCGTTCTTTAAATCAATTGGAAGAGCGCTTAAACGAACGCCAATTCTTTCGCACTTCGCGTAAGCACATTGTGAATTTGAGCTGGATTACGAGCATTGAACCTTGGTTTAATGGCGGATTACGATGCACGTTGAAAGACGGCAAAGAGGTTGAAGTTTCACGAAGGCAAGCCGCTCGTTTTAAAGAGCTAAAAAGCCTCTAGCGTTCCTCTGAAAGACGCATAATTTCCTTTCCAACTTCTTCTGTGTATTGAAAATCGAACACCAAAGATGCTGAATCTGGGACATAAGCTGCAATGCCCATAAATGTGTTTTCCATGTATTCGCGAACGGCTTGATTGGCAGGCTTTATCAAGTGATTCGACAGGTCCAGAATCAAATTCGAGCCGTCATAAGGCATGTTGGTGCAGTCCAATGAAATGCGATTGTGCGCATAACTTGGCGACTTAAAATCCAATACATAACGCTTTCCTGGCGACAATTCCACATCAAACACACCTTCAGTAATACGCAGTTGCGCTCTACTTTCTACTCCTTTTTCAAAGGTTTGAATGAGCAACTCTCCTTGCAAGTATTCATTGTCCATGTTCAACAAATCTCCATACACCCAAACCTTGTCTGACGTCCATTGAATGGTGTCCATGGGCGAAAAACCCATGTATGCTTCTGCAGGGATGGTAACGCAATTCTTGTTGTAAGCTTCAGGCGTGAAGGGAATGCTTGTATTGGCAATGGAATCTGCCTCATAAACTACCTTTTCACCCCGTAACTCATAGGTGTACTTCATGGGTAAACCTGGGAAATTAGAGTGCTCGTACCACGCATTTGGATAAGCTTTTGCACACTCAATCCAGGTGGTGTCTCCACTTTCACTTGTAGCAACTCCAGCATATACGTCTACGCCTAAAATCTTGTTCTTAGAGGTTGAATTGAAGTTGGTTTCCTTTAGGTACTCATCTTTCTTCCAAAATGAAAGCAGCTCCCCTTCGAGGTGAACACAGGTGCAATAGTCACCATTTCGTTCAGTAATCCAGAGGTTTTCGCCATCATACCACTGACTCACATCAGCCAACAAGGCATTTCGTTCCATGGTCACTCGAACAGAATCATGCAGAACGTAGTGCATGTCTTCCCCGAAATAGGCGTGCACCATACCTTGCACTCCTGTATCGCGACTCGTGATTGAATAATGGACCTCCAACGGTAACTCAAGCGGTTCTGAATTTGTTTCCGTGCATGAAAACAAAGCAATTGTTGATCCTACAACGAAGAGTGCTAAAACTGAATAAATTTGCTTCACGTGTTAATCTGATGTTAATGCTGACTGCAAAGATGCGAAATCGCTTAAATTCACAACGTGAGTAGACGAACCATTTACATATTAATCTTGGTGGCGGTTGTATCGCTATCAGGAATTGTGATCACCCAAATTTACTGGGTGCAGCGTGCTTACAGTCTTCAAGAGAGACAATTCAATGACCGTGTGGTGATTGCAATGTCTTCTGTGGTAGATCGAATTCTGGAGGCCAACGAAGACAGCTCGGTTGTTGAACCGGTAAATCAACTGTCGTCTAGCTTCTTTGTGGCCAACATCAATGACACCCTTCACCCCTACTTTCTGGAAACGTTGCTGCGCGAAGAATTTGAAGCCCTCAACCTGAAAGAGGAGTTCGAATATGGCATTTATGACTGCTTTAGTGACTCCATCGTCTACGGCGGAAGGGTTGATTTCGAAAAGGAAATTAGCTTAGAAGATGCCTCGCGCATTGGAATGCAAAAGCGTTTTGAAAAAGACGGACACTACTTCGGAATCTATTTTCCTGCGAAAACAGCACTGGTCATTGGGCAGATGGACTTCTGGGTGTTTTCCAGCTTCATGATCTTGGCGGTGGTCATTTTCTTCGGCTATGCCATTGCCATTATTCTCAAACAAAAAAAGCTTTCCGAAATCAAAACAGACTTCATCAACAACATGACGCATGAACTAAAAACGCCCATTAGTACCATTGGGATTAGTAGTTCGATGTTAATGCGCGACGATGTGAGAGAAGACCCAGAGCGACAAAAACAATACGCAAAAATCATTCACAGCGAAAACGAACGCCTCAAATCGCAAGTTGAACGTGTGCTTCAAATTGCTACACTCTCACCTGATAAACTTGAGCTGAAGAATGAAATAATGGACATGCACACCATCATCAATGGTGCGCTGGAGGCATTGGAAGTTAAAATGACGGAAACAGGTGGTGAGCCTTTGAAAAATTGTCAAGCCAAAAACAGTTTGGTGCAGGGCGATAAAGTGCACCTAACGAACCTGATCTACAACCTCATTGACAACGCTTTGAAATACACCGACAAAGAG
>CAYGUR010000037.1:0-17264 GCA_964353035.1 uncultured Comamonadaceae bacterium | reverse complement strand
TGTGCTGATTAGCAATAGCTTGCGTCCTATTTTCATTGAATCATTTGTTTGGTCAGCAAAAACGCAATTTGCGCTTTATTTCGAGCCGCCAAACATCAAAATGAACATTTCTGGCTCACCAACTTCTCAAGCTAATTGTCAATCACTTCAAATAATGTCATTGCGCTTTCATTAGAAAAAAAGCTCATGTGTGAGCGAAAAACTATTCTGGTCTAAGCCTTTTGCACTTTAGAGTAAGTATCACACCGTCTCAATTTCAACAAACTAAAAAAGACCACGACATTCTAAAGCTGCTCGCGGTCTTTTTAAATCATAGTTGTAACAAGGAATTAGCCTAAACCAACTTTAAATCATCTAAGAATAAAGCGCTTTGACTAATTATAAAAACCGAACTCATGGAGATCAATACTAACAAGACCTACCTTCTGTTCGAAATAGCATGTATCAAGAAGGGTCAGATTTTCTTAACTCTAACAGCGTTCAATCCTTTCAGACCTTTTTCCAATTCAAAAGACACCTTTTCACCTTCAACTATTTCTTCTGTGAGGCTACTAACGTGAACAAAGTACTTTTCATTTGAGTCATTTTCCTTAATGAACCCAAAGCCTTTTTCGCTATTGAAAAACTCGACTGTTCCCTTGCGCACCGGATCTACTTCTTCGCCTTCTTCCTTTTTCGGAATTCCTAGCTCGATGTCTTCAGCCTTTATTTTGATTTTCTTAGACGGATCTGGCGGGGTGTCGGTAACATTGCCGTATTCATCTACATAAGCAATCATGTCATCCAGCCCTGAGCGCTTTGGGTTCGCCTTGCGCTCTTCACGTTTGGCCTGTTTGTCTTGACGTTTCTTTAAACGTTTTTTCTCTTTATCTTTCTTATTAAAGGTTTCTTGCGATTTCCCCATCAATTATTTTGTTGATTAATGTGCTGATAGTCACTCTGACTATCTGCCTGTAAGGCATTGGTACCCTGTAGTGGGCAGCACGTTCTTAGGTGTAACAAAGATAGCAAAGATTCATAGAGAATCCGTCACGTTCTCTTCTGACCGTCATTCATGCTTTTTCCCAAGTATTCTCAGAACGCCTTTAAAAGCGACCAATGCGATAAATCCAACAATCAATCCTACTATAAACTCGGTTAAAATGGAAGGCATGGGTTCAAAAAAAGCATGGACAAAATGAAGGTTATGGACAAAAATGCCTCCCGCAACCAAAATCATCGCCAGTGTTCCAATTACCGCTAACGCGCGAATTATTACAGGCAACGTGCGCACCAACGCCGTCCCAATGGTCTTCGAAATGGATGATTTTCCCTTGCTTGACGCAATCAGTTTGAAACCAAAATCATCCATTCGAACCAACAACGCCACCAATCCATACACGCCGATGGTTGCCAATATAGCTACAATGGAAACAACCATTATTTGAACGTTTAGCGGTTCATCTACCACTGAGCCCAATGCGATGATGACAATTTCAATCGAAAGAATAAAATCTACAAGAATGGCAGATTTGATCTTTTTCGTTTCATATTCCAAAATTTCGCTTTCCGTCAATGCTTCGACCACATCACTTTCCTTCTTCTCCTTTCTGTGAAATAAGAATTCGAAAATCTTTTCAGCGCCTTCAAAAGCCAAATAGATGCCTCCAAGCATTAAAATTGGAACAATGGCTGCGGGTAAAAAAGCGCTTAAAAGCAAGGCTATTGGCACAATAATAAGCTTGTTTAAAAATGACCCCTTCATGATTCGCCACAAAACGGGTAGTTCCCTTGATGAAACAAAACCTGAGGCTTTATCAGCGTTCACTGCCAAATCATCCGCCAAAATACCTGCAGTTTTCTTGGTGGCAATTTTACTCATTGCCGCCACATCATCCATAAGCGTTGCAACGTCGTCAAAAAGTGCAAAAAATCCTGATGCCATGGGTTATTCTGTCTGTTAGGAGCACTTCAATGTGCCAATTCTTGGCGAAAAGGTAGAAAAGAATTCTCCATTCAACAGTCTGCTCTTCGCTTAAATCCCAGACACACATGCATTTTGTGCAGACGGCCGACCTTTTCACCCATTCGGGTGATTTCAAAACACAATAGGGCAGGTAAGTTTGCAATCAGATTACAAAATTAATTCGCCCTCTCTTACTCTTCTGCTCTGGAAACAGGTAGACCAAAAAAACTGAAATGATTACACTCAAAAAACCTGTATTAGGAATACTCTTTCTCTTCTTCATCGGGAACCTCGGTTACGGACAAATCACCTTTAACAAGCTGAAAAATGCTGTCACCGGTTCTTCTGAAACAGCATCACCTGATCAAAACACCGCTTCAAAAAGTACTGCCGCAAATACATCTCCCCTTTTTGCCAATCAAGGACGTGAATGGTATGTAAGCCAAACTAACGGTTCAGGCCAGTTGGGCACAAAGGAAAAGCCAGCACGTGATTTAGGCAACATCATTCACCACCTAAAACCCAATGATGTCATTTACATCGCTGCTGGAACTTACACCAGCAAAGGCGGACGAGGAGCTGACGAAATCAATGTGCCCGTGAAGATCTACGGTGGCTATAATGAAGCATTCACAAAACGTGACCCTTGGGGCTCTACCCAAACCATTTTTACCGGCACCAACGAATACATGAAGCTAACTGATGCCCGCTTGTACATCAGAACAGATCAACAGCGTGAGAGCAACGGACAATTGTCTACCGGATCTGAAATCATTGTTGACGGGATTGTCTTCGACAACGGTCCTAGAAATCGCTACCATGAAGACAAAGATCTGGCCATCAGAAGATCTGCCAGTCCAAATTCTGGACACAATCCTAGTCCTGAGTCAGGAGGAGTAGTAATTGTAGCAAGTAAGTACACCAATGTCACTGTGAAGAATTGCGTAATTATGAATTGTGCGCCTACAGAAGGTGCGCTTTCAGTTCGAATTTTTCATGCTGCAACCGCTCTTATTCAGAACAATCTCTGCATCAACAATACGGGTTATGGAATCCATATTCGTTCAGGATACACGGGGTCTGACCCCAAATTGGTGCCTCATTTTATTGTGAGCAACAACACTTCGCTCTTCAATTGGAAACACGACGCTGTGGCCAGCTATGGTGGAGATGCCTTGGCTATTGACCAATACCTCACCGCCACCATACAGAACAATGTGTTTGGTTTCGGTCACATGGGCGGCGTTTACAACAAAGGGTCGAAAATCACCATGAACAACAACCTTTTTACGGGGAACTCAAAGTACGATTACAAAGAAATCAATGCCAAGATGAACGTTGAATACCTCTTGGATGAATCTACCTTGTTGGACCTAAATAGTGAAGGAAACATGGCGGCCATGATTCAAATCCCTGTGGGAGAACGATGGGCCAACATCTATGCTTCAAGGGTTGAAGTTTCACGCGAAGAAGTGGATGCCTCTGTGCACGCTAGCAATTCAGGTGCCAACCAGTTGAGAAGCATGCTCGGTTTGAACCTCCAAGCTGCTGGTACAACGCTAGACGCTGAGGTGTTTTTGCCCAAAATGGAATTATCTGAAGGCTTGCCCGCTGGAAGTCTACCTTGGGACGGAAAAGGATGTCAGAAACCGCAATAAGAATTTAGTCAAAGCGCAAACATAGTAGGGTTTATGAAAGCGGTAGGAAGTCATTTCTACCGCTTTTTTGGTGACAGGTACTTTTTAAGAATTCCGCCCTTCACATTGTTCACGTCAAACTCAATGATGAACGCTTTTTCGTCTATTCTGTCAACAAAACTATAGGTTCGATTGATATCAATTCGATTGATTACGGTATGAATAATCTCCTTTTGCTCTTGTATTCCTCTTCGACCATACCCTTTTGAACCTTTGTACATGGTAATTCCCACGCCAATTTCCTTGATCAACCCCGTTTCTATTTCACTCGCTTTTTCAGAAACGATCATAAGGCCAACATAGTCTTCAAAGCCCTCAATCATTAAGTCAATCACTTTGGCTGTTACCAAGAAAGTCAAGATTGAATACATTGAAACTTCAACAGAAACCAAAACAGCAGTAATGGAAAAGAGGATGATGTTAAAAAGAAGCACCACCTTACCGATACTGATTCCAAAACGGCTATTTACAAAGAGTCCGAGGATTTCAGATCCATCCAGCACAGCGCCATTCTTTATCGCCACACCTATTCCTGATCCTAGAAATAATCCGCCAAAAATAGCAATGAGCAGTTTGTCATCTGTAACTGATGTGAAATTCTCAAAATGAATAACTACTGCTAAAGCCGTGATGGATAAAAATGATTTGAAGACAATTTTCTTTGTCAGTGTATTCCAAGCCAGCAACAGAAAGGGAATACTCACAATGAGAAGAACAAGGGAAATATCAATGTTAAATAGCTGACTAATCAAAATAGCTATACCCGTTACGCCACCATCTAAAAATCCATTGGGTAAAAGAAATGCTTTTAACCCAATACTGGCTAATAACACGGCAATGGCTATTTGAAAGCTTTCTGAAAGTGTGTTTTTTAGTTTAGTCATTTTCAGTCCTTTTTTCGCCTAGTTTTTCAACCGCTTCATACACCAACTGTGAGTTAAATCGCAATCTTTCAATCTCTTGATCGAAGAATGCAGATAAATAATTGTTCCATTTTTTAGGCTCTTTTGCCAACTGACTAAAGCTATCTGAAAGGGTATTGATGTAGCTTGTTTTCTCCTTTTCATCCCTGATGAAAATAGGAGGATATAAATTGTACATCAAAATCCAGTTCTTTGCTATTCTGGTTGTTCGCCCATTGCCATCAACAAATGGGTGAATTCGAATCAACTCATGGTGAAAATAGATAGCTCGTATGATAGGGTTTTTAATCTGATTGATGTTGAAGAACAGCGCTGAAACCAGCGAAGGGATTTCATTTGATTCAGGACAAATGTGGCCACCAATTTGAACCAGTTTGTCTCTGTATCTATTCGGGTGATTTAAATGTGATTCTGGTGAGATGGACCTAAACAGTTGAAAAAGCTGAAGCTCAGATTTGAAATCTACTTGTTGTTTGATTTCATTGGCTACAAAAAGCAAAGTGTGATTCAGCGTGATGAGGTAATCTTGAGCTTCTTCATCATTCTGAGCCTCCATTTGAGCGTTCTTGATACTCAACAGTTCTTGCAGATTTGTTGTACTAGCTAAATACGTGTTGAGCAAATCATCAGCCATGTGTTTCCTACTGAACGTTATAAGCCGAAACGTAGATTTCATAATCTGCTCAACCTCCTGTACTTTGAAGGGATCAACGTTAATTTCGCTTATTGGTAGTAGTTCCATCTTTTTAAATTCGCTCGAATTCAACGTGTAAATTCGTTCCAAAAGGTAAGTAAGATACCCTACTTCAGTGCACCGTTGTCAATTAAGCTTTCTAGATTCTTTTTTGCCCAGACAAAGCGCTCATTGCGCTCTATCTATGATTCGTTCGCATGAATAGAACCTCTTACGTCTTGAGGTGTTAAATTAGTGGTTTAACTTGCTTATTTATCAACGCAAGTTGTATTTATCTGGTATAAGAAGAGTGGCACTTCTTTAAAGGTATGAAGTGACCCATGAACAACTTGGCACCCTCCCGAAACAACCCTCGAATAACTCTAAATTGATATACCCAAAAGTATTCATGTGACATTGTTCTAAAACATTCTTCTCATGAACCTTGTTGAGTCCATAGTTTTAGGCGTCATCTTATTCTTCGCACATCCTGAAATTTGTTTAATTCTAAAGTCATACGTGAATCAGCAGGTAACAACAATTTCCTTTTTCAAATACACCACTCTTCGAAACAAAGTTTGGGCCTTTCGAATGATGCAAAATGCGCAAAAGGAGCTCGCAAAAGCGAATGGATTGCAATTTTATCGTCTGATGGGAAGTGGTAAAGGAAAAGGCTTCAATCCGCTGCCAGATTGGTCTGTCTACGCGTTACTCCAAGTCTGGGACTCTGAAGCAGATGCCGACTTGTTTTTCGAATCATCAGATTTAATCAAAAACTACCATCAACACACTGAAGAGGTGTGGACGCTGTACATGCGAAACATTGCTGCCGTGGGCACATGGATACATCAAAGACCTTTTACACCTGGAGCCGAAATGGACCCTGAAAAACCCATCGCCGTCATCACACGAGCAACAATCAAATGGAATTGGCTGTTTCGTTTCTGGAGGTATGTTCCCACTTCGCGCAAAGGACTCGAAGGCAATGAGGGGCTAATTTATACAAAAGGTGTGGGCGAAGTACCCATTGTCCAAATGATGACCTTTAGCTTATGGGAGAATTTCGACGCAGTTAAACGCTTCGCTTACAATAGCAAACAACACAAAGAAGCCATTCGGAAAACCCGCAAAAACGACTGGTACAAGGAAGAACTGTTCGCCCGATTCCAACCCTACAAATCAGAAGGAACCTGGAATCATCAAAAGCTACTCGAAATAGCATTCCAAGATTAAATTATAGCTCCACTGGTCCAGCCACGCTTGGTTTTAATTGAACCAATGCCCCCTTTATGCTTCGTCAAAAGTTGGAAACGACCTCGGGTTCAGTTCTTTTAGATAAATCCAATACCTTTTCCCGAAATAGCCAATTTCTTTGATTTTACTGAACCCCCGCGCTTCATAGATCGCTCTGGCCGCATCCATAAATTCAGAAGTGTGCAGAGCCATGTACTTTTCGTTGAGCTCCCTTGCCTGTGCTATGCACAAGTCTGTCAATTGTTGACCGATCCCGTTTCCTCTATACTTCGTATTCACCCCTAAAAACCGAATATAACTCCAGTTTTCTTGGAACAATTCTGTTGGGTTTCCACTTGGAACGAAATAAACCATTCCTACGATAGTTGTTTCTTTTTCACAAATGAAAACCGTGCTCTGCTGCATCAAACTAGTGAGGTTATCATCACTTTCGAGAAACGAATTCATTTGGTTCCAATTCGTTTTGGTGAGTACCTTGGAAAATTCAGCGTAGGATTCGATGCCAAGCGATTTCAATTGGTTAAAATCCGCTGTTTGCGCCTTTCGATAGCTAAAACCTGTATTCATCTTTTTACTATTGCTTCACTCTCAACAACGTTAGTTGAGCTCGTCGCTTCGTTTTCCTGCTTGTTGCTGTCTGCAGAATATAACCCGAATTAAGTCGCCTTTTTTTCGCTCGTGCTTCTGCTAATTACCACCCCCTGTTTCGTTGGTTGTTAACTTGTCAAAATACGATTCCATGGTGTCCCAAATAGCGTAATACTCCAATTCCTTCGCTCGCTCATCATTGCCCATATCGCAGTTAATAACAATGTACCTTCCCGTTTTGGTCTCTTGGTCGAAATACAACCATGTAGCAACACCGGCATCTCCTCCTGAATGCCCAACATAACCCATTCCGCTGTAGCCAATGAATATTGCCGGATTGTAATCTCCGTCATAGGGGTGATCAGGATTGCGCGACTCGAAATGGTGCTCCTCAAGTTGCTCTGTGAACAATAGTTCATAGCTCTCTTTCTTCAGCAAGGTACCTTCGCCACTGAATCCTTTGATAAGTTCAACCATGTATTTGGCCATGTCACTACTTGACGAAATCAACATGCCGTCAGGATAGGTAATAGCGGTGTAAAAAGGTAAAACGGAATAATCATTTCGGTACAACCTGCTATGCATTGAAACATCTACATCTTCCAATGACCACCCCGATGAACTCATGCCAAGTGGATCTAAAATGTGCGTTTTGGTGAAGCGGTCATACGCTTGGCCTGTGGCCTTCTCAATGACCAAAGCACAGAGCGTTGCGCCTATATTGCTGTAATGAAATCGTTCACCAGGTTTGAATGCACTGTAATTATCTGACTGAAAATACGGTCCCTCTGTTTCCAAATAACCCTTTAGATACGCTTCCATTGGTATTTTCAGCTCATTCGGATTCAATTGTTGTTCCGGATAATCAGTGCGAACATTAGTGAGGTCTTGGTCTTTCGTGAGATACCATGCAAGATCCATGTATTGTTCCGTATCTTGAATACCTGAGGTGTGGGTTGCCAAGTGCCTTATTGTGATTTTTTCTTCTGGGAAATTAGGGTTCACCACCTTAAACGGAAGGTAGTTTTCAATGGGGTCATCAAGCTGAATTTTGCCCATTTCATACGCTTTCATCAAAGCAATCCCTATCAACGTTTTTGAAACCGAAGCAATGTGCTGAATGGTGTTTTCAGTATAGGGCTCGTTGGTTTCTGTGTTAGCTAAACCGAAACCTCTTTCGTACAACACGCCGTCTAGATTGGCCATCGCCACTGCAAAACCAATGATTTGTCCGTTCTGTTGTATTGAGTCCAACTCAGCCGTAAGATCTTGCTTAGCCAACATAAGCGGATCCAACTTTTGCTCAGTCTTCTTTTCTCCCTCAGTGCAAGCGGTGAAAACGATTCCCAAGAACACAATTAGCATACGATTTTTCATGACGCTTCGTTTGATAGAATGACAATTTAGCCTTTTTGAATAAGTCCAAAAAAGCACGGACTCAATTCGGACTCAAATGGATTTTACAAAGTCCATGAACACCTCTTTATGGCGTTCAAGGTCCATGTCTGGCGCTAGCGCTACGCGGGCGATGTAGTCTTTGTCGCCTTCCTTTGTGGTTCCTTGGGTCGAAGTGGCAGGAATGGTCCAATAGCATCCTTTCAATTGACCGTAGCTCACACAATACTTGCTTTCCGTTGGAATCTTCGTGATCATCAAATCAATCAAGTGATGATTCAACTTTCGCTTATACGTCTCTCGCTCTTCGTCTGAATTCCCTTTCGTGGGTAAGTCCAGCGAAAAAACCGATGGGGTAAATCCTTGGCTGGCCAATTCTTCTGAAACGAAATTGATCTTCGCCGTAGGCAACACTTCCTTGATGAAATTCACGAACGCACGGGTGTTGTTGTAAGCATCCTGAATGCGTTGGTTCATGGAAGGGAGTTGTTTCGCCAAGATTTCCATCTGGAGCGCTGTCGCCTCATTATCACAAAGCATCAAATGCTGCTCAATCTTCTCCATCAATGGAGCTGTTTTGCTATTGCCAACACAGAAACCTGCTGTGCATTTTCCACCACTTGGAAATTTCGACCCACTCACATAGGCAATGGTTCGAACCGATGAAAGGAGTTCGTTTTCGCCCAAAAAATGAACGTTCGGACAAAATGTTTGATCTAGGATGAAAACAGGATCAACGGCCGTTTCGCCTTGAGGTGTTTTTCGAACCCGACTCAAAACATCCTTTAATTTCTGAAGATCAGGCACTTCCACTCTTGGATTGGTGGGGATTTCAGCAATGATATACGGAATAGCATCTTCGCGGGCAATCTGATCCAACACACGATCAATACTTTGCACCATATCGTTATCACCATCTACCGGTAAATCAACCACATCAACGTTATCAATGGCTGCGGCCACTCGTCTCGCTTGGTCATTCGTTCCGCCATAACAATTCGGTGGCACCACAAATTTGATGGCCTTTCCGCTGTGTTTTTCAACGGCGTCATGCACCAGCCCCATCATGATGGCATACTGAATAGATAGTCCGCTAGAGGCAACAAGTGCAGCTGTTTCCGCCTCTGTAATGGTTTTGATTTCGGCTAATACTTGCTTTTTATTGGAAACGAAATCCTCCTTCGAAGCATCGAAAGCAGGTTGTCCTAACAACAAATGGAAAGCTGCCAGGCAATTCGCAGGGGTCATAGCAATGGACTCCCTTCTTCGAACGTGCTGAATCTCTGAGACATAGCTATCGTTCTTTTCGCCATTAACGATTAAAACACTCCCTAACGTGGGATGTGTATGCACGAAAAAATCAATGGTTGATGAAGTATGAACCTCCCACAAATTCGCTTGTTCCGAAATAAGAATGGTACTTCCTTCAACACTTGAAATCGCGTCTAGGTGATCAACTTGTACTACTTCGAAATCATAACCATAAACGCGTTGAAGCAGGTCACCTTCAAAGAAAGCAGGCACGTTGCCTGTATGCACAATTCGTGTCTTTTTTTGGTCGAAATGGTTCTTGCGAAGAATGGCCAAAACGGGCATTGTTTTGGACGAAAAAGTAATGACGTTATTCGGATGCTGATTGTTCAATTGTGCAATGGTCCACTCCAGCAGACATGACAAGGGATGTCCCAGTCTGATGTAGTCGAAGGCGGTCGGCAGGGCGTTGAGCGCGACTGTTTCAGCATTGTTCGCCCTAAATAAGGCTTCGAACTGATCTAAAAATTGTGTTTTGGCTTGCTTTTCGTCATAAATATCCAATCGGTGAGTAGTTAGTCTCAGCCAATCAGAAGGCCTGTTTTCCAGTACGTTAGACACGTAGTTCAGTATGCTATTCTCTCCCATTTCGCTCGCCATTTAATTGGCGGGCAAGCTACATCAATTGTGCTTGTTTTAAAAGGGATGGAGGAGGAATCTGTGCGTGTAACCCGTTAAAAAGCAGTCTCTATTCAGCACAAATCGCAATGTATTAAAATGGAATCCACTGACGTCTATCGTCCCTTTTTCACTTCGCGAAATTGAATCCCTAAGGTTCGTTCGTAGTTCTTCAAAATGCGCACTTCAGCAGGATTCACAAAACAGATTGAAACCCCTTCTTTTCCGGCGCGCGCTGTTCGTCCGCTGCGGTGGGTGTAATACTGATGATTTTCTGGTAGTTCGAAATGAGCCACGAAAGTCAGGTCAGAAATATCAATTCCGCGTGCGGCAACGTCGGTGGCTACAAGCACGCGCAAGGTTTTTTTCTTGAAGGCCCGCATCACCTTATCACGTTCCTTTTGGTACAAATCACCATGAATGGCATCGGCGGCAACCTGACAATCTGCTAACTGTTCCGCCAACTCTTTAGTCGCTGTTTTCGTTTTACAAAAAATCACCCCACGGTTTTCCTTTTCAGATTTTAAAAAGGCCATCAAGGCATCAAACTTTTCGGTGTCAGCGCAAACTTGGTATTGGTGTGTAATGTTTTTGTTGACGATGTCTTCTCTGTTCACTTCAATGCGTTCAGCGTCTTCAGCTAGGTGTTTCGAGATGATTTCTTGAATGCCTTGCGGAAGGGTAGCTGAGAACAGCCATTTGTTTTCAACGGCCGGCAGAAAACCTAAGATTTCGTCTAATTCTTCTTGAAAACCAAGGCTGAGCATTTCATCTGCTTCGTCTAAAATAACCGTTTTCACTTTGCTCAAATCAACTGCTTTCCGACTGACTAAATCGATCAGACGACCAGGTGTGGCGACTATGATTTGGGTAGGACGCTGCAAGGACTCTATTTGACGTTCAATGTGCTCTCCCCCGTACACGCATTCGGTAAAAATCTTGGCGGAATATTTCGTGAACCGGAATAGCTGTTTTGCAACTTGTTGCGCCAACTCACGTGTTGGACATAACACCAAGCCTTGCACCGACTTCAAAGTGGGGTCCATTTGCTCAAGCAATGGTAGTCCGTACGCTGCGGTTTTTCCCGTACCCGTTTGTGCTTGTGCCACCATGTCAGTGGCGCCCGCTAACAAAACAGGGATGACCTTGCGCTGAATGTCAGTAGGTTCCACGATGTTTAGTTCAGCAAGCCCTTGAATAAAGCCTTCGCTAATCCCTAATTCTTCGAAATTTCTCAATGTGAATGCGGTTAAAATCTTGGCAAAGGTACATCAATGATAGGTGATTGGTTGGGCGAAGTGGATTTCGCTTTCAAGTTGTTCCTCACCGCATGACTGTTCGGTCAAGACAGCCTCAATTAACAAGACGATGCGTTGTCACAGCAATCATCTCAACCAAGATCTTCCAGCCCTATTTTTTCATCTTCTTCGCCAAACGTTTGGTGTAAATGGAAATCAAAATGAGTCCGATTAACGTTGGTAGCAAAAAGTTCAGCGTGTTGTTTCGAAACACATTTTGTATCGAAGTAAAGGCCGTTACCGCCGCAATGAAGGAAATGCTCATGCGATTGATGTGTTCGAAATACCAGTCCATCTTTCCGTATTTCGAATGTACAGTGGGACCCACTCCGAGGTACTTCCTCACGTCTTTCTGTAAGGTTAATAAAAACAAGATGCCGAAGACAGTGAAAATAGTGCCAAACGAGAAATCTGCCCGAGCAAACAACTTCACAGCGTAATAAAACACAGCCACCATGACGAGTATGCTTAGAAGAATCGTCAGTTTGTCGAACAGCTGCATGCCCTTGTTTTTTAGTCGGCCTATTCTTGCTCCTGTCAAAGCGAAGTAAAATCCGAAAATGCCAATCATCGTGATCAATGCCCCCCCTAAATAAGCGCCTGAAATGAGAAGTGCGAGCCAACCGAAAAGGTAGAATTGACCTAGTAGCACATGTCTTTTCCCGCCCTTTTTAAGTGCAAGTTGCAACAGCCCAATAAGAAAGACGGCGATACCGGTGAACGAGTGAATTTGAACGATTAATTCGTGTGTCATATTTCCTATTCATTGTCTGACTTTTTCGTTCTTAACTCCAAGAGAATGAAACCACGAACGTTGCATTCGTCAGCTTATTTGTACGATCATTCTTTGGCTCCTTTCAAGGTCACCGTGAATTTACTGCCTTGATTGATTTCGCTTTGAACGCTGATTTTCCCTTGATTTAGTTCAATCACCTCCTTGCAAAAAGCCAACCCGAGCCCGGTGCCCTTTTCCTGATCAGTGCCAAATGTAGACACTGGATTCGTAAATAATTGGCTAAGTTTAGGCGCTGAGATTCCCACACCATTGTCTTCAACAACAACCTCTACCTCATCTCTGATTTGCCTACAATGAATCTGAATCACTCCTCCTGACCTTGTAAACTTCAGTGCATTGGACACTAAATTTCGCATGATCAATTGAAAAGCTTTTTTATCAGCCTGTACAAAAACAGGTGACGTGTTGAATAGACTGATTTGGATCTGCTTCTGACTGGCTGTTAAAGCATAGAGATCAATGACTTCTGAAATTTCATCATGTACATTGAGCTTTTCTTGGTTCACATACATTTTCCCATTTCGAGCAGTCGTCCAATTCAATAGTCCATCCAAAACACCACTCATGTGGTTAGACGTGATCAAAATTTGCTCAATCATATCGGAATACTCGTCAACAGTCAGTGTTTTTTTCTGATCATTTACTAACTGTAAAAGCTGAATCACAGAGCCGATAGGACCTTTCAGGTCATGAGAGATGATAGACAATATCTTTTCTTGGAATCGTACACTTTCATCCAACATCACCACCTGTGACTCAATCCGCTCATTCTTTGCCTTCAACACAACATTGGCGTTTTCGAGCTCAGAATATGCGGTAAAAAGTTTGAGGGAAAAGCAATATTTATAATCTGAATAAAAATACGTGCCTGCTGCAATGGGCAGCAAAATAAGGTTTGAGGTTAAGAACAAAGGAATCGCTGGCGAACCCCAATTCCAAAAGCACACTCCTCCCAGCCAAACAAAGAGACCCAACAAGATATTGATTAATGTTTGACGAGGTTTCCAGGTAAGGAACAAAGCCGGAACTAAAATAATTGGAATGTTTGTGAGAATATTGATGAGTAGGAAGTCTGGAAATACGTAAGCGCTTAACAAGGTATTGGAGATAAATAGGGATTGGTAGCAAAAATGCCCGAAGGAAAATGCCCGAACAACCTTCCTCTTGTACAGAACAAGCCACCCCAAAAATGTGGCCACGGGCAGAAGCCTGAACACAAGCTCTAACGGCAAAATTTCATCTAGAATAGCGGTATAAAACAACGTCCCTCCCGAATACGTAATTAAGGCTGTTAAAGCAGCAATATTCAGGACTTCTTGGAACTTTTGCTCCGACTTTTGATACCAGGCTTTTGTAATTTCCCGAATCCTTTCTTGTTCGTTAGATTGAATCATTACTTAACTAATTCCAGACAACCGTCTTTTCCATCTACAGGTGTTTTAATCCTTGAAAGAAAAGTTCGCCATTGTTTAGGTCTGTGACGAAAGGTAGTAAAGCTTTTCAATTCGAGTGCTATCAAACCTGATGCTGCATGAACTAGCTGAAAATCAATGCATGTTCTGCGCATAACCCATCCAGTGATTTCCCCGAAGTTCACCCTTGTTTCGAAAGCGACAAAAACCGAATACCAACAATTTCCTAACCGCTTAACTAGTTGGACCTGGTTAGGCGCAGATAAATAGGAAACAAATTGGTTGAAGAGAAAGAACGAATCAAAAAGTCATCTCGAGAGGTGGAAAATTCCTTTCTTCAGTTGAAAAAGCAACATGAAACGCGTGGTCCCTCTTTCAAATGTGGCCTTTGGTGGCCAAACAAACGAACTTCCCTAGATCTTTTTGCAATTCACGAGGTTCCGATTGGTTTGATTTAACCTTTAGTTCAAGTATTTCTGGTGCTTTGGCATATCATCCATTGGTGATCGTCAACCCTTCATGTGCAATTTCGATGGATTCTATCGCTACTTCGTTTCCTTCTGACTTCAGATCAGTAGAACTAATTTTGGTTGGCCAAGCGTTGCTCAAGCTCCAGGTCATGGTCGGGTTGCCAACTTCATCCAATAACTTGATGACGATATTTTGTCTTTCGATAGTATTCATTTTAATCTTCTGATACCAGTCCCAAAAGCTGTTGTCATTCGCGAAAACCCCTTTTTTCATGGTTATATTCCCGTTTTTTACGATTCCAGGCATATTGATTTTCGAAAAAACAGGACTACTTCCATGTCTGTACTCGATGGATTCCGAAGCTATTTCTAGTCCGCTCACTTCTTGAAAAGGAATGTTCGTTGTTGAGCCCCAGTCTACCATAAAATAGAATTTTGGTTGTGACCAAATGTTGTCTTGTGCTTCTTCTGACATGGTTGTATGGTTTTCTTGGTTGAAAGCGTCTGTGTTTCTGCAAGATTGATTAAATATTTCCTTCCGTTCGAACGTTGCTAGTCTTCGTTTTCCAAAGATTGAAAATGATAAACCTCGTGGGCATGAAGTGACTTCCTAGAGAAGACCTCGTCGTTCCCTTCAAATTCACTTCCATCCTGCAGATCTCGAAGGAAAGGTCGTTTATGGCATTCCTTGGGTCACCAGTTCGTACCTAATTTAGTCTATTATTGCTTTGAACGAATCGAATCAAAGCTGATAAATAGCGCAGTCCATCAATATGGTTTTCCTCCGAAAAATTGGCGCAAAAAACACTTTCATTATTAGAATCAGAGGTCGTTTCTGTATTGTGGAACAGGCGCGTTTCCAGCATTCGAACCCCATGTTTTGTTCTTTAAGCCAATACCTTCCCCATGATCAATTGCACAATGAAGAACCTTCCGGTCCATGCCTTTGACAGGCATACCATCTAACTTAAAACAAGTTAACGGGAATGTTCAGTCGTCCATTGTATAAAATCTTGAAAGATTTCACTCCTCTTGTCTTCATATTCTCCGTTTTCTTTTTCTATTCCGAAGCCATGATCACACTCAGGACAAACCTTGAAAGTCAGGTTGACAACAAGGGCTGATGTTCACATTTTTTTTGCTGATTCCAACACCTTTTCTAATCTGTCTAGCGCTGAACCCCAACCGTTGTAGAATCCCATCTCTTCTTGTCGTTTACAGTATTCTGCAGTGGCATGAATCACGCTAAAAGTGAATTTTGTTTTCTGCCCATCGGCTTCAAAATACGTTTGCAACTCAACCCCTTCAGTCATTGGTTTAAAATCTGCAGAAGTCACAATTTTCTGCAGTTCGACGATCTCTTTGTAAATTCCTTCAGATATGAATTCGTTTCCATCAGGCATGGGCATGGCATATTTCCATTTTCCACCCACCCTGAAATCGTGTTCAATTACGCGGATGTCCATTCCGTTTGGTGCCCACCATTTTAATATATGCTCTGCTTTCGTCCATGCGTCCCAAACTACTTGCACTGGGGCTGAAAAGGTTTTCTCAATTGTCAAGGTTCTACTTGCCAAATCACTCATTATTTCTTGGTTTTAGTTTGCAATTGATTTACGTGTTTTTCAAAAGAATCAATCCTGTCTTCCCACAGTTCGTTGTATTGTTTAATCCAAAGAAACGCTGGAATTAGCTTCTGTGGCTGGATCAAGCACAGTCGTTCCCTTCCCGTTTGACTAAAATCAACTATCCCGCATTCGTTCAAAATCTTTAGGTGCTTCGAAATCGCTGGTCTGCTGATTTCAAACTTCTCTGCAACTTCATTCACACTTAAAGCTTCTTTCGAAAGCATCTCAATGATTTCTCTTCTTACTGGGTCAGCAATCGCTTGAAACACATCTCTTCTCATACTACGCGTAACTATTCGGTTACAAATATATATGTAATCATTCGGTTACACAATGCTGTGGGACGAATAAATTGAATAAGGAACTAAAGGGTAAATACACAGATGGACTGAGATCAAGCCGAAGTTGAGTGACAATGGCTCTCTATTGAAACCAATAGAGAGCCATGACCTCAAACACGGTGCTAGACATTCGTTTTTGCTATCGCTTTATTTCTTCTGCTCCACTCACTCCAAGAACCAACATACAATTTAGGCATTCGCATACCAGCATAGTTCAATGCCAATAAGGTATGACAGGCTGTCACACCTGAACCGCAATGAACTACACTATTTTCTGCGGCAATTTCTCCGAACAGCGTAGTGTATTTTGTTCTTAATTCGTCTGGACGAAGGAATAGTCCGTTCTGGTCTAGATTTTCTGTGAAAGGAAAATTAACTGCTCCAGGAATATGTCCTGCTATTAAATCAATTGGTTCGGATTTTCCTTCATATCGTTCTTTTGCTCGAACATCTAGCACTAAAAAGTTTGGATTTTGAGAAGCGCTTTCTACCTCATCTATCTCAATTGTTGGCAAACTCCATGTGTCTATTTGATAGGGTTCTGAAGGTGTTGGAACCCCCTCTGTTTTCGCGCTCAAAGGGAAATTGTTTCTTTTCGCTTGTTGCAGTCCACCGTTCAATACTTGAACTTTTTCGTGTCCAACTGATTTTAACATCCACCAAAATCTTGCCGAAGCATTTGCCCCATTATTGTCGTCATAAAGAACAATATGCTTGTCTTTAGAAGTCCCTAAATCCGTCAACGTTTTAGCAAAGACTTCTATGCTAGGCAATGGATGACGTCCCCCGTTTGAAAAGTCGTTTTTTATGTCTGCCAACTGAGTATTTAAGTCCACGAAAAAAGCACCTTCAATATGCTCAGTTTCGTAATTCGCCTTAGCATTTGCACTGTTGCTTACATCGAAAATCATCACG
>CAYGUR010000036.1:14128-17604 GCA_964353035.1 uncultured Comamonadaceae bacterium | reverse complement strand
CAGTGAACGCGTCGGATTTTGACGCAGCAAAAGGATTAACGCCATCCATTGCAATCACAAAAAAGAATGAGGTGAGCTCTTCGTGGGAGGTTGTTGCTAAATCGTTGGGGATCTATGAAAAATTGCGCTTCTTGTTTTCGCGTTCAGCTGCGCTGGAAGGCAGAGAAATACCCGCTTCATCGTTCAACTTTACCAATTCCTCAGGTGCTTGTCCAACCTGTGGAGGTAAAGGGACCGTCTTGGCTGCAGATCGCTTCAAGCTTGCGCCAGACTGGAATTTATCTCCTTTAAAGGGAGCGTTCAGCCATTCGAAAACCCTGGCATATTACGGAGCACCTGATAGTCAGTTTTTCGCCTTGTTAAGTGCACTCGCGAGCGATCATCAAATGAACCTTGAAAAACCACTCAAGGAGTATTCCTCAAAAGAACTTGACCTTTTATTCGATGGGGACGACCAAATCTTCTCTGTAGAATGGCAGTTCACCACCAAAACACGCAGTGGTAGGGAGAAAGTTTCAGGCAATTGGAAGGGGCTCTCAACGTACATCAACGAGGAATACCTCGCGCGAAAGGACAATAAAAATACTGCTGGCATCACAGCACTGATGTCGGAAAACACCTGCGACTCATGTGAAGGTAAAAGATTGAATGAAAGCGTTTTAGACGTTCTTATCGAAAGTGATAGTATCGCTGATGTACTCAGTTGTAATTTACGTGAGTTTGGAGCGTGGGTCACCCGAAAGCGACAAGATCCAGCCCTTGAAAAAGTGTTTCTTCAGTTCAGAGAAAGCTTGTGGGAATCCATCAAGGTCGGACAACAATTGGATTTAA
The DNA here is from genome assembly GCA_964353035.1 of uncultured Comamonadaceae bacterium. Classification (GTDB taxonomy): domain Bacteria; phylum Bacteroidota; class Bacteroidia; order Flavobacteriales_D; family Sanyastnellaceae; genus JAQWQB01. The sequence continues at coordinate 16,773 of CAYGUR010000036.1, read as the reverse complement.
ATTACCTGTCTTTGGACCGACGAGTTAGTACACTTTCTGGTGGTGAATATCAGCGCGTGCGTCTTGCTCAGCAACTGGGGCAACCGTTGATCGGATTGACAGTTGTGCTTGACGAGCCTTGTTCAGGATTGGATGCAATGCAGTGTGAGAATGTCATTCAACTTTTAAAAGACCTCCGTGACAAAGGGAATACGGTCATCTCCACCTCTCATCGTCCTGAGTTGATTGAATCTTCAGACTACGTTGTAGAATTGGGACCTTATGCAGGAGCTAAAGGTGGAGAAATCCTGCGCCAATGTTATCAAACTGAAGCTCCTCAAGTAAATTTGTTGACGAAGGCCGCGCCTTTCCCTCAGCTAGAAAGGAATCAAGAGCACGTAGAGATTTCTTTTGTTCGTCCTCAAAAATATTCGCTGAGTATGGAATCGGTTGTATTGAAAGGAGGAGCTGTGAATCGCATTACAGGAGTGAGTGGGGCAGGGAAGTCAACCTTGTTAGAACAGGTGATCATTCCATCCATTTCTGCACATGCCCCGGTCAATTGTGCATCTTTTGAAGATAGACACGGCATCAATGAGGTTTTCGCCTTGCGCCAACAAAACCGAAAAGCACATCCAATGGAAACGGTGCTCACCTTTACAAACCTATTGGAGCCTGTTCAGAAGCGATTTATGGCGGAAGCGAAGTTGCAAGGGAGATCGTTCAAAAAAGCACATTTCGATTACCGAACAAAAGACGGACGCTGCTCTGTGTGCGAAGGTTCAGGAATAGATCCCTTTAAATTTGATTTGCTGTCGGAGAAAAATCAGGCGTGTGAAGCATGCGAAGGTCATCGTTTTGCTCCTCAAATTGACCTTCAAGTGAATGAAAAGACCATTGGAGAAGTTATGAAGCTTAGTGTAGAAGACCTCTTGCTTTGGCTATCAGAAAAGGAGGTGTCGAATTCAAGCATCAAAGTGATTGTGCAAATTGGGCTAGCGCATTTGAAGTTGGGGCAATCGATTGATTCTTTGTCGTTTGGTGAGTTGCAACGACTTCGTTTAGCGTTGATTTTTGATCAAAAAGAACTTTCGAACACACTGATCGCATTGGATGAACCCACTCAAGGATTGCATCAGTTGGATATCCATTTGCTCTTAGAAGCACTGAATGGCATTGTCAAGAAAGGAGGTACAGTGGTGCTTATAGATCATCATCTGTGTTTTGAGCAATTCGCGCAACACGTAATTCATGTGCCAACACCAGAACGGTAAGTTTACTTCGCTTCAGCTTCAATATAAGCTCTCAAATCTTCCAATTGCTGATAGCTCATTCGATCTAAAGTGTAAAGCGGCATGTATTGACGGTGTCCTGGTTCAGCATAGGTTCCATGACGAACAATTTCGTAGATTGAAAATTGGTCATGGCTGGTAATGTTACGCTCCAAGTGTCGGAAATTTTTCGTGCTGTGATCTAGGACGAAAAGCGATGGACCGCCATATTCGTGACACGTCATACAGCTACGATCATAAATTTCTCTTCCAATTTCAGCATTTCCAGGAGCAGTGTTTGGATATCCTTTTGCTTTGTTCTCAGGCACCTCAACGAAATCTGCAGGGGAGGCAACCATGTATTTGCTTTTCAGTAATCCAACCACCGAACGTCTGATTTCAGGGTTTTCAGTTGCAATGGCTTGGTCAATTCGGTTGTATTCTTCAAATGTTAATTCAAGGTCTTTCAACTTCAACTCCAAGGTCCAGTAGTAATGATTGATCGCTTCTGCTTCCCAAGCTTCAAGCTCTCTTCCGCTAGAGCATTCTTGAGCACAAAGCTGTGTAGCTTCGTAAAGGCTTTTGGAAGCTGGTTCAACCAATGAGCCGTACTTAATCACATAATCATCGTTGTACCAAGCTTCTCTATTGACCATTCCCCAGAAGGTTGTGGCCTGTAAGAAGGGGAGATCCTTCTCCATGGCATACTTGAGTCTCGCTTCAGGACTCGGCATAGCTGGATTGGGGTCTTCTTTCACTTGGTTGTGACAATCAGTGCAAATAAAGATGGCTGAAATGTAGTTGGAATACCCTGCAGTCTCAGGCATTTTAGTTCGAGCAGTGTAGACCATTTGTCTACCCATTTCAGCTTTCTGCGGATCAACCTCAGCAAGGTAATGGTCCGGTTTTGGCTCTCCCAATCGAATCAATACTTCAGCCAGTCTGCTATCTTCATTGACCAATTTGGCAGGTGTAGATTGCAAGAAAAGCGCACCCAAAATGAATGCAGTAGATAGGAGTATGACCGTTTTCATCATTTTCGTCCTCTTATTCTGAAGTCTCTAGTAATATTGAAACCGAGTCCAACACCAGCGTCGGTCCATTTATTTCGCGTCTCAGTGATGAAGATTTTTTCTGTCATCCCCATTGAGTTGCTCAAACTGAATTGAAATTGGTGTCCTTTCGTTTCAATGTCGATACCAATAGACAAAGGCATCAAAAACTCTGCCGACAATTGATTGTCTGGAACATAGTATCCTTCGGCCTGCACGGCCATTTTCTTTGTTAACTGATACCGAATGGCACCTCCAAGCGCAAGCACATCATGGGCAATGTCAGCATTAGGAACGATGTTCCTGTGCACCATGGTTGGCATCAACTGAATGGATAAATCGT
>CAYGUR010000036.1:0-14118 GCA_964353035.1 uncultured Comamonadaceae bacterium | reverse complement strand
AGCAACAATTGCCAAGTGTAAAAAAGCTTCGACGTGTAAAAGTTTTCCCGATCTGGGTTTTCCCACTTCAAGGTTTTAATGGCCATATTCGTCATAGCCGTAACCGAAATAGGAGTTCGATCTTGTTTTTGAACCAGCAAACGGTATTTTAGAAATCCGTCATAGGTCTTTTCGAAAGAAGATCTTCCGACTCCAACTGTTAACCGGTCAGTGACTCCGTAGTCAAGACCAATTCGAATGGTTGATTGATCTAAGCCGAAGAGTTGGTAAGTACCACCATTCAACGCGCCGAAACGGTGAGAAATAATGAACTTCATTCCACCTTTTTGCGACGTTTCAACAGAGTGTCCATTGATGACACGGGTGTCTTTGAATGTCTGTACCCACCCATCCATTTGGGCGTTGGCCTGAGATGCAACGCATATCAACAGGGCGATTACTAATTTTTTCATTCTGCTGCTCCGTTTGCTAGCCAAGCATTAATAATATCTAACTCGCATTGAGACATACCTCCACTTGGAGGCATTGTGAGGTCAACCAATACTTCTTGTTCAAAGGTGCCGTCTTGCACTTTCGCTAAGACGCCGGAGTAAGACTCCATATTTCCTGCTCCAGAGCCACCTGTGACATGGCAGCCCGATGTAGCACATTTATTGTTGATGATGGAAACCACATCCGCAGTGTAAGTAGGAGATGCAGGAATATCGCAGTTACCAGGGTAAAGCTCTGATTCAACATCGTAGTAGCAAGCAGACAATAATATGCAGCAACCTGCTAAGAGGGATAAATAATTAGTCATTCAATGCGCCGTTTTCAATCCAAATCTCAAGTGTACGTATTGCACAATCAGAAAGTGCTGTGCCGTTGTAAGGCATTAAAGGTACACCGTTTGTGCCATAAACAGCATCTATCAATGATCCGTTACTTGCACTTGCAGCAATCTGTGAATAGTTTGTTAAAAGTAGGTTTCCATCCGGACTTGCTCCAGAGTGGCATCCTGAACAACTATTTGTAACCAAGGGTAATACAGATAAATTGAATGTCACGTCTAGCGTATCACACAGTAAATCTGCACACGAGTTGTTCTGCGCTCCTTGCAAAATCCAATCAGCAATCAGGTTGATCTGTTCTGTTGTTAAAGGTGCATTTGGCGGAGGGGGCATAATATCGCTCGGATCATTTTCGGTAATCACCTCATAAATATCTCCACCATTAAGATTGTAAGGTGTGATTTCTCCCGAAGCCATAATATTGGCATACGAATCAAATATAAAACCTTCTTCATGTTCAATGGCGTCATGACAGCCTGGCTGTGCACAGTTGCTTTGAAATAGAGGGAGAATTTGTTGTTCGAAATAAACCGAATCAGGATCACATGGTGAAACATAAGGATTCGTTCCACCGCCATTCCCTACCACTATTTCATCTTTGAATTGTGGTATTTCATGTTTGCATGACAAAATAAAAGCCATAACAGCCACGCTCAAAATGATTACCTTTTTCATGTGTTCTAGGTTTCTAAGACAAATGTGCAACGCTTCATTCACAAATTTATCACATCGCCATTTAGATAACGTCTAAATAGCAGGTAGTTGTCTGCACATTTCGTTTATGTATTCAACATCGATGTGTGTATCTTCGCAGTTCGAAAATTAGAAGATGAGCGACACCGTTGAAAAATCAATGAATTTCATTGAGCAAATCATAGCTGATGATTTGAAGAGTGGTAAACACAAAGAGATTATCACACGCTTTCCTCCAGAGCCGAATGGCTACCTGCACATTGGTCATGCGAAATCCATTGCCTTGAACTTTGGCTTGGGCCAACAATTCAATGGGAAAACCAATTTGCGATTTGACGACACCAATCCCGTGAAAGAAGATACTCTTTATGTTGATTCAATTAAACGAGATATTGAGTGGCTTGGTTTCAAATGGGAAGGCGAAGCGCTGTATACTTCTGATTATTTCGAAACACTGTTCGATTTTGCTGTGAAGCTCATTGAAAAGGGTGTGGCGTATGTAGATGACCAGTCTGCTGAGGAAATTGCCGCTCAAAAAGGAACGCCAACGGAGCCCGGAAAAAACAGTCCGTGCAGAGATAGAAGCGTTGAAGAAAATTTGTCGCTCTTTCAAGGAATGCGAAACGGAGACTTCGAAGAGGGCTCAAAAGTGCTGCGCGCGAAAATCGATATGTCGCACTCAAACATGCACATGCGTGACCCGTTGATGTATCGAATTAAATTCGCCCACCACCATAGAACAGGAGATAAATGGTGCATTTATCCGATGTACGACTTCGCACACGGACAGTCAGATTCTTTGGAAGAAATCACCCATTCACTGTGTACACTTGAGTTCGAAGTGCACAGACCGCTCTACAATTGGTTGATAGAACAGCTGGAAATTTATCCAAGCAGACAAATTGAGTTTGCTCGATTGAACTTGAACTACACGGTGATGTCGAAACGAAAGCTGTTACAGCTGGTTGAAGAAAACGTGGTAGACGGATGGGATGACCCGCGTATGCCTACCATTTCTGCCCTTCGCCGCAGAGGATACACGCCTGAGTCTGTAGTGAACTTCGCTGAGCGTGTAGGCATTGCAAAGCGAAACAACATCATTGATCTCGGGTTGCTCGAATTCAGCGTTCGTGACCACTTGAACAAAATTGCTCCCCGGGTGATGGCCGTTTTGAATCCGCTTAAAATGGTGATTCTCAACTATCCTGAAGGACAATCAGAAATGCTAACCACGGATAACAATCCGGAAGATGAAAACGCAGGAACACGCGAACTGCCTTTCGGACGGGAGTTGTACATAGAGCAAGAAGACTTTATGGAAGATGCTCCGAAGAAGTTCTTTAGGCTGGCCCCGGGTAAAACAGTTCGATTGAAATCAGCTTACATCGTTGAATATGTAAAGCATGTCAAAGATGAGGCGGGGAACGTGACTGAAGTGCACGTGAACTATTTCCCTGATTCAAAAAGTGGGGAAGACACCAGTGGAATCAAAGCCAAAGGCGTTCTGCATTGGGTTTCTGTTGCACACGCGTTTGATGCCGAAGTGCGCCTGTACGACCGACTGTTTTCTGACCCATCTCCAGACGGACATAAAGACAAGCACTTTTTGGAGTTTGTCAATCCTGACTCCTTGCAAATTCTTTCAAACTGTAAGCTTGAACCTTCTTTAAAGGACGCCAAAGTTGGAGATCGCTTCCAGTTTCAGCGCATGGGGTATTTCTGCGTAGATAGCGCATACAGCAAAGAAGGAAAACCAGTATTTAATCGAACAGTGACGCTAAAGGACACTTGGGCGAAGTTGAACAAATGAACCTTACGGGCTTTCGCTTGTAATGACTAGTATGACAAGAAAACTGCATTTTTCGATTTATGTGTTCGGACTCACCATCGCAGGGTTACTTCTGGGATGTGAAAAAGAAATTACGGTAGATCTACCTACTGCTGAATCGAGGATTGTGGTTGAAGGCACCATTGAGCAAGGACAGCCGCCCTTGGTGTTTCTCACACGTAGTCAGGGGTATTTCGAACCAACGAATTTGAATGATTTAGAGAATCTAATTGTCACAGGGGCCGAAGTGTATGTTTCCAATAACGGAAACGAAGTTCAGCTCACTGAAATTTGCAGTTCTGATGTCCCTGAAGATTTAATTCCACTGGTAACTGAGTTGACAGGATTTTCAGCTGAGCAATTGGCAGCCTTCAACATCTGTTTGTACACTTCTTTTGATCAGAGTATTTGGGGCGAAGCCAATCAAATTTATGATCTGCGCATTGAGTCTGGTGGTGAAACACTTACTTCGCGAACGAAAATTAATACCCCCCTTGAGCTTGATAGTGTGTGGTTCGAAATACCTGGTGATGGTTCTATCAATGATTCGCTGGGCTTCGCCTATGCGATTTTATCCGATCCAGACACACTGGGGAATGCCTACAGATGGTTCGCACGAAGAGTGAATACCTATCCAAGTTGGAGCGAGAATGCAGGTGAAGTCAAAGACCCAACATACATTGCACCGCTAGGAAGTGCTACTGATGATGCATTTTTTAACGGATTGAGTTTCGAATTTGCCTATTTCAGAGGCGCAGCTCCGAATAGCTTTAAAGAAGACGATCGCAATGAAGAAGCAGGCTTCTATAAAGTAGGGGATACCATCGCAATTCGAGGCACAGTCATAGATCTTGGAGCATTCAGATACATCTCGTCATTTGAAGACCAAGCAGCCAGTCAAGGCAGTCCATTTGCTTCGCCAGCTAACATCCAAACCAACATTGATGGCGGATTGGGCGCATGGATTGGCTATGGTGCGTCATATGACACCATAATTTGCGTTCCTTAACAGTGCAATTGGAATCATTTTTGCACTTTACGGACGTAAAATCTCTAACAATGAACAATTCCTTCAAGCTTGTCCTCTTCGTTTTCGCAACGTTGAGCTGTGCACTTTCTGTAACTGCACAAAATTCTGTGAATCCAAAGAGTACAATCGACCAAGTTTCGGTTTACCTCGCAGGAGCAACGGTCACCAGATCATCATCTGTAGATTTGAAAGCGGGTGAAAATGAAATCCGGTTTACGGGAATCACCAGTAGAATAGACCCCAATAGCATCCAAGTGAAAGGCGACGAAAGCTTTGTGATTACAGGGGTTCGACAAGAAGTGAATTGGGAATTGATGAATGAGGTTTCGCCCGAAATCCAGGCAAAAAAAGATAGCCTTGAAGACCTTCGCTTTTCACTTTCGACCAAAAAAGCACTTCGTGAAACTTACCAAGAAGAACTTTCCATGCTTCAGTCCAACAAACACATTGGTGGAACGAACGCCGTGTTGCTGGTAGAAGACTTGGAGGAAATGGCCGACTTTTTCCGCAAACGCGTCAAAGAAATTAAATACAAGGTTCTGGAGCTGGAACAGGAAGAAAGAGATTTGAATGCGACCATTTTCCGTCTTCAAAATGAATTGGATTCGCGCAAGCAATCAAGAAGACAAAATACCAATCAAATCTTTGTTAAAGTGCTGGCCAAAAAAGCAGCAAAGGTGAACGTGGAATTTAGTTACTTCGTTTACGATGCAAGTTGGTTCCCATTGTACGACTTACGTTCAAAAGATACTGAGAGTCCTATTGAGGTCACTTATAAAGCTAAGATCATACAGAATACAGGCAATGATTGGGAAGATGTTGATTTAACACTCACAACAGGAAATCCTACAATTGGCGGGAATGTGCCGAACCTCGAGCCATGGAGACTCTATTTCGCGCAGCTCTATAACCGAAAAAACAAGGTGATGTCGAGCTACAATTCGGCTCCTCAGTTGTTTTATGAAGAAGATAAAGCAAGATCTGAGAATAGCATACAAATATCCGACATGGAAGCCGGTGTAGTAGAAAAACTCATGGTTACAGAGTTTACCATTCCAATCAAGTACGACATCCCTTCAGACAATCAGCAATATGAGGTAGATATGCGCAAGTTCAATCTTCCTTCGAACTACCGCCACGTAACCGTTCCTAAACTGCTTGAACAAACCTTCTTGACGGCTGATGTGACCGCTTGGGAATCTTACAACATGCTTCCTGGCGAGGCTATGATTTACTTCCAAGGAACTTACGTAGGGCAGTCGTTTATTGACCCTGTCATTACATCTGACACCCTCCAACTTTCATTGGGTAGAGACCCAGGTGTAGTTGTCAAGCGTGAGGCCGTGAAGGAAGTATGTAAAACCACCACCTTCGGTGGGAAGAAAAAATCAATTCGTGGATTCAGAACAACAGTGATGAATACCCGAAGTGTGCCAGTGACAGTGTTGATTGAAGATCAAGTTCCTTTGAGTTCTGATTCAGACATTGAAGTGACCGTTGACGGTGTAGATGGAGCAATTTACGATGAGGAAACGGGTAAAATCACTTGGGAAGTCACCATTCAACCAGGCGCGTCGGTCGAAAAGACGTTGAAATACTCTGTGCGTTATCCTCGCAAAAAACCAATTGCGAACCTTTAAAGCTGCCGCCAACGCACTTTAAAATAATTATGATCTGTTCGAAATTCTTCGGGAACGCTTTCAATGATGGCGGAACGAAGAATTTCGAGCAGATTTTCTTTTACAAAACTGCTATGTACCACAAGTCCAATTTCTCTTGCGGGTTGTGGACTCTTAAAGAATCCTAGAAACGGCTTGTCTGTTTCCGTAGCAGACATAGCAGGAACCAATGTGTAGCCCAAACCTTTCTGAACCAATGCTTTGAGTGATTCGATTGACCCGCTTTTGTAATGCAGTTGGTGCTCTTCAGTGGCTTTTTTCTTGCAGATTTCTAAGGTCTGAGAACGAAAACAATGTCCTTCCTCAAGCAACAACAGTCCTTTATCTGGCAGGTGAGATGAATCATCTAAGTGCTTGATGTCTTCTGGTTTACCATATAAATAAAACGGCTCATAAAAGAGGGGCACTTCTCGAATACCTGGCTCGTTGAGTGGTGTGGCAAGGATCCCAATGTCGAGCGTGCCTTCTTTTAAGCGTGAAAGAATAATTTGTGTTTGAAGCTCTTCAATGACAGGCTCTGTGTTCGGATGGTTCTTCAAGAAATCAGGCAGAAATCTGGGTAGGAGGTAAGGTGCCATAGTAGGGATGATTCCAATTCTAAATTTTCCTGAAACATCTTGATGTCTTCCTTTAACAAAATCAAAGAGCTGCTCAGACTGCTGCACAATTTCTTGAGCGCGAAGAATCACTTGCACTCCTGTTGGTGTTGGTTCAAGCGGATGCGTTGAACGGTCGAACAGCGTGATGCCCATTTCCTCTTCCAACTTCTTCAATTGCATGGTAAGCGTGGGCTGCGTTACCAGGCACTCTTCTGCCGCTTTTACGAAATTCCGATGCTGATTGAGTGCTACAATGTACCGAAGTTGTTGAAGTGTCATATAAATTTCATTTATAGCAAATTTAAAGATATAGACGGGTCACTCTACTTTTTATGCGTCAAACTGTCCAACAAAAAAGCGAGTAGGAAACCCTACTCGCTTTTATTCGCATTCCGTTGAGAACGATTATTCTCCTTTAATGAGTTTCTTGCTGTAGCTGTTTTCGCCCTGAATGATTTGCATGTAATACGCGCCATTGGCAAATTGACTAAGGTCTACTGTGTTTCTATACGCACCATTGAAGTTGTTCAACTGCTCGTTATAAACTGTTTCGCCCTTGCCGTTGAAAATCATTATTTGTACAGCTTCTTCGCTTGGTAAATCAAACGAGAGCATAAATTGTCCCTGATTTGGGTTGGGGTAGAATGAAATCCGCTCGAGTTGTAAGTCGTTTTCCACACGAAGTTTTTCTTGTGCATTCTGATTGAAGGCCGCCGCTTCCTCAGGGGTGATTTCATCTAATGAGATAGAAACATTGATTTCACTGCTCACTTCGTATCCATTTGGACGTTCTTCCAAAAAACCGAGTTCAGCTTCTAGCTGTGCACCAAGCTCTTCCAGTCCGCGGATGAACGCTTCTGAATCAGGATTGAGCTCTCCAAGTTCATTCTGAAGATTCAAAAGCCCCAATTCCAATTCGTCTAAACCCTCAAAGAGCTCTTCAAATCCTTGCTCCATTTCTGCGCTTTCAAGCTCCAGTTCGAACAAATGAGTGCCATCTTCGTCAATGCCTTCATACTCTTGGAAAAAGCGAAGTCCATTGATGTCGCCCTGATTTCTTTCACCCAACGTTGCTTGAAGTACTTCTTCTTTGCTATCGCGAAGGATGACCAATTCAACTTCTTGTCCTATTGTTGACGCTTTGATGATGGTTGAAAGCTCATCGAAATTATTGATTTCAGAACCGGCGTATTTGAGTAGAACATCAACCGCTTTCAGTCCTGCTTCTTCAGCCGCTCATACTCAAATAACACTTCCGATTTTCACTCCGTTTTCGACTTCTTCACCTGGAGTCACACCTAGAAAAGGTTTTTGTTTGAATTCAATGTTGTCATTGAATGCCCATGCTTCAGGGTTGGGACAAGGAGCTTTCGCTCTGTCTGGTGTAGTGAACAACCAGCGCTCTTGCTCTTGTGCTTGTTCTCCCAATTCGACCTTCGTTTTTTGTTTCTTTCCATCTCGTAGATAAACGACCTTGACTTGATCTCCAGGAGCATGAGATAAAATTGCTGAAACGAGTTCCTTGTAATTGGAAACCTCTGTTTGATCCAATTTGACAATGATATCACCCTCGGCAAGCGGACTTTCGCTAGCTGCTGAGCCTGGAATAATACCAGAAACATAGGCGCCCTGAACATCAAGGTCTTCCTCTGACGGATCTTTTAGTCGAACACCTAGAAAGGCTTTCTTCTGGTTTTCTGGAGCAGGGAAGTAGCTCAAGTCATATCCTTGAACTTGGTCTGTTTTATCCAGTTTTTTAACCGAGATTTCAAAGGCTTGTCCTTCTGTGAGATTTCCAAACTCATCTAGAATGTTCAATTCTTTGAGAATTTTTTCAAGATCGTCGCCTGTGTTGATTTCAATGTCTTTCTCAACAACCTCGACTTCTCCATTCAGATTTTTTCGAATCTTGATCTTCGCTTTCTCTTGTGCGAAGGAGGAAATGGTAAGACAAGTGAGCAGAAGAACGGCCACTGTCTTAAAGTGAAATAAGTGCTTCATGGGTTTTGGATTTTGATTTAACCAAATGTATTTCAGACAATTGCCAGTTGCTGTTAAAAGGCTACAAAAAAGGTTAATCAAAATCTTCCCGGAAAAAACTGATCTGTCTTCGATCAATCAAGTGCACATCTTTGTAATAAAAGTGCAGAATGTCTTTGGCTGAATAACCCAATACAGCCATTCGCATAGCGCCTTCCTGACAGAGGCCTACGCCGTGTCCAAATCCACGTCCTACAATTTGAACGCTGTCTTGGTATTCATGAATGGTGAAGAAAGCAGAGCGCAATTTCCAGTCTGAACGCATCTTCGTCATTTTCAAATTGCGTAAACTATCAGAAAAGAAACGTGTTTTGCTTTCTGGAAAGAAGGCCAAAACGGCCAAGCTGTCTTCTGATGACTGCAATGGAAAGTCTTTTTCCATGTAGCGAAGCCAAGATTGCTTGCTGACTGTTTTTTCCCAATGGGAGTGGGGCATCGCCATGCAAAAGGTATCTGGTCTTCCCACAAGGTAAGTCAACGGTTTGCGCCATACATGCTCTGAGTTCAGTGTATGTCCGCCGCAATTGGAATGAAAAGCCGCAGTGATGAGTTCAATGTCGGAATTAACCAACACGTGGTCTTTCGTTTCAAAGGTCCCAATCAGAATGTTTTCGTCCCACCTCGACATGCCGTGATAAGCCTGACAGTGGACTTGGTCACAAACATTGAATCCCTCCGTTGAATGTCGCCCCATGTTGGCTAAAGCATACGTCCTACTGATCACAGACTGTACTTTGTAGTACTCTATTTCATGTCCTTTTCCCGCCTCGGCTTCTGTCACCCCAGCAACATAGCGTTCAATGTCCGCTTCGTTCACCAGAACCAGTGAGCCTGATTTGCTGGTGATCACTAAATTATCAGGATAGAGGTTTGTTTCTTCTCTGCCAGTAGAAAAGCGCGCCTTCACCCGTAGACTGCTTTCCCATTCTTTTGAGGCGATAACAATACGTTTGTAGTTGCCTAGTTTCACGCCGTTTCGCGAAACCATAACTTCTTGACCAGCAGGTGCGAAAGCATAGGTGTTGTTACGTCATACTTGAGCTAGAACAGTGTTGCCGTTCTTCAACTCATACTGTCCGTCATTCAATGTTATTTGCGCTGAGCGAACGATGGAGTTGTCGTGAATTCCGATGCGAACTACCATCTCATCTTGAGCCAAGAACTGCTGGCTTAAGAAGAAAATGAAGATAAATGAGCACCACTTTTTCATGACGAAACTTGATCTGTACGTAGAACGTCAAGCATAGATTGTGCCGTTCGTTGCGCAGCACCTTTTCCACCAAGCTTGTGAACTAATTCCTCATAATCTTTCAGCATCGTTGTTCGTCGATCACTTTCTCCAATCAAGAGTGAAAGTTCTTTTTCAACCTCTTTGGCGTTGAATTCATGCTGAATGAGCTCTCTGACCACTTCTCTATCCATAATGAGGTTCACAAGTGAAATGAACTTAATTTTCACAAGTCGTTTTGCGATGTGATACGACACCGTGCTTGCCGTGTAACAAACCACCTGCGGCATTCCATGTATGGCTGCTTCAAGCGTTGCCGTGCCGCTGGTGACAAGTCCAGCCTCTGCTGCTGAAAAGAGTCCGTAAGTTTGATTAAACACCAAGTTTGATTCCTTCACACCTGGAATTTCTAAGTAAAACTCCTTGGTTTGTCCAGGAGCGCCAGCAATCACGTAATGAAACTCAGGATGTTTTTCGATAACCTCAAGCATGATGGGCAATGAAGTCAGAATTTCTTGTTTACGCGACCCTGGAAGCACAGCTAGAATTCGTTTTCCCTCTAACTGATTCTGCGAACGAAAATCTGCTTCAGCTTTGAGCTTGGCTTGTTGATCAATGGCATCCAATAGCGGATGTCCCACGTATTCTACGTCCATTCCATGCTTGGCATAAAAGGCTTTTTCGAACGGGAGAATGGCGAAGAGTTTGGTCACATCGCGTTTGATGCGTTTGACGCGTCCTTCTTTCCAAGCCCATATTTGCGGTGAAATGTAGTAGAGCACCGGAATGTTGTGCTCTTTGCAGAAGGTGGCGATGCGCAAATTGAATCCGGGGTAATCAATCAGAATTACAGCATCTGGCTTGTACTCAAGTATGTCTTCCTTGCAGACTTTGATATTGCGAAGAATGGTGCGCAGATTCGCAATCACTTCAATAAAGCCCATGAAAGCCAACTCTCTGTAATGCTTCACAACAGTTGCGCCTTGCGCTTCCATCAAGTCTCCACCCCAAGCGCGGAACTCATGTCCGGACTCCAGTTCATTGAACGCTTTGATCAAATTTGCTCCGTGCAAATCTCCTGACGCCTCTCCAGCAATAACGTAGAATCTCATCTCAGTAAAAGTAGATGATTAGTGGAACAGAAAGTAGAAGGATGGCCATGATTCCTTTACCGAGTTCAAAAAACTCAGTTCGAAGGCAAATCCAAAATAGCAGTACGTTAAATAAAACACTGATAGTGATTATTTTATCCTTGAAAAGGTTAGAAGCCAAAAAGATTTCTTCTACGAAAAACCTTACGGAAGTATCGTTCATTCCAGACCAAACAACGGCATACAGAAAGAAGCCCACCAGTATTCCAAGGATGCCCACAAGCATTCCAATCCAGATATTGTCTAATTTCCGCATCACAGATTGAGGTCCCATTGGTTGAGCTGTCCGATGGTATGGTGATCTGTAAGGTCGAATTGTGTTGGAACAACTGAAACGTACCCATGATTTAATGCCCAGTCATCCGTGTCTTCTCCTTTGTCTGGGTTGGTGAATGAACCTGTCATCCAGAAATACGTTTTTCCTCCAGGTGCTGTTCGTTTGTCGAAGGCATCAGCCCAATAACCAATCGCTTGGCGACAAATTTTCACACCTTTGATTTCTTCTGAGGGAAGCTTAGGAATGTTCACGTTCAAGCAGGTTCCAATTGGAATTCCTTGCTTGATGACTCTTTCGGAAATCATTTTCACATATGGTCGAGCTGGTTCAAAATCAGCATCTTCGTCAAAGTCGAGAAGGGAGTATCCAATGCTCGGGATGCTTTCTACGGCGCCTTCAACAGCGGCCGACATTGTTCCACTGTAAATAACGTTGATGGAACTGTTCGCACCGTGATTGATACCGGAAACAATTAAATCAGGTTTTCGCTCTAAAACTTCATAGATGGCAAGCTTCACACAGTCTACAGGTGTGCCACTGCAGCTAAAAGCTCTCACATTGGGCACATCATAGGTCACTTCTTTAACTCGAATGATGTTGTTGATGGTAACAGCATGGCCCATTCCACTTTGCGGACTGTCAGGTGCTACAACCCAGACATCTCCCAATTGAGTCATTACTTCTACCAAGGTTCGAATTCCTTTGGCGAAAATGCCGTCATCGTTGGTGACTAATATAAGGGGGCGTGTATTGCTCATAGTTTTTTCTTCGTTACAAAGGTAGTTTGTGTGTTGTGAAGATTAAGTGATGGTTTCACTGTATTTTTAACATTGGAATATGAAAGGAACACTATTAATATTCATTAGTTGTCTTTTTGGACTGCTTGGTTTCGCTCAGCATCCCATCTTGGCGCAATTTACAGCTCAACAAATAGGAGGGACTGTACGTATTGATTTTGGCATTAAAGGCGGTGCTAGTTGCGTTGGAGCAACCTTGGAACGAAGAACAGCGACCGAAGATTTTGAAGTTGCCGGACTGATCACTGGTGTCTGCGGCGGAAGTGAATTTACCGAGTATTATTTTATTGAAGACACCACTCCAGCCCCGAACCAGGTGAATTATTACCGCTTGAAATTAGGCCAGCAAGGGAATTCTGAAGAACTCGCATTTGAGTTTATTCCTTTTGAGACAGACTTATTCGTGTTTCCCAACCCAGTAGTTTCTGAATTAAATTTCCGGTGGATCAATGTTTCGTCTGAAACACGCATTATTCGAATCTACAACACGCAAGGACAGTTGGTCGCAGGGGACTATTTGGCGAATTCTTTTCGAACGACCATCAACATTGATTTTCTCAATACTGGTAGCTACTTCGCCTTCCTTTTGGACGAAAACGAAGCCGTTTTAGGCGTTCAGAAATTCATCAAACTTTAGAATTCGCACGCTCTTTATCGTGCACAGGCTTCATCAATTTGTGATCTGCAATGAACGTTCCGAAGGGGATAATGCTGGAAAGAAGAATCCAAAATGTGTTTGACCCCTTCCATTTGTAAGTGCTTGCGGCTAAAAATGTTGCCACAATAAAAAGCAAGAAAAGTAATCCGTGTGTTTGCCCAACCACCTTGTTCACCGTTCCAGAATCAAAAAAATATTTCAGCGGCATTCCAACGAAGACCAGCAAAATAAAAGAGCATCCTTCAATGAATGCGATAATTCTTAGTCGTCCAATGGATGATTTCAAAAAAGAGTTCATGCGTAGATTTTGAGTGCAAATTTAGTGCAAATCAAATGGACTCTGCAGTGCTTTTTATCTTCTCTAGAATCATGCTCCAACCTTCTAAGATATGCCCCATGCGCTCTTTGTTTCCATCAAAGGTTGAATTGGTGATTGATAGATGCACTGTTTCATCTAGCACCTGCAGTTCATAAGTCACATGGATGTAGTTCTCTGGAACGTCTTTCAATCCAAAATTGGGATCGAAGGTGCTGTACTTAATTCGACTCATGGGTTCGAACTCAATCACTTTTCCAATTTGATGGGCGTCGTAACCTTGGTAGTTTCCTTTCCACTCAATAGAGCTTCCAATTTTCCAGGAAGTAATGACTTCGCAATTGAACATGTACTTTTTTGAATATTCAGGAAGCGTAAGGGTCTTCCAAACGTTCGTCAAAGGTGCTTGAATCACAAGTGACTTTGTGGATGTTAATGCAGTGGGCATTGATAAATTCATATTGGAATAAAAAAATGGGCGCCTGTTCGGCGCCCATAAAATTAATCTTCTTTTGGAGAACTCGGTTCTTCAGGCACTTCTGTTTCGTCTTCAAGGTCGTTTCCTTTCAAGTAATTTGGAAGTTGCATTCCTGCCATATTGAACATTTCTTGAAGGGGAGGAACTGAACCGTACAATCCAGAAATAAAGTTCGATGTAGCCGTTTTACCGTCTTTTCCACCACCATTTTCCCAAACAGTGATTTTATCAATCTTGATGTTCTTAATTGCATCAGCCTGTGTTTTCACAAGTTCTGGAAGCTTATCTGCCACTAGCAACAAGACTGCATCTTTTGGCTGATTTCCTGCAGCCTTAACAATTCGGTCAAGACCTTCTGCTTGCTTGGTGAGGATTTCATAAATCCCTTTCGCCTCAGCTTCCTTTTTCATAAAGATGGCATCTGCATCACCTTTTGCAATTCTACGCGTGCGTTCGGCTTCTGCTTCAGCGTCAATCTCAACTTTTCGTTTGGAAATTTCTGCTGGTACAATGA
>CAYGUR010000035.1:0-17657 GCA_964353035.1 uncultured Comamonadaceae bacterium | reverse complement strand
AAAGCCTACATCCCTGTTGGAGATTTGAAAGATGAAGAGTATGTAAATAGCAACTTCGTGATTCTCGCTACCAAACAAGGTTTAGTGAAGAAAACCACTTTAGAGGCTTATTCTCGTCCACGTACTAACGGAATCAACGCTGTAACCATTCGTGAAGATGACCAATTGCTTGAAGCTCGCTTGACGAACGGAAGCAATGAAATCATTCTTGCATTGAGAAGTGGTAAAGCCATTCGTTTCCCAGAAGAGAAAGTTCGTGCAGTTGGACGAACGGCTCAAGGGGTGAAAGGTGTAACACTTGGTTATGAAGGCGATGAAGTTATAGGCATGGTGTGTGTTTCTGATGAAGAATCAAACATCATGGTTGTTTCTGAGAAGGGGTACGGAAAGCGTTCTCCAGTGGAAGACTACCGCATCACCAATAGAGGTGGTAAAGGTGTGAAAACACTCAATATTACTGAAAAGACGGGCGAACTAATTGCCATCTTGAATGTGACAGATGAACATGATCTCATGATTGTAAATAAATCAGGAATCATGATCAGAATGGGTGTAAGTGACCTAAGAGTGATGGGACGTGCAACTCAAGGAGTGCGACTGATTAACTTGAAAGGAAAAGACGCCATTGCCTCAGTGACGAAAGTAATTTCTGCTGAAGAGGAAGACGATGAGCAATTTGAGGAAGGAATTGAAGGGGAAACTCCTGAAAATGGAGTAGAGCCAGAAACACCAACTGAAGATTAATAGTATTTACTCAAATGAGGGCTGCACCTATGTTGCAGCCCTTTTTTTGCATTGGAAATTCCTTAGAATTGGAATCAATTTTAGGGTTTGGCAGGTATTTTGCTTTCATCAGTATGGAATATTCATAATTTAGCATCATAAAATAAAATCAACTTAAGTACCATGAAGAAGACGCTATTCGCTCTATTCGTATCAGTTATGACCTTGTCGGCATACGCACAACCAGATGTTGTGAATGCGAAACTTTCATTCGATGACGGAGATTTCGTCAAAGCAAAAGAATCAATTGACAAGGCTATCACCAATGAAAAAGCTGCAGTCAAAGAAAAAACGTGGCGTTACCGAGGTGACATCTACATGCAATTGGCATTAGATAGTGCTTTGTTTGTAGCCAATCCAGAAGCGCTTAATGAAGCGTACACAGCTTATAAGAAAGCCATCGAACTTGATAAGCGAGGGAGCTACGAAAGAGAAAACACCATTGCCGTTCAACGTATCATGATGCAATCCATGAACATTGGTATCAATTCATACAATAAGGAAGACTACGGGAATGCAGGTAAATACTTCATGTTTGGAAATGCAATCGCTACTCAAGAATACGATTCAGTGCATACACAGGCTGTCTACAATGCTGCATTGAGCTTTGAAAGAGCAGAAATGTATGACAATGCCATTGAGGCGTATGAAATTTGTGCTGGTGCAAAATACCAAACTCCTGAAGTCTTCTTGTTCATATCGAATATCCATAGAAAGAAAGGAGATGAAGCAGCAGCGTTGCAAGTTGTCCAAGATGCACGTAAGGAATATCCACGAGACAAGAATTTGATCATTGAAGAGCTGAACTACTACCTTCAAAAAGGAGAGTATGAAAAGGCAAAAGAGAACTTGCGTTTAGCAGCTGAACAAGATCCAACCAATGAGATTCTCTTTTTCTCTATGGGATCTGTATATGACAATCTAAGCGCTCAACGTGAAGAAGAAGGTAAGGCCGAAGAAGCAAAAGAATACCAAGATCAAGCAGCTGAAGCGTACAAGAAAGCAATCGAAATCAAACCTGATTACTTCGACGCTAACTACAACCTTGGAGCAATGTACTTCAATGATGGAGTAGAGAAAGTGAATGAAGCGAACGCAGTTCCTCCGTCACAATCTAAGCGCTACAAAGCATTGTTGGATGAAGCCAAAGCCATTTTCTCTGTTGGACTTCCTTACTTAGAAAAAGCCCACGAAGTGAATCCAGAAGACACAACCACCATTCGTTCTTTGCGCGACATCTATGCACGATTAGGTAACGATGAAAAGACAATGGAAATGTCGAAGTTGTTGAAGTAAACTATCAGACCTCATAATTGAAAGGGCACACGCAGTGCCTTTTCTTCTGCAATGCAACTTAACATAATATTAATTATAGAACTCGAATGTGGTTTTTGAATTCTGCCAAGTATCAACTACGCTGCATTGTTACTGAAATAACCCTCATAACCTGAATCCAGCATGAGCTCTACCTGAAACATGTGCCTTTCATTATGACGAAGAATAAATTCTATGGCCTCAGGAACATTGAATCGAATGACCGGACCAATGGCTGAGGAAAACTTTACGCGTGAACAATTCTTAGTTCTGGATTGAATTGCACATTCCTTTAAATGATCTATAGACTTATACATATCCTTAAAAACTTCACCCAAGGTTTCAGCACTCTGATTTGATGGCAATCGTTTAGGCTCGAAAATCTTTTGCGTTTTCATCTTCATTTTGATCACACCATTTTTTGGACGGAAATTTTTCAACAACAATGATACCCATCTACCAGCTTTTAGTTCTGTCCAAGACTCATTATTAGTATCAGATTGTGCAATGGCGTTGTTCAACTTATCTGTATACAAGGTGTATGCGATATACATGTGTTCTATCACCTCAGCAATGGACCACTTGTTTTCAGTAGGTTGTTTAACTAATTCTTTAGGTGAAAGGGTTTCGATTTCTTTTAGTCGAGACGCGATGCGATTTAATCGCTCTATTTGATTTTCTGCTGAAATGCTTACTCTGGCCATACCTGTGTTTGTTTAGACAAAAGTCTGCGATTAATTTCCAACAAAAGTTGACGGTCGTCAAGATTTAGTACGGAACAGAATTCATAAGTCTGCTGAAGGTCTCTGCAGACATATTAAGGTATGAGGCCAAGTACTTCTGCGGTATCGACTTCAATTCTTTCGGACAGCGGTTCATGAAGTTCACAAATCGTTCTTTGCTAGACAAGGTGCTAAGTTCGATTTCCCGCTTGACTCTCCCTCTGAGCAGTTCGCCGTGCACGATTCGTCCCCACTTATTGAATCCAGAAAATTCTTCGAACAAACGCTCGTAGTCTGATCGTTCAATGTAATAAAGGGAACTTTCAGTGAGTGCTTCCAAAAAATAGCCAGACGGTGCGCCATCTGTAAAGGAGTCATATACACCACTGTAACTGCCATCAAATGAGAAGGCAATGACCATTTTGTTGCCGTTTCGGTCTATGAAATAGATGGTCTGAACACCTGAAATCACCACATAAAACCGACGTTCTATTTGTCCGGCCTCAGTCATTAGTTCAAATCGACTGAAGCTTTTCGGTTTCCAGAGCTTCAAAAAACGCTCCTCCTCTTCCCTACTCATCTCAGCAGCTTGGAAAGCATTCAGAATAATTCGTTCTTCGTTTGGAGTCATGGTTATGTTCTGAAATTGCAAGATACAGGAAGAATCCATTCCTCTAAACTTCAACTATCTTTGACCTATGATCTATTTGAACACCGCAGGAACGGGTAAAATCTCTGCTCAATCAGCAGAAATTGCCAAACGGTATCTAGATGAGCTGGTAGCTTCGGGCAGCATTGCAGCTGTCGAATGGCGCTCAGAGTTAGACCTTCCAACACGTCAGTTGGTTGCCCAATTGATGGATGCCGATGTTTCACAAGTAGCCTTGGTTCCAAACACTTCTTACGGATTAACTGCTGTGGCACAACGACTATCTGGTGAGCGAAAGCGTGTGTTAACGATTGAAGGCGATTATCCTTCCATTACATTACCATGGAAATTATTGGGTTTTGATTGGATCTCTTTTGAAGCCGAAGACGATGTTATTTCTGTCGAAGGTATTCTAAAGGCCATCGAACAGCATCATATTGAGATCATTGTGATTAGCCATGTGATGTGGCACACAGGTTATAAAGTAGACATCGAAGCTATTTGTAGCTATTGCAAGACGAATGGAATTATTTCCATCGTTGACTCTACCCAAAGTTTGGGAACCATTCCTATTTCTTTTCGCCAATTGGGAGCTGATGTCATGCTCAGCAGTTGTTACAAATGGCTATACGCTGGGTTTGGACTTGGGCTCATGGCCATGTCGGATTGGTTTTTTCAAGCCTATCCACCTCAAATTGGAGGATTCGCAAGTTTTCAGGATGTTGAGGGCGAATGGGTATTCAAACAATCTATGAAGAGTTACCAGCCTGGTAGTTTGAGTATCTCTTCCATGGCGATCTTAAAGAATGCAATTGAAGAGCTACTCGCATCTGGAATCAATCAAATTCATGCTGTATCAATTGAGCGAGCTGAACAGTTGGTCCAGGTCTTAAGCAAGTTTCCAGTAACAATGCTGGGTAAACCAGAAGGTTCGTCACTTTCCAATTTGGTGTGTATTGAAGCTGTAGACGGACTGTCTCACTACCTAGAGCAGCAAAATGTAATTGTAGTTGAGCGAAATCAACACATTCGCTTTAGTGTGTCGCACGAAACAACAATTGAAGAACTTGTTCAATTGGAGAAAATACTAAGCAGCTTTCCTGCTTTTAAATAAATCAAGAATATTCACTCTTCTACCTTCACCCCTTTCCAGAAAGCTACTCTTCCCTTAATCGCTTTAGCTAATTCTGAAACTTCAGGATAGTACCAAGCGGCATCCTGGTTTTCTTTGCCATCAACCACAATCGTGTAATAGGAGGCTGTTCCCTTCCACGGACAGACGCTTTGATGCTTTGAATCTTTGTAAAATTCTTTTTGAATGGCGTCTGCCGGGAAGTAATGGTTTCCTTCAATTACGATGGTATCATCACTTTCTGCAATAATTTGATTGTTCCAAATTGCTTTCATGATTTATGTTTTTTCGAGTAAATAATCTGCAAATAGCTGCTCTGAGTCCATCAGAACCTGAGAAATTTTCAGGTTTGTTTTTTCCAAGAGATTGGCAAGGATTTCCTTGTTGTATTTCCGGCTGATTTCTGTGTGAATACGCTCTCCTTTCTTAAATTCAAACGATTGTTCAAGTGCACCGATGTAAACCGATTGATCGATTTTACTAGTAATAAAGCTCCTGGCCACGCCTTCTTCTTCATCGTATTCTGGTGCATGTTCAAATTGATCTACCTTGAAGTTGGCAGTGAATTCGCGATTGATGCGTGTGAGTAAGTTCAAGTTGAATTCCTTCGTTATTCCCGCGGCATCGTTGTAAGCAGGTAAGATGATTTCAGAACTCTTTTTTTGATCTAAACCTAAGAGGAGACGGTCTCCTTTGTTCATAGCGTCATTTAGCGACTTTAAAAAGCGGGTCGCATTGTGGTCTAGCATGTTTCCCAAATTGGATCCTAGGAACAGAATTGACTTAGGGTTTCCGTTCGCTGCAATCCCTTTGAGAACCTCAAAATAATCTCCTTGTTGCGTTTCCACTTGCAGGTCAGGCAACTCTTTGGTTAAGTACTTTTTCAAAGAATCCAATGCGTGCTGAGAAATATCGATGGGTTTGTACACGAAGGACTCTGTTTTCAGCAATGTGCGTAGCAGATGAATTGTTTTCGTGCCATCACCTGCACCCAGTTCAATCAGATCAAAAGATTTGTTTTCATGGACAAGTGCAGCAGCCAAGACATCAGATTGTTCTTGGAAGATTTCCATCTCAGCATTGGTCAGGTAATATTCTGGCATGTTCATGATTTTCACAAACAACGCGTCTCCTATTTCGTCATAGAAATACTTTGAAGGCAATCTTTTTGGTGATGCTGATAAGCCTTCTTCAACATCTAGTTTAAACTGATTCATTGATTGTGTTTTGCCAGACGAATTCCGCTGAATTGCCACTGGTAGTGTGGGTGGAAAAAATTTCTATACGTTTTTCGTGAATGTCCGGGAGCTGTTACTGGAGAAGCTCCGCGAAGGACCATTTGGTTGACCATAAATTTCCCATTGTATTCGCCCACGGCACCTTCAGCCACTTTGAAGAAAGGGTATGGCGAATAGGCGCTGGCAGTCCACTCCCAGCTGTTCCCCCAATGCAGTTGATGTGAAGCCGCTTCCCATTCAAATTCGGTTGGTAATCTCATCCCCTTCCACAAAGCAAAGGCCGAAGCTTCATAAAAATTGACGTGGGTTAGAATGGCATTGGGGTTCACAGGAATGAGTCCTTCGAGTGAATACTGCATCCATGTGTCTCCATTTTGCTTCCAGTACAAGGGTGAGCTTTCTTTTACTTCCTTTACCCAAGCCCAACCTTCGTCAAGCCACAATGCTGGATTCGAATATCCGCCAGCGTTCATGAATTCAATGTACTCTTGATTGGTCACAAGTCCTTTCGCAATTGAAAAGGAATGTAAAAATACGGAGTGCTTTCCATGTTCATTGTCAAAGGCAAAGCCTTTATTTTCAGCGCCAATTGAGTAGATACCTTCTGGTATTGACAACCATCCCTCTTCTTGGTTTGATTTGTTTACATAGCCAAGCGACTTGCTATAAACAGGATGGGTTGGGTTCAAACTGAAGGTGTACTTTAGATCCGTCATGAGCAATTCTTGGTGCTGCTCTTCATGATTGATTCCAAGTTCCAATAATGCAAGAACTTCATCAGATGGATTTTCAGAAACAAAAGATGCGAGGTGCTCATCTACATGCGCTCTATACTTCATCACCTCTTCTACTGGCGGACGAGTGATCAATCCTCTTGATTGGCGTTCTACTCTTTCGCCAATGCTATTGTAATAAGAATTGAAGAGGTATCCGAAGGAAGCATCAAAAACGGTGTAATTGGGGTCGAAGTTTTTCAAAATCATTTCTTCGAAGAACCAGGTTGTGTGAGCTATGTGCCATTTAGGCGGACTCGCGAACAAGGCAGATTGCGGGGTAAAGTCTTCGGCGTGAAGCGGGCGGACCAACTCTTCAGTTCTAGCGCGAACTTTTTTAAATCGGTTCACTAAAAGCAGATGGTCAGAGACAGGATGATTAATCATGAAAGAATATGGTCGAGTAACGAAGGTTTAATTTCGTCATTCTAAGTAACTGCTACAAGCAACAGAAGTTCAAACATGATAAATTAACACAAATAGGGCACAAAAAAAGGGGGCCGAAGCCCCCTTTAATATAAGTTGTAAGCAAATTAGTTTTGCTTGATAATGCGTGTTGTGGTAGAGTACTCACCAACAGTAATGCTCATGAAGTACATGCCGTTAGCAGCACCAGACATGTTGATTTCATGACGAGTAGCTTCCGCAGCATTCAACTGAACAGAAGAAATCATTCTTCCGCTAGCATCAAGAATGTCATAGCTTACTTTTTCACCATTCAATCCTTCGATGTTCAATACGAACATTCCATTACTTGGATTCGGAGAAACAGTGAATTCAATTCCAGAAGCTAGTTCGTAAATACCAGTAGTAACTTCAGTCGAGAATGTTGTAGTACATCCATTTTCATCTGTAATTGTCACTTCGTAATTTCCACCTTCAAGTCCGTCGATGTCTTCAGTATCAGCTGAGAATCCGTTTGGTCCCGTCCAATCATATGTAAGATCACCAGTCCCACCAGTTACAGTTAAATCAATTGAACCATCAGCCGCTCCAGCAGCAGACTCTTCAGTTTCTGAACCAGAAGCATCCAAAGCTTCAGGGTTATCAAGAGTGACGGTGCCTTCTTCAGCCGTACAACCATTTTCGTCCATTACAGCGATGATGTAATCACCAGCTTCAAGATCAATAAACGTGTTGTTTCCTTCAGGAGTGCTTCCATCAATTGAATACATCAAGTCTCCAGTACCACCTGCGCCTCTTACAATGATTTGACCATTTCCACCATCAGCACAAAGAGGTCCTGAAGCTTCAGTAGTGAATGTAACTTGAGTCGGTTCAACGATTTCAACGTCTACAGATGAAGAACAATCTTCATTGTCTACAACCGTAATGTTGTACGTTCCACCTGCAAGGTCCATATAATTAGCCGTAGCAGTCATGTCACCTCCCTCAATAGAGTACATGAAACCACCATTTCCACCAGTTGCAGTTCCACCAATCATACCATCAGCATCACCAAAGCAAGTTGGGTTCACTACGTTGAGGTTTAATTCAATTGGATCAGGAGCACCAATCATAGCCGTATTGTTTGAAAGGTCGATACAACCGTTCACGTCCATTGCAGTTACTACATAATCACCAGGGCCAACGTTAAAGATGTTACTCGATTGGAAGTTTTCACCGTCAACAGAGAACGTAAGTGTTCCTGTTCCACCGAAAGACTGAGTTACGATCAATCCGTCTTGAGAATCACTACAAGAAGCATCAACTTCGCTAGTGATGTTCACTTGAATAGCAAGAGGTTGGCTAACGTTCAGGGGAGTTGATTGTCCTGTACATCCATTTTCGTCAATTGCGAAGATGGTATAAGTACCAACACCAAGACCTTCGAAAGAACCATCAGCTTGTGGATTGGCTAATCCTGCACTCAAGTCGTACATGATTTCTCCAGTACCACCTGCACCGTTTCCGTTGATGATTGCATTTCCAGCACCATTGCAAAGAATCGGTTGTTCAAGTGAGATAGCAACAGTTACGTCGTCTGGCTCAGGAACTTCGAAATCCAATTCAGCAGTACATCCTTCAGAGTCAGTAACAAGAATGGTGTGCATGCCACCTGCAAGGTTGTTGAAGTTGCTTACGGCCAAGACGTTACCTCCATCTAATTGGTAAGTAACAGCTCCGTAGCCACCTGAAGCAACAATTGAAGCAGAACCGTTCGTGTCTCCGTTACAAGTAACAGGAGTAGTGCTTACAGCATCTACAGCAAGCAGGCAGTTGTAATCACAAGAGCAGTTTTCAACATCAGCATTTTCATCGTAGTTGGTAGCGATTGGATCAGTACATCCAAACACAGCTGCCTCATCAGCAGAGAAGGGGAAACATGTGCCTATGTCAATGTTTTGATTATCTCCATTAACGAATACCTGTCCGTTAACGAAACCAGAGAAAGAACCTTGTGTTGTGAATTGTCCGATTAAGATTTTTAAATCATCACCAGCAACTCCGTTCACAGAGCCCGTTCCAGAAAGGGTAAACCAAGCACCACCAATGGCACCATTGATTAAGATGTCTGCGCCAGAATTAAATGTATCAACCCATGGTTCACTTGCAGCCTGTTGAGCAGTTATGCCCGCGCCAGGATCAGCTGAGTTTGCACGTCCAATAGTAACAAAACTGTCAAATTCAGCTTCTGGGAAAGTTCCGAAAACGAGTGGGTTAATTTGAGGACCGGTAGTTCCTCCGAAGTCAGAATGCCAAAATTCAGTGTCAGTTGAAATCTCCAAAGGTGTGCCCGCAATACCATAAATAGCAGACAAGAAGTCATCGGCGTTTGTTAAGTCTGCATACAGACGGTAAGTAGTGTAACCAGTTAGGTCAGTAGACCCAACCATACCAGTGTGCACTTGATACACCTCAACAGAGGCCCCAGTTATTTGGGCTTGTGCTGTGAAAGCGAACACTACAGCAGTTAGAATAAGTAGTAATTTTTTCATAAATCGATTATTAGAAGTATAGTACAATCAGATTGCGGTTCAAATATAGCGTCTTCAAATACGTTATCAATGCTAGTCGAAAGTAATTTTTCCACTATCTAGGATGGTTAAATAGTTTTTTGCAATAAAAACGCCCCTACCCTTACGGTAGAGGCGTTTGAAATGTTCGGTAAATCTGAAGTTATTTTTTCACAATCATTTGTGTTGATGCAGAACCACCTGATACTAAAGAGATTGCATATACACCATTTGAAAGGTGACTTACGTCAATGCTTGTGGCTTGTCCTTGCGTGAAGTTTACCACTTGATTGCTCACCATTCTTCCTTGGGCATTGAAAAGCTGAACTTCAGTCAGACCGCTAAAATCAGATGAATTGATATTCAACACACCGTTCGTTGGGTTTGGATATACAGCGAACTGAGAAGCATTCAAATCATTCAATCCACTTCCACATTCTACACACGAATCAAAGCAAACTACATCAAGTTCCTCTGGAACACCAGAACGAACGTGCGTTCGATTGAATCCACCAACGCCGTTGGCAACTCCACAACCGTTTGTTTCGAAATCATACATTTCTTCCACTGTTGGATCAATAGTTCCACCTGGATAAGGATCACCATTTGTAAACTTGTACTGAATATCAGCGGATCCTGAAACGTTTACTGTTGCTGTGTATACACCATCAGCATCATCGTCAGTCATCATCGTTGCTCCAGCTTGCCACTGTGGGTTCGTAAAAGACCCCATTAACCACACTCCATCAGGAGATACCGTCATTTCACTCATGTCTACGCTAAAGGTGATGTCTGCAGGATCTGGATCATTCACACATTCTGCAGTACATTGATTGTAGCAGTATGTAATGGTTTGAGGCATGTCTGCTTCAACGACAACAACACGATTTCCGTTCGAATTGCATCCAGCTGGCACAGACTCATTGTCATTGTCAGCACCTTCCCAATCATTTCCATTCAAGAATTTGTACTCATATGAACCTGGCGCTAAAGCCAAAGTCACTTCATAAATTCCATCAGAATCATCATCTGACATAGGAGTTCCTCCAGCATTCCATCCCTGAAATGCTCCTGCAACGTGCACTCCATTTGGAGAGACTGTTTGCAACGACATATCTACGCGGAAAGTGATTTCGGTAGGTGCAACACAAGATGTACAAGAGTTGAAACAGAATGCATCCGTAACAACATTCACTCCTACTGCTTCAATCAAACGATTGCCCGTTCCGTCACCACAAGCTGCATCAATACTTTCGTTCGGGAAAACCCAATCATCACCGTTGATGTACTTATATATAAGGTCGCCATTGTCATCTGCAAGCATTGCAGGGTCATAGCTGTAGGCAAGTGTATAAACAAGGTCACCATCTTCATCAGAAAGCATTGTTGTACTTGGATCCCATCCTTGGAAGTTTCCAGCAACGTGAACACCTTGAGGTGCAACTGCTTCTTCTTGCGACATGTCTACACGCAAAAGAACTGTGTTCATTCCACAAGGAGCACAGCTTCCAAAACAAACTGCGTATGTAGTTGCTTCGGTTACGCTAATCCCACGATTTGTGTTTCCTGAAAGGTCCACACGACAAGCATTTGGAACAGTTTCCTCAAATGGCCAATCGTTTCCGTTGATAAATTTGAATTCGTAATCACCCAATTCCAAAGAGAGGGTTACTTCGTAAACTCCATCCATATCGTCATCAGACATTGGGGTTCCATCTACTGCCCATCCCTGAAAGCTTCCTGCAACGTGAACACCATCTGCCGAAACAGTTTCATTGTTCATATCTACAGAAAACGTAACATCAACCTGGGCTGACATTGCGCTCACTAAGCCGCATGCCATCAATAAAGTGTAAAGTTTCTTCATGTTGGTTTATTTATTTGTAACGTCAATGTGTACTTTAGACACTTTGTAAATGTAGCTAATTTTTGAATTTCATATCATTACCTTCATCTTCTATTAATGAAAAGCCGAATAGTGAAAACTCATATTACCCTTGTATTCCTTTGTTTACAATGCTTTGCTTGGGGTCAACAGTCTATCGAAAAAGTTGAACCTCCATACTGGTGGAGTGGAATGGAATCTTCGCGCGTCGAATTACTGGTTTATGGCAATGATATCGGTAATTTCGAGGCTTCTTTGAACGATGAAGATGTACAACTGGTGCGCACAACACAGGTGATGAATACCAACTACCTGTTCGTTGAATTGCAGATTGATCCTCGCACTCCCACCAAGGAGATTACCTTGAAGTTCCAAAAAGAAAACACTTCGTTTGACTACCCTTACATGATTCGCGCTAAAGCGGAAATGGCTCAAGGTCAAGCAGGACTCTCCCCTTCTGATTACATCTACCTCGTATTTCCTGATCGCTTCGCGAATGGCGACGCTTCCAATGATGTGCATCTCGACATGAATGAAACGAAGTTGAACAGAGCATATATGTTTGACCGACATGGCGGAGATTTAAAAGGCATTGAAGAACATCTAGATTATATTGAAGAACTTGGTGTTACTGCTTTGTGGCTCAATCCTGTATGGGAGAATAACGAACCTAAAGCTTCGTACCACGGATATGCTCCAACTGATATCTACAGTATTGATAGGCGACTTGGATCTAATGAAGACTACAAGCAATTCGTAGTTGCTTGTCATGAAAGAAACATCAAGGTGATCAAAGACATTGTTTACAACCATTGGGGCGATGAGCATTGGATCTACAAAGACCTTCCTGACTCTTCATGGATCAATTTTTGGCCTGAATACACCAAAACATCCTACAAAGCGCCAACGTTAATGGACCCCTATTCTAGTGAGTCGGATGTCCTCAAAATGTCAGATGGCTGGTTCGATCACCATATGCCTGACCTCAATCAACGCAATCCGCATTTGGCGAATTACTTGATACAACATAGCCTCTGGTGGATTGGCCACTTCGGTGTTGATGCCTTTCGTATAGATACTTACGCCTATCCAGATCAACTATTTATGAAAGAGCTGGCTGATCGTGTTTTAACTGAATTTCCGTCCTTCTTCATGTTCGGAGAAACGTGGGTACATGGCACTCCAATTCAAGCTTGGTTCACCGGTGATAATGGACTTTCGAAAGGATATGATTCTAACTTACAGTCTGTTACAGACTTTCAACTTCACTACGCATTGAATGACGCCTTGAACCAGAAATTTGGTTGGACTGAAGGAGCTTCAAGACTTTATTATACCCTCGCCAAAGACATCACTTACAAAGATGCTTCTCAAAACGTAACTTTTTTAGACAACCATGACCTGAGTAGAGTTTTTTCTGTGGTGGGCGAAAATCCTGAAAAGCTCAAAACGGCTTTTGCTTTTATAATGACAACCAGGGGTATCCCCTCCTTGTACTATGGCACCGAAATAGGGTTGAAGAATTTCGCGAATCCCGATGGGCTAGTTCGACAAGATTTCCCAGGCGGATGGCCTAGTGATTCGCTGAATAAGTTTACTTCCACTGGAAGAACTGCATTCGAAAATGAACTTTTCAATTATTTCGCGCAGCTGGGACAGTACCGAAAAAGCAATCCTGAAATTTTCACAGGAAGTCTGACGCATTTTGTACCCGAAGATGGAATCTATGTGTACTTCCGCGCGAGCGAAAAGAAAAAAATTATGGTTATGATGAACCTGAACGGAGAAGCGAAGCAGGTTGAAACAAAACGCTTTGAAAAGGAATTTGATGGAATGTCAGGACGAAACATACTCACTGACGAAGTTTTCCAATCAGGCGTATCACTCAATCTTCGAGCTTACGAAACAAAGGTCATCGAACTCACGCCTTGATCAACCCTTCTTTCCACTCATTGGGAACAGCAATTTTTTGCTTCTTCACGTAATCAAAACAAACTACTACAGATTTACCTTTGGTACAAAGTCGCTTTGTCGTTTGACCTAATGGAGTGCGATAGACATCATACTCAATCGTGAGGCTAGAGTTGCCTACTTTGCTACACCACGTTGTAACCACTAGCTCATCTTGGAGTAAAACTGGCTCAAAATAGTCTACTTCATTGTGCGCGAGTAACACACCTGACTTGTTCCAGTCCCAGGTGTCTCCAATGAGTCTCTGAAAGAATCTCATTCTTGCCTGTTCGAAGTAGCTGAGGTAGACTGCGTTGTTCACGTGCCCCATGACATCAATGTCAGCGAATCTAATTTCCACCTTGTGGTCTACGAATAATCCTTTACTCATGGGGCAAAGTTCGGCAATCTAGCACAAGTTTTCACCTTATCTTTGCGAAACTTAAAGGAAGGAAAATACCATGTTAAAATCGATCTTCATCACCCTTTACCTTGTCTATCTTCTCGTTGGCGGAACCATCACAGGGATTCATTTTGCTCAAGATTTATCTTCTTTGACGGCATTCGCTGCAATGTTGACGCATGTTTTGGCCGCTTTTTGGTTTATATACATTTACACGATGTCGAAAGCGAACGCCAGTTTCATGTCGATTCTTATTTCAGTGGGTGCGGGTATCACAACCTTGATTTCCTTCGCTTCTTTCAAAATCAATCAAGATGGATTGGCTTTAGATGTGATGTTAGCAGCGATTGCCTTGTTGGGATGGCTGCTGTACAATTTTGCTTACGCGAAACAACCCAAAGATAAGACCGGATTAGCAATAGGTTCTGCCTTACCTGATGGGACTTTTGTAGACAGCAACGGGAAATCAGTAGACCTTCGCTCCATTGCAGGAAAACGACTATTGGTCTTCCATCGTGGAAACTGGTGTCCGTTTTGTGTAGATCAAAAAAACGACCTCAATGCAAAGCTTGATGAATTTCAGCGCAAAGGAACTTCTGTTGTTTTCATTTCAAGCCAGACGCCAAAATCGAAATCCTATGTCGACGGTATTTTTGATCTTCAGGACCTGAATGTTGCTTATGGTGAGAAAGTAGGATTGGCGGCAGGGCCAATTTTACCCATGGGCCTTTCATTGTTTGGTTTCAAAACAAGGCTGCATCAACCCTTCGCTGTATTGGTAGATGAACAGCAGAACATTATGGCCATTCACAAGACGAAGGATTACCGCGTGCGTCCTTCAGCGGCCTATTTCCTTCGCTATTTGGCATAAAAAAAGGGGCCGAAGCCCCTTTTAAATTAGTTGATGGTGAACTTTCGTCGTTCTAACACGCCGTTCATGTTCAACTCAATGATGTAAATTCCTTTAGACAAATTGTTGATATCAACCCGTGTTGTTCCAGACTGTGCAGTTTGCGTTGCTACTACTGCACCCGTGAGGTTGTAGATAGACAACAGGCCAGACTGCCCGTAACTGTCAATTTTTACAGAAGCAAATGAGTTTGCTGGATTTGGGTAGATACTCCAATCAACTTTAGCTGTAGCCTCAGAAATATTCTGCGGAGCAACAACGGTAATGGTTCCGAATTGAGTAAGGGCATGGCTGCCAACCGGACATTCATACTCATAAACACCTTCAATGGTGAAAGTGAATGAGTAGGTCCAAGGAGCGTTCGCATTTCCAGTTCCAAAAGAAGTAGGACCTGAAGTTGTTTCAATGCCGTGAAAACCACTGACATTTCCCCACTCTACAATATCGCCTACCTCAATGGTAATAAATTGAGGGTCAAAATATGGGGCTACTCCTCCAGGACCCCCGCCTGCTTCAACGAAATGAGTTGTTTGGGCATTCATTGTGAACGCTGCCAAGAAAAAAGTGCTTACTAGGTAAAGATTTTTCATGTATTGTAATTTTGGAGTTAAGATGGCAATTCTTCTATAAAATACTATTACAACTCGAATCAAAAAAGGTTCACATTTGGATTCCAGTCTGGACCTGAAAGCCTTATCTCAAGCGGAAAAGGGGGTAAATAACCCATAGTTTTCAACATTTATCCGCAGTTTTCAACAAAACAGGAGTTTTTTCTATGTAATCCTTGCCAGTCGCGACTTTTAGCCTATATATTTGTCGCGATTCATCGAATGTCTAACTTAAAAAATCGATAAAATGAACAAAGCTGAATTAGTAGAATCAATGGCAGAAGGAGCAGGAATCTCTAAAGCCGACGCAAAGCGTGCACTAGATGCATTGATCGACACAACTTCATCTGCACTTAAGAAGGGTGACCGTGTTGCTCTTGTTGGATTTGGATCATTCTCAGTTTCTGAGCGTTCTGCACGTAAAGGACGTAACCCACAAACTGGTAAAGAAATCACAATCAAAGCGAAAAAAGTTGTTAAGTTCAAGCCAGGAGCTGAGCTTTCTACGAAAGTGAAGTAATTCACCTCGCAAATCATTCAAAAGTCTCCTTCACGGGAGGCTTTTTTTTTGCCTTATGACATGGAGAAATTATATGATTTCTTGAAGAACTACATGACAGAAGAGCGCGACCAGCAGTTCGAAAAAGTGATTCAAGAACGTACACGACATATTACTTGTGTTGTTGAAAATGTATATCAGCCCCACAATGCGAGCGCTGTGCTGCGAAGCTGCGACTGTTTTGGGATTCAAGATGTACATATTATTGAGAACGACAATGAATGGCAGGTGAACAAGGGCGTGGCCATGGGAGCTACAAAATGGCTTAACATTCATCGGTACAATTCAAAAGAGCAAAATACGGTAGATTGTTTGCGCGAATTGAAAGCCAAAGGCTATAAAATAGCAGCAACAACACCGCATAAAGATGACTATCAAATTGCAGACTTGCCTTTAGAAACGCCTATTGCCCTCGTTTTTGGAACCGAAGTATCGGGTATATCGCAAGAGGTGATAGACGAAGCTGATTTGTTTGTGCGCAACCCCATGCACCGATTCACAGAAAGCTTCAATATCAGCGTAGCAGCAGCATTGACGTTTTACGAGTTGACACAACGAATTCGAGCAGAAAAGATCGATTGGAAACTGTCACAAGAAGAAATGACAACCATTAAACTAAAGTGGGCTAAACAAAGCATTAGAAATAGCGAAGGCATCATCAAACACTTCAATGGCTAAGCACCTCGATATTAGTTATAAGTCGCTCATTAGAATTGCTCTTCCCCTCTCTCTTGGGGCTTTTGTGCAATTCTTAGTAGTGCTTACTGACAATGTATTTTTGAGTGAGGTGGGCGAAGACTATTTGAACGGTGCCGGCGTAGCTAGTATGCTCTACATCACCGCCATCATGTTCGGCATTGGTCTTTCATCAGGTACGCAGATTTTTATCGCGCGAAAGATTGGCGAAGGGAAAGACAGTGAAGTGGGCGTCTGGTTTGGAACGGGCATTCGCATTGCCCTTGCCATGGGGGTGGTTCTTTACGGCCTGTTTTTCGTGCTAGATCGGTATGCGTATCAGCATCTCATTCAGTCAGAAAGCGTGCTGTTGGTGATGCGTGAATTTCTTTCAATCAGAAGTATTGGATTGCTAGTTTACATTCCCCTCATGGTGTTGAACAGTCTGTACATCGGTTCTGGGAAAACAACCATACTATCAGTCTCTATGGGTGTTACTGCCGGACTGAACATTTTACTCGATTACCTCCTCATCTTCGGGATTGGTGTGTTTCCAGAGATGAAGCACGAAGGAGCGGCTTTGGCAACCTTACTCTCTGAAGTAGCCGGTGGAATTTTTCTTGTGAGCTATACATTTTGGAAGTACAAGAACAATTCATTCGGACTCCTACAAGGGATTTTGAAGGTCAAAAGGGGTGTTGGTAGACGTCTAATGAAACTTTCCCTGCCGCTAATTGCACAGCAGATTGTAGCACTCTCCACCTGGACCACCTTTTTCTTCTTCGTTGAGAAAGTGGGCGGAATGGAACTGAAAGTATCCAACATTGTTAGAAGCACCTACATGCTTGCTTTTGTCACGGTCATGGGCGTCGGATACACCACTCGAACGGTGATCTCTACCCTCATTGCTGAAAAGCGTCAAGAAGAGCTCACTACAGCCATGAAACGACTCATTTTAATGAACGTTGGTGGTGTACTCATTCTCTGTCACGGACTAGTGCTTTACCCTGAGGTGATTTCGCAGCACTTTTTCGAAGATGCAGCGGGGATTGAAGCGATGAGCGCTTCACTACGTGTAGTGTTTGTTGCCATGCTCATC